>NZ_CP156081.1:1045802-1358704 GCF_039830135.1 Defluviimonas sp. SAOS-178_SWC | reverse complement strand
ATCGTAAAGGTCGAGCGCGGCGGGCATCATCGCCGCCAGATGCGCGTCGGCGAAGGGGCCGAGGATCAGGTCCATTTCCTTCGTGCCCCGCCGCCACGACCGCATCGTCATCCGCTTGAGGCGGTCGGCCGCTTCCTCGGTCATGCGGCCTCGCTCGTCAGCGCGAGGCGGAGGCGGGATTCGAGCCTGCCCAGCCGGTCCGCGAGATCGCCCATCTCGGTGCGGATCTGGCGGATTTCCGGCAAGAGAGCGGCACTCTCGGCCGACATCGCCGAACGCGCATCCGGCGCCTCAATCCCGTCGCCCTCACCGGTCAGGAGCCACATGAGCGAGACGTTGAGCATGCCGGCGAGCATCTGCAAGCGGTTGGCGCGCGGCTCCTTCAGGTCCTCCTCCCAACCCTGGATCACCTTGGTGCGGACACCGAGCCGCTGGGCCAGATCCTTCTGGCTGAGGCCCATCGCCTCCCGGGCGCCGGCAAGACGGTCTCCGAAAGTCGCGGTTTCCTCGCTGTACCAGTTTTTCTCGGCAACTGCCGCGTTGTCCTCTGTCATAGCCTCTCCTTTCCGATGTCGCTTGAACGGGACGAGACGGCAAACTAAGACATGGGCCCGGCGATTACAAACCGGAGTTCCGACCAATGCCGTTCATTTCCGACACGCTGGCCCGCGTCAAACCCTCGCCGACCATCGCGGTGACCAACAAGGCGCGGGAGTTGAAGGCTGCCGGGAAGGACGTCATCGGCCTCGGCGCCGGGGAGCCGGATTTCGACACGCCCCAGAACATCAAGGACGCCGCGAAGCGCGCCATCGACGAGGGCAAGACGAAATATACCGCCGTCGACGGCATCCCGGAACTGAAAGAGGCGATCTGCGCCAAGTTCAAGCGCGAGAACGGGCTGAGCTACAGGCCGAACCAGATCACCGTCGGCACCGGCGGCAAGCAGACGCTCTACAACGCGCTGATGGCCACCTGCAATCCGGGCGACGAGGTGATCATCCCAGCGCCATACTGGGTGAGCTATCCCGACATGGTGCTTCTGGCGGGCGGGACGCCGGTGGCCGTGGAATGCGGGATCGAGACCAATTTCAAGCTGACGCCGGATAAGCTCGACGCCGCGATCACGCCGAAGACCAAGTGGTTCATCTTCAACTCGCCGTCGAACCCGACGGGCGCGGGCTACACGCGCGATGAACTGAAGGCGCTGACCGACGTCCTGATGAAGCACCCGCATGTCTGGGTCATGTCGGACGACATGTACGAACACCTCGTCTTCGACGATTTCGAGTTTGTCTCGCCGGCGCAGGTCGAACCCGGGCTTTACGACCGCACGCTGACCTGCAACGGCGTCTCCAAGGCCTACGCGATGACCGGCTGGCGCATCGGCTACGCGGCCGGTCCGGTGGAACTCATCAAGGCGATGGGCACGATCCAGTCGCAGTCCACGTCGAACCCCTGCTCGATCGCGCAATATGCGGCCGTCGAGGCGCTGAACGGGCCGCAGGGCTTCCTCGCCGAGAACAAGAAGACCTTCCAACGCCGCCGCGACCTCGTCGTGTCGATGCTGAACCAGGCCAAGGGCCTTAAATGCCCGCGCCCCGAAGGCGCCTTCTACGTCTATCCCGACATCTCGGGCTGCATCGGCAAGACCTCGGCCGGCGGCGCGACGATCGGAAACGACGAGGACTTCGCCACCGCCCTTCTGGAGGAAACCGGCATCGCCGTGGTCTTCGGCGCGGCCTTCGGGCTTTCGCCGAACTTCCGCGTCAGCTACGCTACCTCGGACGCGGCGCTGGAAGAGGCCTGCGGACGGATTCAGGCGTTCTGCGCCGGTCTGCGCTGAGGGAGAGGCATGGCGGGCGATCTGCCGGACTACTATTTCCGGATCCGCGAAAACGGCGCGGCGGTCTTTCGCGTCGACACGGAAAACCGTCAGCGGCGGATCGAGATGGATCAGATCGCCCTCGTCAACGTGAAGAACGGCGAGATCCGCCCCCAGGGCGACCGGGACCTGACCGAGACCGATCTGCGCACGATCCGCGAATGGCTGGCCGAGCGGCAGGCGTTGCTCGCCCGGCGCGACATCGACGACATCCACCGCGCGGTCGACCACCTCAACCTGACGACGCAATGGGCGCAGTCGAAGGCAACGGACGGGCAGCTCGACGACATCACCGATGCGCTCCTGCTGGCGATGCACGATCTGCGCACGGTGCTGGTGCGCAAGAAATCCGAGCGGTTGATGAAGGCGGCCGGAACCGGCGAAACCTGACCGCGGCCAGATCAGTCGAGGCGTAATTCAGATGCGGCGCCCTGAAGGGCGCCAAGCGATGTCTCGCCCCCCCCCGCCTTCTGCGCGGGGGCTCGGAATGCGGCCGTCGGCAAGGTTTGGTCGAGACGGAGGCCGCAAGGCCCCCTCCCCTTCACCTTGCGCACAATATCCCCGCCGGAGGCCCCCGCCGCGCCTCCGCGCGGCGCAAACAAAGGCGTGACGCCGCAAGGCGTCTCGATCGGATCGGCCCGCCTTCTCAGGGGGCCGCCGCCGCCCGGCCCCAGCGGCCCCAGAAGCGGCTCATCAGCAGAACCGCGGCCACGGCGAGCCCGACGACCAGCCCGAACCAGAGACCGGTGCCGCCGAGCCCGAGCGGGAAGGCGAGCACATAGCTCGACGGAATGCCGATGAGCCAATAGCTGACCGAGGCGATCAGCATTGGCACCCGCGTGTCCTGCACCCCCCGCAAGAGACCCAGCGCCAGCACCTGGGTGCTGTCCGCAAGCTGGAAGAGTGCCGCAACTGCGAGAAGCGTCGCCGCATAGGCGGTGATCGCCGGGGCCAGCGGGTTCGCCGGATCGACAAAGAGCCGGATGAGCGGCTCCGGCAGGGCGAGAAAGATCACGACGACCGCCGCCGTCACGCACATCGACATCCCGACCGCGATCAGCGCCCCGTCCTTCAGCGCCACGAGGTCGCCGACGCCCTGCGCCCGCCCGACACGCACCGTCGCCGCGTTCGCAAGACCAAGATGCGCCATGAAGGTGACGGCCGTGATCTGGAGCGCGATCCCGTGGGCCGCAAGCTCCATCGTGCCGATCCAGCCCATCATCAGCGCCGCCGCCTCGAACATCCCGCCTTCGAACAGACCGGTGAGCCCGATGGGCCAGCCGAGCCGGTACACCTGCCGGAAGGCCGGCCAGTCCGGCCGCCAGAATCGCTGGAAGAGGTGAAAACGCCGCAAGTCCGGATTGAGATCGGCATAGAACGCCATGACCGCGAGGGTCAGGACCTGCGTCGCGACCGAGGCGATCGCAGCCCCTTTCACGCCAAGCTCCGGCGCGCCCCAGTGGCCGAAGATCAGCGCCCAGTTGAGCGCCATGTTCAAAACCACCCCGGACAGGGTCGCCCAGAGGACGACCCCGGCCCGCTCCAGCGCGGAGAGATAGCTTTTCAGCGCCATGATCAGCAGGGCCGGCACCATGCCCAACCCGGCGATGCGCAGGTAGTCCTGGCCCAGCGCGGCCACCTCGCCCGCCTGGCCGAGTGCAAGCAGGATCGGCCCCGACCAGAACATCGCGGGGTAGATCGCTATCCCGTAAAGGATCGACAACCAAAGCCCCATTCGCGTGTCGCGCCGGACCTGGGTCTCATCCCCCCGCCCGAGGGCGGAGGCCACCATCGGCATTACCGCCTGGGCAAAGCCCGAACCGAGGATGAAGAGAATGAAGAAGGTCGAGGCGCCAAGGACGACGGCCGCCAGTTCCGTCACCCCGTACCAGCCCACCATGACGGTATCGGTGACATGCAGCGCCATCTGCGCGAGGTTCGAGCCGACCAGCGGCACGCCAAGCGCCAGCAGCGCCCGGCCATGGGCGCCATATGTCATCCTCTCCCTCATCCCCGACGCTTACGCCGGCGATGAGCCAAGGTCCAGAGCGGACGATGCGGCCTCAGTCCCGCGAATCCGGCGGCGCGCCGTTCCATGCGGCCTCGGCCTCTCCCGCGGCGGGCCGCCCCAGATGGGCGCTCGCCATCGCCGGGTCGGCATCCTCGATCCGGGTAAAACCCGCGCGTTCGGAAATCTTGCGGATCGCGAGGTTGGACCTGAGGTAGAAGATCCAGATATCCCCTACCCCGCGCCGGCGCGCCTCCAGCACGGCCCTGTCGAAAAGCGCGGCACCGATCCCCTGACGCTGCCAGACATCCTCGACTGACAGCGCGATCTCGCCCACCGGACGGGGCCCCGGGCGGACGTGAAGCTCGGCCATGCCGCAAAGCTGGCCGCCGACGCGCGCCTCGATCAGCACGGCAGGCGCCGCCCGCGCCGCATAGCCCGCGACTGTCGCGTCCGAACTCGCGCCGAGAAAGCGGTTCAGCCGCGTCTGAGGCCCAAGCCTGAGGAGGTGCGCCCGAAGCTGGTCGCGCCATTCCGTGCGGACCGGCGGGGTATCGGGCGGGAGCGCCGACAGGGAGAGGCCTGGAAAGATCTGAGCCTGCATCGGAGTCACTCGTTTCTGCGCGCGCGTTGCTGCAACGCAGAAACAAGATGGGTCCGAAGGCCCTCGATTGGAATACCCAACGCCCGCAACCGGCAATGCCCCGCCATGTACGGCCCCGCGTACCGCCACCTTGCCCGGAAATCAGGCGGGGCGCCGCCGCATTTTCAGGCGGAGGGAGCGATCTTCTCGATCACCCCGCGTCGGAGGGTGTCTTTTCTCCGGCCGGTGCCGCCTTTGCCCCTGCTTTCGACCTGTGCGAACGGGACGGGACCGGACCGTTGCCCTCCTCGTCCGCGTCCTCCGCGCGCGCGCGCCGCATCTCGGGATGGAGTGACGCGCCAAGGATATGGTCGGCCCCGTGAACAACATGGCTCGCCCGGCCGACGATCAGCGGATCGGGCGCCGTCACGACCTCCAGGTCCTTGCCAGGATAGTCGAGCGAGGCGAGGAAATGGCGCATGCAGTTTAGGCGCGCCCGTTTCTTGTCGTCTGACTTGACGATGGTCCAGGGGGCATCAGCGGTGTCCGTGTAGAAGAACATCGCTTCCTTCGCCTCGGTGTAATCGTCCCACTTGTCGAGGCTCGCCTTGTCGATGGGCGACAGCTTCCACCGTTTCAAGGGATCGGTCTCGCGGCATTCGAAACGGCGGCGCTGTTCGTCACGGGTGACCGAGAACCAGTATTTGTAAAGCCGGATGCCAGAGCGGACGAGCATCCGCTCCAATTCCGGCACCTGGCGCATGAATTCGAGGTAGTCGGTCGGCGAGCAGAAGCCCATTACCCGCTCGACCCCGGCGCGGTTGTACCAGGAGCGGTCGTAGAAGACCATTTCGCCGGCGGTCGGCAGATGCTCGATATAGCGCTGGAAGAACCACTGGCCCTTCTCCTCGTCCGAGGGCTTGTTGAGCGCCACGACGCGCGCGAAGCGCGGGTTGAGATGCTCCATGAAGCGCTTGATCGTGCCGCCCTTGCCGGCGGCGTCCCGACCCTCGAAGAGGATGACGAATTTCTGCCCGGTCTCCTGCGCCCAGAGCTGGAGCTTGAGAAGCTCGGCCTGGAGCAGCGACTTCTCCGCCTCATAGATCCCGCGCGCCATCTTCCGCGCATAGGGATAGGTCCCGGTCTCGAACGCGTGCCGGATGGAGTCGGCATTGACGACGGGGAAGGTCTTCGGCCCCTTCGCACCCGCACCGCTCTGCGATTTGCGGACCCTGGCCGAGGCGGCCGCCGCGCCCGGCGCGCCCTCGCCCTCGATCGTTTCCGCCGCGTCACCGGCCGCTTGAGTCACCACCTCCGTCATCGCGCCTCTCCATCCCTGTGCGAACCGGGAAACGCTGCCACATTTCGGCGCGGACGACCTTGATTCGGGTCAAATTCCCTAGAAACAGCCGGGTACTGCGGCGTTTCTGCGCAAGCGCGCCGCCGGATCGCAGGCCAAGCACGGCCCCGGACCTACCGATCCAGCCATCCCCCCGCACCGCGCCACAGCAGCTCCCGTGAGGGTGGCGAGAGCAGACGGCGCAGATCTGCGCCAGCGCGTGCGAGGGGCTACCGTTCCGCACCTCTTCGCGCTACCGATGAGGTGACCAAGTCCGGGAGAAGACCATGCTGACCATCTACGGCGTTTACCGCAGCCGCGCCTCGCGCAACTTCTGGCTCTTGAACGAGCTTGATATGACGTTCGAACACGTGCCGGTGATCCAGGGCTACCGCCTGCCCGATCCGGGCGCCGAGGACGCGCCGTTCAACACGCTGTCGCCCGGCTTCCTGTCGATCAGCCCGGCCGGTGCCGTCCCGGTCCTGAAGGACGGCGATTTCGTCCTGTCGGAATCGCTCGCGATGAACCTCTACATCGCCCGGAAGGCCGGCGGGCCGCTGGCCCCCGCGAACGAACAGGAAAACGCCCTGATGGAGCAATGGGCGCTTTACGGCATGACCGCCATCGAGAGCCACGCCCTCACCATCATGTACGCTCATGCCGAGGGTCGCGCGAAGACTCCGGAAGGCCAGGCCGAGATCGCCGCCGGGGAAGCGCGTCTGCGCCGCCCCCTCGGAGTTCTCAACTCCCACCTGCGCGAAAACGGCCACATGATCGGCGGCCGTTTCACGGTGGCCGACATCAACATGGCCGAAATCGTGCGCTACACCCAGGCCGAGCCGGCCCTTCTGTCGGCCTATCCCGACATCGAGAAATGGCTCGCCGCCTGCCACGCGCGTCCCGCCTTCAAGGCGATGTGGGAAAAGCGGCTGGCGGAGCCGGCATAGGTCTCACCGGCATGGCATCGTGACGAACAGTTGTCTGCCGTCTTCGATGACCGGGACGCCGGGCCGCGCCTTAGTTCACCCCTTTGCGTGGCCCTCTCGCCCCGGCTTCCGCGCCACGAAGTCGATCAGCGCGGAGCGGCCCGAATGGCCCTTGCCTTCATCCACCTCGGCGTCGAAATCCGCGTCCCTCAGCACGTCGTAACCCGCGAAACTCTCCCGCAAGAGGTCGAGCGTGTACATGTTCTCGCGATAGGGCGGCCCGCCCGTCCCGTAGTCCACCTGACGTGGCGCGTAGCCGTGGAGGAGAAGAAGGCCACCGGGCCGCAGCGAGCGGTCGAGCCGGTCGAAAAGCACGACCCGTTCATCCGGGCCGACGAACTGGATGAAGATGCCCGCCACCACGTCGAACGGCCGGGACCAGTCCCAACCGTCGAGGTCGCAAAGCTGGAAATCGACTGTGACGTCCCGCTCACTCGCCAACTTCCGCGCCTTGGCCACCGCATTCGCCGCCGGATCGAACGCGGTCACGCGAAGCCCCTGCCCGGCCAGCCACACGGAATTCCGCCCCTCGCCATCGGCGACGCACAACGCGCTCTGCCCCGGCGAGAGGAACCTCTCCACCCGCCGCAGGAAATCCGCGGGCTCGGTTCCGAACAGATAGTCGTCCCTCGCGTAGCGGTCATTCCACATCGCGACTCGCCCTCGTCTCGCGGACTGCGCGGGGCCCTATATTTCGGCCCGTTCGCCCCGATTGGCGGGCACATGCGCTTGCCCCGCCCGCCCCCGCATGGTCTAATCCCGCCTCAATCATAAAGACGAGCAGAGCGCATGGCGAACGACTTCTTTTCCGGCCAGCCGGACGACTATAACGCCTCCTCCATCGAGGTGCTGGAAGGGCTCGAACCCGTCCGCAAACGCCCCGGCATGTATATCGGCGGCACCGACGAACGCGCGCTCCATCACCTCGTCGCCGAAGTGCTCGACAACTCGATGGACGAGGCCGTCGCGGGCCATGCCAACCGGATCGAGGTGGAGCTTCACGCCGACTACGCCGTCACCATCCGCGACAACGGCCGCGGCATCCCGATCGACCCGCATCCGAAGTTTCCCGGCAAATCCGCGCTCGAAGTGATCCTCTGCACGCTCCATGCCGGCGGCAAGTTCTCCGGCAAGGCCTACGAGACGAGCGGGGGCCTTCACGGCGTCGGCGCCTCCGTCGTCAACGCGCTGTCCGACAGCATGGTGGTCGAGGTCGCGCGGAACAAGGAGCTCTTCGAACAGCGCTTCTCGCGCGGCATCCCGCTCGGCCCGGTGAAGAAGATCGGCGCCGCCCCGAACCGCCGCGGCACCTCCGTCACCTTCCATGCCGACGAGGAGATCTTCGGCCACCACCGCTTCAAGCCGGCGCGGCTTCTGAAGATGGTGCGTTCCAAGGCCTACCTCTTCTCCGGGGTCGAAATCCGCTGGAAATCCGCCATCGACGACGGCGAAACCCCGGCCGAGGCGGTCTTCCACTTCCCCGGCGGCCTCTCGGATTACCTCGCCGAGAACCTCCAGGGCTCCTCGACCTATGCGGACCGGCCCTTCGCCGGCAAGGTCAGCTTTCACGACAAGTTCGGCGAACCGGGTTCGGTCGAATGGGCGATCAACTGGACGCCGTCGCGCGACGGTTTCATCCAGTCCTACTGCAACACGGTGCCGACGCCCGAGGGCGGCACCCATGAATCCGGCTTCTGGTCCGCGATCCTCAAGGGCATCCGCGCCTATGGCGACCTCGTGAAGAACCGCAAGGCCGAGATGATCACCCGCGACGACCTGATGACCGGGGGCTGCGCGCTGGTCTCGTGCTTCATCCGGGAGCCGCAATTCGTCGGCCAGACCAAGGACCGCCTCGCGACCGAGGCCGCCGCGCGCATGACCGAGGGCGCGGTGCGCGATCATTTCGACAACTGGCTCGCCTCCGACACCAAATCGGCGGGCGCGATCCTCGATTTCCTCGTCCTGCGCGCCGAGGAACGCCTGCGCCGCCGGCAGGAGAAGGAAACCGCCCGCAAGTCCGCCACGAAGAAGCTGCGCCTGCCCGGCAAGCTCGTCGACTGCTCCGCCACCAACCGGGAAGGCACCGAGCTGTTCATCGTCGAAGGCGACTCGGCCGGCGGCTCCGCCAAGATGGCGCGGGACCGCAGGACGCAAGCCCTCCTGCCCCTGCGCGGCAAGATCCTCAACGTCCTCGGCGCCGCGTCCTCCAAACTCGGCTCCAACCAGGAGATCAGCGATCTCTCGCAGGCCCTCGGCTGCGGCATGGGCACCAGGTTCAACATCGACGACCTGCGCTACGAGAAGGTCATCATCATGACCGACGCCGACGTGGACGGGGCGCATATCGCCTCGCTCCTGATGACCTTCTTCTTCACCCAGATGCGGCCGATGATCGACAAGGGCCACCTCTACCTCGCCTGCCCGCCCTTGTACCGGCTGACCCAAGGCGCGCGGCGCATCTACGTCGCCGACGACGCCGAGAAGGAGGCGATGCTGGCCAAGGGCCTCGGCGGCAAGGGCAAGATCGACGTCCAGCGCTTCAAGGGCCTCGGCGAGATGGACGCCAAGGACCTGAAAGACACCACCATGAACCCCGAGACAAGGAAACTGATCCGGGTCAGCATCGACGAGGACGAACCCGGCGAGACCTCCGACCTCGTGGAGCGGCTGATGGGCAAGAAGCCGGAACTGCGGTTCCAGTATATCTCCGAGAACGCGCGGTTCGTGGAGGAGCTGGATGTGTGAGGTGGACAAAAGGACTACGTGAGTGGAGATCGACGCATTTCGCTTCTGGATCGGATCTAGCGATGAAAGATCATCATCAGTCTGGAAGATATGGGAGCGAAATCGCCAAGTCTATGCGACGGCTGCGAGCTTTGGCGGTTCGATCAAGCTATCGATCCATTCCCCAGCCTACAATCAATTCGGTTTCACTTCCGAGTACCGAAAACGGGAAAACTTGGATCCCAAGTTAAATGGCAGGAATTCATTTGTAAGATGGAAACGAAAGCGACCTATGGAGGGTGAGGTTGTGCCCGCAGCCTTCATTCAATTTCCAACTGATTTTCTGCAATCAAGAAAGACGCTACCAAAATTCAAGCAAAAGAAGTTTAGGGGCTTTCTTGAGGCGGCGGCGCCGGGCCGTTGTGTCGAACTTGCTTTCTTCATAGTGCAATACCCCAATCAGTTAGAGCCACTCAGCATGAATGGCCCGTACGTGAACCTTCTTCAGATGCCGATGGGCGAAAATGAAACTTGCCTCGTTGGCGCACGTCACACGGAGTTTGATAGTGGATTCATTCCAAAGCCCATTACATCACGCATGACTTGGCTTTCAGATGATGCCAATAGATTGTCGACGGGAGAAACGCTGCAGAATTTGAGCTCTACTCTCTGGAGTCATCCCAAGGATTTTGAAGCAATTCGAATTGCGGAGATAAGTGGCGTAAATATAACAAAGAACGTCTAATATCCAGATGGCCGTAGCGTGCCTGCTCGCACGCACTAACTCCCCGCCCGATTTGCCCCGCGACAAGTCGAGGCATTGCCTCGACGGCCGCGCCTGCCACCCGGCCCGCCCGACGCGGGTGGGCCGGCGCTGTGACCCCTGAAAACTGGACCGCTTGAAGCTGGAGATTTCGGCTACGTTTCCCCGGCTGGGAGAGGAGCAGACTCGCATGAAGGCATCGAAGTTCACGGAGGCGCAGAAGGCGTTCATCCTGAAGCAGGGCGATGCAGGCACGCCCGTGGCGGAGAGCCGTAACCATCGCGTTCAGGGGAGACGCCGTCCCGATCATCCCGATCCACAAGAACGGCGGGCGTAAAAAGACGACTGCCCGGCTGCGCGGGCCGGAAACGAAACCCTGCTCGCCACCCGGCGCTACAGCAGGGCGCTCTGGAAACGGTGGATCGGATACCATACCCGCCGTGAGAGCGAAGCGAAGATGTGCTACATGAAGGCCTTCGGCGAGCGCATCGCAGCACGCGACCACGACCGCAAGACCGCTGAAATCCACCCCGCGTCGCCCTCATGGACCGCTTCAGCTCGCTTGGGGTCGCTGAGGTCGTCCGTGTCGTCTGGCAGCGATGGGAGAAAAGGCTCTCACGCCTCAAGCCGGCTTTCTACAACAATGCCGTGTCCTTGACTTCAATTCAAAACCATAAGTAAAAGGTTAATTATACCTTGAGTGTGCCTCTGCCGTTATGGTTCTGGCTTCATGTCGAACCGAGCCTCGACCACAGAACCTCGGAAAGGTGTCGCTCAAGATGCATCGCCTGCCCATCAAGAGGCAAATCACACCTGTTTCGCCCTCAAAAACCGGCGTTAAGTATCGGAAAGACTGTTACCAAGCGCGGCGAGGGATTTTGGCCGCTAAGTGGACCAAGATCAGATCATTGGAGTTGACTATGCCGGATGTGTCTCGTTCGCCCTATCTGCGGCCAGGGTATGCCAATTACGTTCCGTTGTCGCCAATCTCGTTCCTGCAACGCTCGGCGGATACTTTTCCAGACAAGATCGCGGTCAAAGATGGCGCGACGGTCCTCACCTACCGCAGTCTGCAACAGCGGTGTCACGCCTTGGCCTCTGCTCTTCTCCATCAGGGACTGCAACCGGGGCAGACCGTTGCCGTGATGATGCGCAACACCCATTATTTGCTCGAGGCGCATTTTGGCGTGCCTCTTGCCGGCGGCGTATTAAATGCGATTAACACACGCTTGGATAGCAGGGCAGTAACGTACATTCTCGACCACAGCGATGCGCCTTTCATGCTTGTCGATGACGCATCTCTCGATATCGCCTGCGAAGCTGCGGCAATGGCAGACCACCCGATCAGGATCGTCACTGCGAATGTCACGAACCGACCCGACGGATCGGCCGACTACGAAGAATGTCTGAGTTCCGCCCCAAACGACACGCGCCCCGGACTGCCCGCCGACGAGTGGCTTCCGATTAGCCTCAGCTACACTTCCGGCACAACGGGCAAACCCAAAGGAGTTTTGTGTCATCACCGCGGGGCGTACATCAACAGCCTCGGCAACGTGATGGCCGCGCGGATCGACGACCAGACGAATTATCTCTGGACCCTGCCGATGTTCCATTGCAACGGATGGAGCCACACGTGGGGCGTGACGGCCGTGGGCGGTACCCATATCTGCCTGCCGCGGATCGATCCGGCGCGAATTATGGAGTTAATCGAAAGCGAGCGGATAACCCATATGTGCGCGGCCCCCGTGGTGATGAAGATGATGTTGGAATGGGCCGAAGCGCATGATTACCGACTGACCTCTCCTGTCCGCATTTTGACCGGGGGCGCACCGCCCGCCAGCCGCACCATTATCGAAATGGAGTCGATTGGCTTCGACGTCATCCAGATTTTCGGTCAGACTGAAACCACGGGTCCCAGTCTGATCTGGGAAAAACCTTCGAATTTCGCGGCACTTTCCGTGCTGGATCGCGCAAAGCTGAAGACGCGGCAGGGTCATAGGCAGGTTGCCATTGAGGCTGCGATCGTGGCCAATCCCGACACGCTGCAGGAGCTTCCCCGTGACGGCAGTTCGATGGGCGAGTTGCTACTGCGCGGAAACACGGTGATGATGGGCTATCTGGACGACCCGGAAGAGACGGAAAAAGCCATGCGGGGCGGATGGTTCCACACCGGGGATCTTGCGGTACGCCACCCGGACGGCAGCTTCGAAATAAAGGACCGCGCCAAGGATATCATCATCTCGGGGGGCGAAAACATTTCGTGCCTGGAAATCGAAGAGGTGCTTCAACAGCATCAAGCGGTTCAGCACGTGGCCGTCGTCGCCCGGCCAGACGAAAAATGGGGCGAACATCCGTGTGCCTTCATCGAGCTGAAATCGACCCGCTCTGAGGTGACAGAAACTGAACTTGTAGAGTTTTGCCGTCGGCATCTGGCGAGTTTCAAGGTTCCGAGATCTTTTGTTTTCGGCGACCTGCCAAAGACCGAGACCGGCAAGATCCAGAAGTACATTTTGCGTAAAGAACTGCGGCGGACCGGATCGCAACATGAAAGGGAGACCAGATGAAAACCTCAGGTAACGAGAAACCGGCGGCCGCGCCACGTGGCAAGAATCGCGACCGGACGCGCACCAAGGAGTTCATTCTTCAGGTCGCCATTCAGGAATTCAGCGAGAAAGGTCTTGATGGCGCGCGTGTTGAACAGATCGCCAAACGGGCGGAAGTCAACATGCGGATGATATACCATTACTACGAGAGCAAGGAAAATCTTTACATCGCCGCGCTGGAACGGGTTTATGCTGATGTACGCCAAGCCGAAATTCGCCTCGACATCGAAAACCTGCGCCCTGAGATGGCGTTCCGCAAGTTGATCCGTTTCACTTTCGATCACTTTCAACGCAACACTGACTTGATCAGGCTCGTGATGGGCGAAAACCTGTTGTACGCGCGATATCTCAAGCAGTCGCAACTGGTGCCGCAGATGACGGCGCGCCTGCGCGATTTGGTCGCCGCCACATTGAAGCGCGGACAGGAAGACGGCCAGTTCCACAAGGAAATTGATGCGCAGCAGTTCTGGCTCTCGATGTTTTCGCTATGCTGGGTACCTGTTGCGAACCAGCACACTTTGTCCTGGACCCTGCAGACCGACCTGCAGGATAGCACGTGGAAAGAGCAGACCAAGCTGCATATCGAAGACATCTTGCTGAACTATCTTCTCGTCTGAATCGTTTCATCGTAAGCAGTGCTCCCGTCCCACGGCATTTCAGGATTTGCGGAACGGGATGATATTGTAGCCGCGCATGAAGGCGGTTGCTCCGTAAGATTTGATGGCTTCGATCGCCGCGTTTTGATCTGATCCTGAACAGCCCCAGATTTGCCGGGGGCTGATTTCGACCAGGTACGTGGCCACGTCTTCAGTTTCTAGAGCCGCGCAAAAGCTTGCCTCTGCTTCTGCTGGTGAGAGGCTTTGTTGCAGAAATCGGTTGAGGGATTCACTGCGTGAATCCAGTGTGATAGCTGGATCGCATGAGCAGTTGGGCCGCGACGAAGTACAAGACCACGAACTGGTCGGCTTACAATGAGGCGCTGAAGCGACGCGGGTCGCTTACGATCTGGTTTGATCCCGAGATGATATGGCGACCGCCCCCATCCGGGAAGCGTGGCCGGCAGCGACCCGCCACACAGCGACGGCTGTGTAGTGCAGGCCCAATCCTATCAGGATGACGGCTGGTAGGCGGGAACCGGACAGCGTTTACGTTTATCCAAGGCCGCGCCTCAAATTCTGCGGCGTCCTGACCGACCCCTACCCTTGATGCGGGCACGGCGGTCTAACCACCGCGCCCGCATTCGAACCTTCGCTTGACCCGCCTTGGGGCCGGCGACCCATTATGACACGAACTTTTCCCGTGCATTCAGGAAGGCTGCGTCCGCTGCCTTCGAATAGGGCGAAACCTTCTTGATGAAGGCGGTCATGCTTTCATGGATACGGCCGCTCATCGGGGACTTGGACGCCTCCTCCGCGACGACCTCCTTGGACAGCTTGGCTAGGGCCTCCAGCGTGTCGTCGCTCAGGTACTTGACGCTCACGTTGTGCTGATTGGTCATGACCTCCAGCGCCTCGGCGTTCCGCGCGACGTATTCGCTCATCACCACTTCGTTGGCCAGCCCGTTTGCGCCGCGCACAATTTCTTTCAGGTCGTCATCCAGTGTGTTCCAGGCGTCCATGTTGATGAAACAGTCCATGATGCCGCTCGGCTCTTGCCAGCCCGGCCAGTAGTAATTGCTGGCCGCCTGATAGAGACCGAAGGCCAGATCATTCAACGGACCGACGAATTCGGCCGCGTCGATATTGCCCGTCTGCAACGATTGCAGAACCTCGCCTAGCGGAATGCTGACCACGGTCGCGCCAGCAGCCGCTGCGACACGCCCGCCCAGACCACCGATGCGCATCTTTAGGCCCTTGTAGTCATCGATCGAGTTGATCTCGCGATTAAACCAGCCATGACCCTGCGCCATGACGTTACCGCTGACGAAAAACTGCAGACCAAGTTCGTTATACAGTTCCTGCGACAGCTCATTCCCTCCACCATAGCGGAACCAGGCATATTGTTCCTGGGGGGTCAGGCCGAACGGGACCGGCGCGAGAAAGTTCATCGCAGCATTGATGCCCGACCAGTAGGACGGATAGCCATGCCCCATCTCGACCGATCCGCTCGCCACCGAATTCAGCGCCTCGAAGGCCGGGACAATCTCGCCGGCGCCGTAAAGCTCGATGGACAGGCGGCCGTTCGAGGCCTTGTTAATGAAATCGGCGACGACGTTTGCGCCTGTCATCAGTCCGGGCGAGCCCTTGGGCCAAGTCGTGATCATCCGCCATTTCTTGCGGTCCTGCGACAGGGCAGGCGCGGCCAGCGACGATGCGATGCCCGCAGTCACGGCCCCTACGGTCCCGCGGGTCAGAAATTGCCGTCTTTCCATGTCAAGTCTCTCCTTCTGTTGGTGTTGTTGTTGGCTTGTTATGAGGTCAATTCTTTAGGATCCCTGGAAGCCAGGTAGTCAGTTCGGGTACCAGCACGACCAACACGATGAACGGCACCTGAATCAGGATGAACGGTATCACCCCGCGATAGATCGTCGTTGTTTCCAACTGGTCGGTCGTGCCCTGCAGATAGAAGATTGCGAATCCGAACGGCGGTGTCAGATAGGCCGTTTGCAATGTCAGCCCCATCGTAACGCCTACAACGATCGGATCCGCGCCAAGCATGAATAGGACCGGCGCAAAGATCGGCGTGGTGATGAAGATGATCTCAAACGTGTCGAGGAAGAATCCGAGCAAAAACAGAATTGCCAGCACCGTTAGCGTCGCGCCCATAAGGCCGCCGGGTACGAGCGACAGACTGTCTTGAGCCAGTTCCTCGCCGCCGAGGCCGCGGAACACCAACGAAAAGTAGGTAGCGCCTATCAGGATGACAAATATCATTGTGCTGATCAGTAAGGTGGCCACGCAGACGTCGCGCAGGATCGAGAGGCGGAGCCGCCATCGGCAAGCTGCCAGGCCCATGGCTCCGACCGCGCCCACCGATGCGGATTCTGAGGCCGTGGCGAACCCGCCCAAGATCGATCCCAGAACCAGAATGATGAGAAGCAACGGAAGGAAAAGGCTTTTGATTGCCTTCAACATCAGCCCGCTTTCCTGCAGCTCATTCGCGACGGGCGGGCAGGTTTCGGGACGGAACTGGGAATAAAGCCAGACGACGCCGATGTAGCAAAACGCCAGCAGCAAACCCGGCACCATCGCCCCGGCGAACAGGTCAGCGGTCGATACCGGCACGGCGGCAAAATTGCCCTTCGCCATGCTGGCCTCCATGTAGGTGCCCTGCAGTTGGTGCGCCAGCAGGATCAGGACGGTCGAGGGCGGCACGATCTGGGCCAGCGCACCGGACGAACAGATGATGCCCGCGGCGAGGCTCTTGTTGTAACCTGCGCGCAGCATCGTTGGCAGGCTGATCAGCCCCATCGTCACCACTGTCGCACCGACAATTCCCGTCGAGGCGGCCAGCATCGTGCCCACGACAATCACCGAAATGCCGAGGCCGCCGGGGCGCTGCCGAAAAAGCTGCCCCATCGTTTCCAGAAGTTCCTGCGCGATCTTCGATTTTTCCAGCATGACTCCCATGAAGACGAAGAGCGGAATCGCGATCAGGGTATCGCTGGTGGTGATCCCGTAGATCCGGCTGAGCAGGCTGGACATAAGCGGCCAGAAAAAGGCGTCGTAGCACGAAGCGATGAAGGCGAAGATCGTGGCAATACCCCCTAGGGTGAACGCCACCGGAAAGCCTAGAAGCAGCGCTGCGAAGGTGCACAGCACCATTAGTATCGACAGGAATTCTCCGATCTCGGCGCCGCTCATGCCGTGTCTCCCTTCTCTGGACTGCGCAGAGTTCTCCAGCTTTCCCATAGAAGGACGATCCCGTGCAGAATGCAGGTCACACAGAAAACCAGGACGAATCCCTTTAGGACGTATGCGTGATCGAGACCTGAGAGGCTGGTGGACCGCTCGCCCAGTTTCCACGACGTGATGACCTGCGGCAGCGATACATAGAACAGCGCGCCGCAGGTGACGAACAGCAGAACCACTACGCCGAGGATGTTGACGAGCGCCTTTGAGCGTTCACTCATAGTGCTGTAAAATACATCCACCCGGACGTGCCCGTTGTTCTGGAACGTATAGGCTGCTGCCGACAGAAACGCTATGCCGTGGCCCCAGATGAAGAGTTCCTGCATCCAGACATAGCCGGTTCCGAATGCATAGCGCAGGATCACGACCGTGAAACAGATCAACACCACCGGGAGCATGAGCCATGCCGCCACGGCCCCAAGCGCGCTATTCAGCGCGTTGATCGCCCGGATGATGGTCGGCGCATTTGCGGTCTCGGATTTTGAAGCCATTTGAAGATGCTTCCCCTCCCCTGCGGGCAAAGCGCACAAACCGGTCAGCGCAAAGGCCGGAATTTGAATTGATGGCGCCACATTTGAGCGCCTTATGTCATACAATGTTTACTTACTTGCAGCTGTCAACATTTTTTTTGATCCCAGTGCCGGCAGCAGATTCTCACCGGCCGGAATTGCTGCCACTACCCAATGATTGGGCGACACAGGCACGACCACCCAGGGCACACCTCACGCCTTTGCACTGACGGGAAGGAGGAAAAAAGCTCCATAAGGCATCGATTATTCGACCGACACCCCTGCAACGACCAACCTGTCGAAGCGCCCGCGCCTCACTGACTAACGCCGCTTCCCGCCCCACCCTGCGACTGCCGCCCATTTCGGCGTTGCTCAACATTCCTATTGACGGGCAGTAAGTAAGAAACTAATTACCTTACCAGTGCGAAACCACACTCAAGGTCGATCCATGAACATGCCTCAGTCGTCGCCCCCCCCCACCAGCGCAGCTAGCAACGACTCCCACTCGTTCATTGACTTCGAACTGTTCAAAAACGAGCTTTTCGCGGTAGCGGATGAAATGGCCGTCACGATTTGCCGCACGACCTATTCAGGTGTGCTTCGGGACAACATGGATTTCTCTACCGGGCTTGCAGATGCTGAGGGGCGGCTTGTCGCCCAGGGCCTGACTCTGCCGGTGCATCTGGGGTCGATCCGCACGGCGCTCAAGGCGGTCATCGACAAGTTCGGCGATGACATCCATGACGGCGACGTGTTCATCCTTAACGACCCGTTTGAGGGCGGCATGCACCTGCCCGACATCTTCATTCTGGAACCGGTGTTTCACGAGGGGCGGCGCATCGCATTCGCGGCCTCGACCGCGCACCATGTCGACGTGGGCGGACATGTACCCGGTTCGAACGCAGTCAATTCGACGGAAATCTACGCCGAAGGACTGCGCATCCCGCCGCAAAAGCTCTATTCGGCTGGCACACAAAACGAAACGCTATGGGAGCTGCTGCGCGCCAATGTGCGCCTGCCGGTGCAACTGTTCGGCGATCTGCGCGCGCAGTTGGCTGCCTGCCGGATGGCCAGCCGCAAGGTCGTCGAACTATTCGTGCGCTACGGCACCCAGGCTTCGCAAGATTTCATGCAGAGCGTGACGGATTATACCGAACGCCTCGCGCGTGCCGCTCTTGCCGAACTGCCCGACGGCGAGTTTTCCTTCGAGGACTGGATCGACGATGACGGTTACGATCTGGGCAAGCCGATCCGCCTGTTCGTCACCGTGCGCAAGAAGGGTGAGCATATCGAGTTCGACTGGACCGGCTCTGCGCCACAGGTCAGGGGTGCGATCAACGCCACCCTGTCCGTGACTGAAGCGGCGTCCTACACTGCGCTGCGTTCAATCATTCCGTCGGGGATTCCTAACAATGACGGTATTTTCCGGGTTCTCACCACCACGGCGCCCAAGGGAACAATCGCCAATATCGCCCTGCCCGGCGCTTGCGCGGCGCGTGCTCTGACCGGTTTCCGCATGCTGGACTGCGCGTTTGGCGCGCTGGCGATGATGGTGCCCGACCGAGTGTTCGCCGCTTCCGATGGCGGCAATGTCGGGGTCGCCCTAGCCGGGTTCCACCCGGATGGAGAGCGTTTCGTCTATGTCGATTTCTCTTGCGGCACTTGGGGCGGACGCCCCTGGGCGGACGGGGTCGACGGGATTTCCAACATCTTCGTCAACATGGCGTCGCAATCGGTCGAACAGATCGAATCCGAACATCCGATCCAGATCACCGGTTATGAATTTGCGCCGGACCGTTGCGGCGCGGGCAAATATCGTGGCGGTGCGCCCTTCTATCGCGAGTATCGCATCAGGGTGCCGGAAGCGACGTTGCAGTTCCGCGCCGACCGGCAGACGGTGCGCCCTTACGGTCTATATGGCGGCAAGGCCGGGCAACCCGGAACAGTCCACATGATCACCAATGGCGAGGAACGCCACATCGGATCAAAAGTGACAGAAGGAATCACTGAGAATGACCGCTTCCGCTATGTCCTCCCGGGAGGTGGCGGCTGGGGCAACCCGCTGGAGCGTGATCCGGATGCTGTGCTGCGCGATGTGCGCAACGAACTTGTCTCCCGCGCGCAGGCCCGCAATGTCTATGGCGTCGTCATGACCGAAGGCAAGCTGGCTGTGGACGAAGACGCGACCGCCCGGCAGCGCGCCGAACTGGCGAAAAAAGCCAAAACCGAAACCGTCGCCTGGGGCGACTGAGTTTTGCCTAAGAAGATCAGGATCAAACCAATGCCAGATACAGCCCGCACCCTCGGTTGCCGCGTCGGAATAGACATTGGCGGCACATTCACCGACCTCGTTCTCGTCACCGGAGACGGCCGCACGCTTACGCGCAAGGTGTCGTCCACCCCCGACAACTACGCCAAGGCTATCACGGAAGGGTTGACGAAGTTTCTCGATGATTCCGGCCTCACGCTCAGCGATATCCACGAGTTCCTGCATGGAACGACCGTAGGGTCGAACACCATTCTAGAATTCAAGGGTGCGCATATCGGGCTGATAACCACACAGGGCTTCCGCGACATCCTGGAAATCCGCAACCTGCGGATGCCCAAACTCTACGATCTGCACTGGGACAAGCCTATCCCGCTCGTCGAACGCTACCTGCGCCGTACGGTGCCCGAACGCATCGACGCGCAGGGGAACATCGAGACCCCGCTCGAGCGGGCCGAGATCGAAAAAACGGTGCGCAGCCTGCTGGACGAAGGTGTCGAGGGCATCGCCGTCTGCCTCTTGAATTCCTACGTCAATCCCGCGCATGAAAGGCTGATCGGCGAAGTGATCGAGGATCTGGCCCCTGGTATGCCCGTCAGCCTCAGCGTGGACGTCCTGCCCCAGATCAAGGAATACGAACGCACCTCCACCACCGTTATCAATGCCTATATTCAGCCAATCGTCGCTTCCTACCTGAAAACACTGACTGACGATTTGGGCGCAGGCGGCATGTCAGCTCCCATCCGCCTGATGCAGTCGAACGGTGGTCTGACCACCGCAGACGGTGCGTCGCGCCGTCCGGTCAGCATCATCGAATCCGGTCCGGCCGCAGGCGTGGTAGGCGCGGTGCGCCACGCAGCCGAAAGTGGGCATAAAAACCTCATCAGCTTTGACATGGGTGGCACTACGGCAAAGGCTGCGGTGGCCGAAGACGGCAAGTTTGTCCTTTCTCAGCAATATTCGGTCGGCGGCGGCATCATGATTTCGTCGCGCCTTCTGACGGGCGGCGGCTATCTTCTTGGGGTGCCGGCCATCGACGTGGCCGAGGTCGGCGCGGGCGGCGGGTCGGTCATCTGGATCGACCAGGGCGGTTCGATGCGTATCGGCCCCAAAAGCGCCGGCGCGGATCCTGGGCCGCTCTGCTACGATCGCGGCGGCGAGTATCCCACGATAACCGATGCCAACGTCCTTCTCGGCTATATCAACCCCGAATTTCTGGTCGGCGGCGAACTGAAGCTCAACGCAAAGCGTAGCCGTGATTATTTCGAAAAGCTGCTGGCGAAGCCGATGGGAACGGATGTGACCACTGCCGCCTATGGCGCGCGCCAGATCGCCATTTCCAATATGATTCGCGCGATCAAGGCTGTGTCGTCGGAGCGCGGCCGCGATCCGCGCCGCTTCACCTTGTTCGCCCTCGGCGGCAACGGTGCGCTCTTTGCCTGCGACATGGCACGCGAGTTAGGCATCACCAACATTCTGGTCCCCCCCTCCGCCGGGCTCTTTTCCGCCTACGGACTGCTTTATGCCGACGTTGAACACACCTACACCGAATCCTCCACGTCGCTTCTGCGCGACATTCCGGCTGATGAGTGGGACAGCCGCTGGAGCGCGCTTGAGGCCAAGGCATTGCGGCAGTTGAAGGAAGACGGTTTCGATGGCTCGGTCGTCGATCTCAGCCGCCACGCCAGCATGCGCTACAAAGGTCAGACCTACGAGATCGAGATTCCGATCGCCGGTGGCCCGCTCGACATGGCCGCAATCGAAAAGATCGAGGCTGATTTCGGTGACGAGCACGAACTGACCTATGGTCATCGCGCATCGCTGGAAGAACCTTTGCAGATGTGCGCGTTCAAGCTGTCGGGCGCCGCCGCCGAAACCGGCAAGGCTCTGCCCGGAATTCCGCAACGCGCCACATTGGCCGACAAACGCCCCAAAAGCCGCAAGGCCTATTTCGGAAGAGATTACGGCTGGCAGGACGCCGAAATCGTCGCCCGTGCCGATCTAACCGCTGAACGGCGCGGCCCATTCATTCTGGAGGAGTATGACACGACCTGTGTGGTGCCACCGGATGCGCGTGCTTTTCTGGACGCACAGGGCAATGTCACCATCACCATGGATCAGGGCTGATACCGAGACCGAGGAGGAGCCGCATGTCCCACCACACTCAGACCGATACCCGCGTTCCAGGCTATATGAGCTTGCGCGCCCGCCTCGCGCAGCGCAACCGTGGCCTGCGCGACAAGGTCATGTCGCTGCCCGAGGCGATGGCGCTGGTCAATGACGGCGATCATGTGGCCATCGGCGGCAATACCTTTTCACGCACGCCCTTTGCCGCGTGCTGGGAACTGATCCGCAAGAAACCGAAAAACCTGACCGTGTCGCGCAGCATCACCTCGACCGAGGGCGATCTGTTTCTCGCCGGCGGCTGCGTCGACAAGTACATGACCAGTTGGTTCGGCCAAGGCATCGTCTGGGGCCTGTCGCGCGTGCTCCGCGATCATGTGGAAAACAACCGCGTGATCTACGAGGAATGGAGCCATATGAGCCTTGGCATGATGTATCGCGCCGGCGCTATGGGCCTGCCCTTTATGCCGACGCGGGTGATGATGGGCTCAACCATCCCGAAGGCCCTGCAATCGAGGCTGGAAACCATGACCTGCCCCTATTCGGGTGATGAGATGCTGCTGTTGCCTGCGATCAATCCCAACGTGGCGCTGATACATGTGCAGCGGGCCGACCGCTTCGGCAACGCGCAATATGACGGGCTGCCCTTCATGGACGACGACATGGCATTGGCCGCGGACAAGGTGATCCTGACCACCGAAAAGATCATCGACAATGACGAGATCCGCAATGCTCCGGATCACACCCGAATCCCGTTCATGACGGTCGACGCGGTGGTCGAGGTGCCAGGCGGCGCGGCCCCGCATGAATGCGCGGGGCACTACGAGCCGTTCTACAACGTGATGGACGACTACGCCGCCAGGACACGCACAGACGGCGTCGACGGGGCTGCGGATTTCCTGCAGCGCGCGGTTTACGGCCCTGACGATTGGAACGATTTCCTGCGCCTGATGAAGATGGACACGCTAATCGGAGGAGCCTCTTGATGACGACGCAGAGCCAGTCCACCTATACCACGACGGAACTACTGTCGGTGATGTGTGCCCGCGCCATGTCCGACGGGCAGATCATCTTCGCCGGTGTCGGTGTTCCACTGCTGGGAGCAACGGTGGCCCAACAGATGCACGCGCCGGCGCTGACTATTTTGTTCGAGGGCGGCATTATCGGTCCGTACATTCGCCCCGGCCGCCTGCCCTCGTCCACGAATGAGATGCGCACGGCGGAAAAGGCGAACATGCTGCTCAGTCCAACCGACGTTCTGGCACTTTTGCAGCGCGGCTATGTCGACATCGGCTTCATCGGCGGTGCACAAATCGATCGCTTCGCTAACGTGAACAGCTCCTTCATTGGTCCCTTTTCAGCGCCTAAGACCCGCCTGCCCGGCACTGGTGGCGGCAATGACATAGCCAGCCTGTCCGACACGATCATCATCATGCCCCACACGAAGCAGCGCTTTGTCGAGCAGGTGGATTTCATCACCAGCCCCGGCTATTGTGGCGGTGGGACATCGCGGCGCGACAGCGGGCTGATCGCAGGTGGCGTGAAAAGCGTGATAACCAACCTATGCACCTTCGAGTGCAACGCACCTGAAAACCTTCTGACGGTGACGGCGCTAAATCCCGGCGTCACCCGTCAGGACGTGCTGGACAACATGGGCTTTGTTCCAGAATTTGCCGATGATTTGGCCGAAAACACCCCACCCACCGGCGAGGAACTAGGCATCCTGCGCCGCCTGGATCCAGACAGAATCTATATCGGCAAGTAAGGCACCGGGAAAACGCCCACAGGCGATCAGTTGGCCAGATGTCAAACGATCCTTAAGTGTTCTGTCCCGTCACCGGTGGATCGGATCGACGATGAATTTGTCTGGATCTGAAGTCCAGATCCTGCAGATGTATTCGTAGGGCGCCAGGCCGCTGAAGGTCTTGAGCCCGCGAGCGAAGTTGTAAGCGGCCATGATGTCCGACAGGTGCGCGCGCAACTGATCATGGCTGTCGTAGCGGTAGCGTTTGACGTTCAGCGGGGAAACGGTTCCCCGGACCATTTCCTGATCCTCGCGGCTCCAAGGATCGTTGGGCTTGGTCAGACGGTGCTCGATCCCGTTCGCCGTGAAGATCATGTCGAAACGCATCTGGCGGGAATACGTGGTGATCCGGATCCTTGGCTGATCGGCGAACTGGATGCCCCTCGCCATTTTCTCTCGGCCCAATGGCGTTCCAATGGCTCGGTCGGTGAGGATCGTGTGGATCCGATAGGGAACCGATCCGAAAAGATGCTCTAGGAATTACCAGGCCGTCCGCCTGTCGGCCCTGTCAAACAGCTGAGTGACGGCGAACTTGCTCGTTGGATCAATGGCAACGAAGAGATAGAGCTTCCCCTCGGCAGTCTGCACCTCGACAATACCCATTTGGAAGAAGCCGATCGTGTAGCGCTTGAACCGCGGACGCTTGGTTTGCCCCCGTCGACATCCGGCAGCCGCGAGATGCCACGCCGCCGAAGGCGGCGGTACAGCGCGGGGCGGGTCAGACGCGGGATCGATGGTTGCAGGGCATAGAGGCAATCATCCAAGGGCAACAGCGTGTGTCGGTGGAAAGCGACCACCATCGCCTCCTCGGCATCGCTGAGAACGGTCGAGCGCGGTTGGTTCGGACCGGTCTTGCGATCCTCCAGCGTCTCGCGCTTGCGCCACTTCGCGACCGTCTTCGGCTTAATGCCGAATCCCCGGCTCAGCGCCGACGACTAAGCTTGCGATCGCCGTATTGCAGCTTGGACAGCGTGCCCTCGCAATCGGGCTTGAACAGGTGCACCGCGCTGGCTCGATCGTGGCGCTGCCGTGATTAACCTGTCCCATAGTGCATCCTTCCAGTCCGACGAATTAATCGCACCATCAAACCGTGGGATCACACACCTAATCCTTCCCCCAACCTAAATGACGCGTCAGCATAATCTTCAGAATCTTGAAAATATTACGACCCATCCGCAATTCACTAGAGTTGGGCGGCGTGTTGCCCGTGCCATCGTCGCGCATGTTGCGGCCGAAATTGGCGGCAAACTGATCGACGATAACCGCGACGAACTGCTTGACAATCGCCCCTCGAGCGAACTGGCCCAGAGCGCCGGACAGCGCGTAGCCAATGTGGACATCGACCAGGGTGGCCCCCGCGGCAGTAGCGGTCAACTCATAGGCCATCTCGCCGCGTGCTGACGTGGCGCTGCGTTTGTCCCGCCCGCGCCCGTAGATTGTGCCTTCGGTCGTATCCTCGTTCCATTCCGGTTCCGCCAGACCCGCGAACTCGGCCGAAATTGGCCCCATGCTCGCTTTGAGCGTTACTTCGAACACTCCGCTGTCATGTGCTTTCTTCAGCCGTGCACCGGGTATGCAGGCGATCATGAAAGGCACATCGCGGAACCGTTCAGCCACCTGATCGCGCGGAAAATCCAGCGTGAAACTGTGATGAACGGAAGGCACCAGCTGCAATTCCACCTCCGTGCGCCTTGCCGACCGCTCCTCAACTGACGCGTTGTCGTCGGCCTCGGTCAGGGCCTCGGGCACCTCCCGTTTCGCCGCGGCCAGCGCCGTACGGTCGCCTTTGCCTGACAGGTGACTCGCCCCGACAGGACCGGTCCCGGGGGCCTGCGGCGCATCCGCCGACCCGCCCCCGTGCATCTGCATCACCGAATGGATCGCGTTCACGATACCCTGATAGCCCGTGCAGCGGCACAGGTTACCCGACATCACCAGCCGAATCTCGCCCTTCGTGGCCTGCGGCATGCGCAACACCAGATCGCGCGCCATTATCAGCATGCCGGGCGTGCAGAACCCGCACTGCAACCCATGGTGCTGCCGGAATGCTTGCCGCAACTCCTCCATCACCGGATCATCGTCCATGCCCTCGATGGTGCGTATATCCGCCCCGTTGAATGCGGCGACCGAGTTGATGCACGACCGGGCGGGCACCCCATCGATCAGCACGGTGCAGGCACCACACGCGCCCTGTTCGCAGCCCAGATGCGTACCGGTCAGACGCAGATCACCACGCAGCACATCCGCGAGGCTGGTGCGCGCCTCGACCGCGAGTTCCACAGGTTCGCCATTGACGGTCAGGCTGATCGTCTTGTCGGTCATTGCGCCACCTGTTTCAATGCGCGGGCGAAAGCGACCCCGTTCGCCCGGTCGGCCGCCGCATCGTCCGCGATGCCCAGGTTGCGGACATGCTGCGCCGCCTCGGCCAATGTGCCGTCAGTGACCGGCAAGAACTGCGATGCATCCGCAATCACATAGGGTTTGGCCCCCGTCGCGCCGATGGCGCCCCGTGCCGTTCTGCCGTCCGCAACGACCCCCGCCATCGCCGACGCAAACTCGCCCGCCTTGCGGCAGAACTTGAAGTATCCAAAGCGCACATTTTCGGCACGTTGCGCAACTCGGATTCCGGTCACGAACTCACCCTCGCGGAGGTCGACCGTAAATGGCATGATGACAAAATCGGACAGCGCAACCGACCGCGTACCTTCGGTCCCCGCAATATTGACCACTGCATCCAGCGTCGTCAGTACGGTCAGCCAGTCGGCGGACGGATCGGCATGTACGACGCTTCCGGCAATGGTGCCCCGGTTGCGCACCGCGCGATAGGCGATGCCGCGTGCCACGCGTCGCATGAAACCGCCCGTGGGATCGGGAACGCGCCCGTCCTCGATGGACGCATGAGTGACGCAGGCGCCGAAGATCACTGCATCGCCCTCTTGCCGCGCCTCGGTCAAAGATCTGATCCCACTGATATCAATCAGGATGTTCGGCCGTGCCAGCCGCAGGTTCAGCATCGGCCCCAGTGACTGGCCGCCGGCGATCACCTTTGCGTTGCCTCGGGACGTGGCCAGCAATTCAACGACCTCGTCGCAGGTTCGGGCGCGCAAAAAGGTGAATGGGGCAGGCTTCATTGCACAATTCTCGCGGTCCGCGCACCGACCAACGCGGTCATAACCCGCTCTGGCGTCATCGGCGTCTGCGTTACCTCCGCGCCCAGATGCTTCAGCGCATCGTTCACCGCGTTAGCGATGGCCGCAGGGGGCGCGATGGCGCCGCCCTCACCGATCCCTTTGACGCCGTGCGCGGTATAGGGCGAAAGCGTTTCCATGTGGAAAATCCGCACGTCGGGCACCTCGCAGGGTCCGGGCAACACGTAATCCAGCATGGTCGAGGCAAGCGGTTGCGCATCCTTGCTGTAGGGCGATTCCTCATACAGCGCGGTGCCAATCCCCTGTGCCACACCGCCCAGAATCTGGCCGTCCACGATCATCGGATTGACCAGTTTGCCGCCATCCTCGACCACGACGTAATCCAGCAGCTCGACCGAGCCGAAATCAGGATCGACCGCCACCGTTACCGCATGAGTGGCGTAGCTAAACGTGCCACTATCCACCTGCGGCTTGTAACCTGCCATCACCTCGAGCCCCTCATGGGCCACATCGGCACTGATCGATTGGGGACGCTTATACCATGCACGCGCAATATCCGAAAAACTGACAGACTCTTTGCCATCCGTGACGGTGCCGCCCTTCAGGCGCACATTCTGCGTACCGGTCTGCAGCAGATGCGCGCCAATGGCCATGACGCGTTCGCCCAATATCTCGCAGGCGCGCGACACCGCACCACCTGCCATCACCATCGAGCGCGATCCCCAAGTGCCAGTGGAATACGGGGTGAGCGCGGTATCGCCATGCACCAACTTGATCCGGTCGAAATCCACGCCTAGCACCTCATGCGCGACCTGCGCCATCGAGGTCTCCATCCCCTGCCCGTGGGAATGTACGCCAATGCGCAACTCCAGCCCGCCATCAGGCGTCATACGCGCGCCAGCCTGCTCAAAACCCGGCACCATCGGGATACCCCAGGCCGCATAGACAGACGTGCCATGCGCGGCCTGTTCGCAATATGTGGCGAAACCCACGCCGATCAGGCGGCCGTCATCCTCGCCTTTGGCTTGACGCGCCCGCACGGCTGCGAGGTCGATTTCGACTTCGGCCCTGCGAAGGCTTTCAGGATAATCACCGCTATCGAAATGCTTACCAGTAATATTGTCATAGGGCATCAGATCCGGTGTCACCAGATTTCTGCGGCGCAGTTCGGCTGGCTCCATCTTTAGCTCACGCGCAAGCGCGTCGATCATCAACTCCATCGCGAAGCAAACCCCGGTACGGGCCACACCGCGATAAGGCATGAAGGGCGGCTTGTTCGTGGCAACTGAGCGGGTTCGGCAGGAGTAATAAGGCAAGATATAAGGCCCCGGCAGGATGCTGGCGATCTGCGCAGATTCCAGGCACGCCGAGAAAGGCCAGACAGAATAGGCGCCGACATCAACGCGCGCGTCCGCCTTTATCCCCAGCAACTTGCCCTCGGCATCCGCCCAGGCCGTGATCTGGTAGTGATGTTCGCGCGTATTCGCGGCAGCGACCAGATGTTCGCGCCGATCCTCGGTCCAGCGAAAGGCGCGGCGATGCGTCATGGCCAGCCAGGCGACGCAAATCTCTTCGGGCTGCAACAAAGACTTGAAGCCGAATCCGCCACCAACATCAGGTGCCACGACCTGTATCTGTCCCTCTGGGATCCCGAGCGCCTCGGACAGGCCGGTTCGGATCAGATGCGGTAACTGTGTAGAGGTGTACAAGATCAACTGATCCAGCCGCTCGTCCCACCACGCGACGGCACCCTTGCCTTCCAACGGGCACATGCAGTGCCGGCCCAGCCTGATTTCGCGCTCGACCATCACGGCGGCGCCTTTGATCCCTGCGGCATCGCCTTTTTCAACGTTCGTTTCGAGATAGATGTTGTCGTTCCAGTCCTCATGGACACGGACAGCGCCATCCGCTTCGGCGCTATCCGTGTTGGCCAAGATCGGCAGGAAGTCGAAGTCGGGCTCAAGCATCGCGGCTATGTCCTCGGCTTCGGCGCGGGTTTTGGCGAGGCACATTGCCAGCGGCTCACCAACAAAGCGCACTTTGCCACGGGCCAACACCGGCTGTTCCGACGGCTTGAAACCCGGCAACCCCGACACGGCGCGAATGGGGCGCACATCAGGCATGTCAGCGGCGGTGACGACGTGAGCGGCAATCTTTGGCGGGATGAGGATATCGTTCAGCGTTGCGTGGGCCACCGGACTGCGCAGAAATGCAACCTCGGTCACGCCTGTGATCGCCATATCGCCGACATAACAGCCTCGACCGCGCATCAGGCGATCGTCTTCCTTGCGCGGAACCCGCGCGCCGATTCCCGTTCCTGTCGTGGCGTTCATGCTCCGCTCTCTCACACCGACATCTGTGCAGATCGGTCGACCGGTTCCGAAATGCCCAACTCGTCGCTGCGGGCGTCGCCGACAATCTGGCGGTAGGCGCCAATGTCGGTGGCTCCTTCGCAATTGAAGATCAGCACCCGGGCGGTACTGTCCAGAGCCAATGCGCGGCGTGCCTCCTGATCGCCCGCAAGTGCCATCAGCCCGGCCAGCCCCGCGCCACCCGTTTCACCTGCGACGATGGCCGGATCGTCGCCTTTCGGATTGGCCAGTGCGCGCATCGCCTCGACAGCTACATCGTCCGCAATCCGCAGGCAGCCCGCAACACGTTGGCTAAGGATAGGCCAAGCGACATGCGAAACGGCCGCGCAGGACAACCCGCCCATAATCGTTTCCAAATCGCCCTCGATCTCGACCTCTTGCCCAGCAACCTTGCTGGTGAAAACGCAATCTGCGCTGAGCGGCTCGACGATAATCGGCTTCGGAGAGCGTCCACCCACTCTCTGGTCAAACGCGGTCATCACGGCGCCCGCCAGACCGCCGCAACCGGCTGGCAGCATGACATGCGTGGGCACCTCGCCGTCCAGTTGATCCAAAATTTCACGGACCATGATCGAATAGCCCGCCATTACAAGACGCGGGATTCGCGTGTACTCGCGTGTGGCGGAATCCGAGATTACCACCGCGCCCGCATCTGCCGCAGCGTCACGCGCAGCGATTTCATAGGCCTCGTCATAGATGCCGTCGATACGCACCACATCCGCGCCTTCGTCGCGCAAAGCCTGTTCGCGTGCGGCACTGACGCCGCGGGGAATGTATATCTTGCACCCACAGCCCATCATCCGCGCCGCGCGGGCCACGGAAAACCCATGATTGCCGTCGGTACAGCAGGTAAGGTAGATCCCGCGCAAGTGCTCCTGATACTGACCTGTCAGCAGGTCGCGGTCGTTGATCGCCTGGCCTGTCCTTTCCTCGAGTAATTCGGAAATCTGGGCGACGGACGCATAGATCGCGCCCATCGCCTTAAAGCTGGCCAGGCCCAGACGGCGTCCCTCGTCCTTGCACCAGACGCCGCCCAACCCCAGATCTGCCGCCAAACCCGGCAAGGAAATTAGCGGGGTGACGGAATACGCGGGCCAAGTCGATATCCGGTCGAAGGCGCGCTGTGCGTCCTCGAGAGGATAAGCGGCAACCTCAGGGGCGATCGGTTTGCGATCGCATATCAGGACATCGCCCTCGAAAGGACCACTCAGTTTGTGAAACGTCGAATTGGTCACGCGTAAATTCTCCACCCTGCAGCCTGATCCGGCCCTTGCGCTTCAGTGCTCGGGCTCGAGCACGATTTTGCCGAACACGCTGCGCGCCTCGGCCAAACGATGCGCTTCGGCAGCCTCGCTCAGCGGCAGCTTCATACCGATGATCGGCTTCAGCTTCCCAGCTTCCAGCAGCTTTACGATGGTGGCCAATTCATTCATCGTGCCGTGGTTCGATCCGATAATGCTCAACTGCTTGTGCCAAACATGCGCGAGGTTCATCGTCACGTCGTAGCCGGAAGATGCGCCGCACGTCACAAGCCGACCGAACCGGGTCAGGCTGCGAACGCTGTCCTCCCAGACATCTCTGCCGACATGCTCGAACACCACGTCGACGCCGCGCTTGTCCGTGATCCGGCGCACCTCGTCGCGGAAGTTGTGCGTCTTGTAGTTAATCATGTAGTCGGCGCCCAGCTCCAGCCCCTTGGCGCATTTCTCGTCCGAACCGGCCGTGCCGATCACACGCAACCCGGTCAGCTTGGCGATCTGGAGAGCGGCCAATCCGATCCCCGAACCGACAGCCTGAATCAGGATGTCCTCGCCCGGGCGGATGTTGGCGCGCGCCAGTTTGTGCCAGGCGGTCAGGAAGGTGATGTTGGTGGCAGCGCACTCGGCAAAATCGAGCCCATCGTACAACGGTAGCAGGTTGTCGGCACGCACTGTGCAATATTGGGCGTAACCGCCCCAGAGCGCCGAACCGTAGTATTTGTAATGCAGACAGACGTTGGGTTCGCCACGTCGGCAGGATTCGCACTGCCCACAGCCGACCGTCGCGTAGACCACGACCGGATCGCCCACCTTGACGTTGGTCACTTCCGAGCCGATCTCGGCCACTTCGCCGGCAATGTCCCCACCGGGAATATGCGGGAAGCGAAGGTTGGGGCGGTATTCGCCTTTACGCCCGATTATGTCAAACCAGTTGACCGACGTGGCCCGGACCTTCACCAGCACGTCGCGCGGGCCGGGCGGGATGTGATCGACCTCCTCGTATTTTAGCACTTCGGGGGGGCCGTATTCGCGGTAAAGCGCTGCTTTCATCTTTCTTCTTTCTTTCTAGTGTTGACAGTTGGCGGCGATCAGATCGCCGCAATCTCTTCGGACAGCTTGTCGGTAACGAAGAGATGTCCGATCTTGTGGGTGATCATGAAGTCGATCTTCGAATTCAGCGCGACCGCCTGCGGTGTGCCACCGCAACCCCAGAAGACCGGAACATCGTCCTGATCTAGATCGAATACGCCGGTATCGAAGTCGGTCTTGTTGAGGTCCACGCCAATCTTCGACGGGTCCCCGATATGGACGGGCGCACCATGCGTCGCCGGAAAGCGCGAGGTGACCTGAACCGCGCGTACCAGCTGGTGATCCTTGATCGGACGCATGCTGACCACCATTGGCCCCGAGAAACGTCCGCAGGGCACACAATCGACATCCGTTGTGTAGACCGATACGATCTTGTTCTCTTCCTGATGGCGAAGCGGAATGCCCGCATTGATCAGCGCCTCCTCGAAGGAATAGCTGCACCCGATCAGGAACCCGACCAAATCGTCACGCCAGTAGTCGGTGACATCCGAGGGCTGATCGACCAGCTTGCCGTCCTTGTAAACGCTGTAGCGTGGGAGATCGGTGCGCAGGTCGGCATTCGCGAACTGCGTCACGAACGGGCTCCCCGGATCGGTTACCTCGACGATGGGGCAAGGTTTGGGGTTGCGTAGACAGAAGATCAGGAATTCAAGGGCAACGTCCTTTGGAAGTATGATTAGGTTGGCTTGGGCGTAGCCACGCGCCAGTCCTTCCGTGCCGCCTGTCCAGCGGCCTGCGCGAAAATGCTCGCGCAACTCGGCGGGATTGAGATTGGCAAGCTCCTCTTTCGTCATTTCATCTGGTTGCTCGGGCACTTCCATGGTGTCCATCTCAATATTCTCCTCATTACGCTCGGCATGTATTGTAAGTAATAACTCCATTACTTGTGGACGCCTGTCAAGCCTTTTGCTTGTGTGTCCGGGTTCTTTGCGGCGAAGGTTTTCGTGCCGGACAGGCAGAACTCTACGTCGAGGTCTTTTCGGACACCTGTACTCGCCGGTGCGGCTGTTCCACTTGCGGACCAGGCAGGAAACCAGGGCTGCGTTGCGCGCGTCCTCCCCGCGCCGTCCAGCATCCGCCGCTGCCCGCGATTCCAGCCGGATTTGCGCGGGGTAGTCACCGGCGAACCTGATCTGCAGATCGTGTGCCAACACCCGGTGTATGAAACGATCCGAGGCGTATTTCGGCAGCGACGATCCGATAGACAGCACCGTCGCTGCCAACTTTCCACTGAATGGCGGGACCAGCCTTCCGTAGCCCCGAGATCGCCGCCCGAACCGTGCGCGGCTGTCATCTGGAGACCAAGCTTGGAAGTGGGGCGCAAGCCAAATACCCGATCTGACCCTAGTCCCTGGACGAGCGGAAAACCCGTGGCAGGTCTGGCACCGCATCGCCAGACCGCAGGTCCGCAACCGAGACCTTGCCGAGCAGGGCTGTAGACGTGTCAATTTCCGCGCGAAAATGGCCCAGCAGCGCGACAAGGCCCGCCTCCCCGGCAGCGGCGAGCGCGAAGGCGTAGGCGCGGCCCAGAAGGCAGGCATCGGCGCCGAGCGTCAGCGCCTTGACGACATCACCGCCGCGCCGGATTCCGCCGTCGAGAAGCACACCGATCCGGCCTGCAACGGCCTCCGCGATGGCGGGCAGCGCACTGATCGTCGCCGGCGCCCCGTCGAACTGCCGGCCACCGTGATTGGAAACGACGAGCGCATCGGCGCCGGCATCGAGGCAGAGCCGCGCATCGTCGGGGTGCAGGATGCCCTTGACGACCAGCCGCCCCTTCCAGCGCGCCCTGAGCCAGTCGAGGCCGCGCCCGTCGAAGGAAGGGTCGATCTGGCCAGCCAGGAACGCCGCCTGTTCCAGATAGGACCGGCCGGCGCCGGACCAGTCCCGGGCCACGCCCATCTGCGGTGGCCAGATCCGCGCGAAATCGAGAAGCCAGCGCGGATGAAGGGCCATGTCGGCCAGCATCGCCGCGTTGGGCCGCGTGATCCGGCGCAGGCCGTTGCGGATATCGCGCTCGCGTAAACCCGACACCGCGGTATCGACGGTGACGAAGAGCGTGTCGAACCCGGCCTCGGCAATCCTGTCCATGATCGCCCCGGTGCGGCCGCGATCCTTCAGCACGTATAGCTGCCAGGCGTCCCCCGGCCGGGGCGGCTCGGGCATGTCCTCGGGCGCGGTCATCGCGAAGGCCGAAAGGCAGAGCGGGATCCCGAAGCGATGGGCGGTGCGGACGGCGTCCGTCTCGGCGCCGGCGCGGAACATTCCGAGCGAGCCGATCGGCCCCAGCATCAGCGGCAGGTCGAACGAACTGCCCAGAAAGCGCGCGGCGAGCGTGCGATCCGACACGTCGCGCAGCGCTCGCGGATGCAGCGCGATCTCGGCGAAGGCGTCTGCGTTCCGCCGGGCGGTAATCTCATCCCCGGCGGCGCCGTCGATATAGTCGAAGAACAGCCTTGGCAGCCTCCGCCGGGCGGCCCGGCGGAAGTCCTCGGCGGTCAGCAGGTTGTCACGCCGCCGGGCCACGTCCGTCCGTCACCCCGAGGATCTTGCCCGGATTCATGATATTGCCGGGATCGAGCGCAGCCTTGATCGCCGCCATGTGGTGAAGTGCCGGACCAGCCTCACGTTCGAGATACTTGCGCTTGCCCTGACCGATGCCGTGTTCGCCTGTGCAGGTTCCCTCCATCGACAGGGCAAGGTCATTGAGCCAGCCGATATGGTCCTCGGCACGGGCACATTCCGCCGTATCGTTCGGGTCGACGAGGATCAGGTGGTGAAAGTTGCCGTCGCCGACATGCCCGGCTATGGGCGCGACCAGCCCGACTTCCGCCACCTTCGCCTCGGCGGCCGCAATGCAGTCCGCCAGCCGCGAGACCGGGACGCAAACATCGGTGCTGATGCCGCGCGCGCCCGGGCGCAAGGCAGAGACCGCCCAGAACACGTCGTGGCGCGCCTTCCAGAGGCGGTTTCGCTCTTCAGTCGTGCTGGCGGCGCGGAAGTCATGCCCACCGTACTCCTCGGCCAGCGCGCGGAAGGTTGCCTCGGCCTCGGCCGCTGCGTCGACGGAACCGTGGAACTCGGCAATCAGCAGCGGGGTGTCGGCCAAGCCCGTGCCGGAATATGCATTGACGGCGCGCACCGTGGCCTGGTCCATCAACTCGATCCGCGCCACCGGCACGGCGCAACCCAGCGCGGCGATCACCGCCTCGCAGGCGGCGGGCACGGTCGGAAAGCTGCAGGAAAGCGCGGTGATCGCCTCGGGCACCGGCTGCAGACGCAGCGTCAGTTCGGTGATGACGCCGAGCGTTCCCTCCGCCCCGATCAGAAGCCGCGTCAGGTCGTAGCCCGCCGCGCTCTTGCGGGCTCGGGAGCCGCTGCGGATCACCGAGCCATCGGGCATCACGGCTTCAAGCGCCAGCACGGCATCGCGCATCGTGCCGTAGCGCACGGCCGTCGTGCCCGAGGCGCGCGTCGCCGCCATCCCGCCAAGGCTCGCATCCGCGCCGGGATCGAGCGGGAAGAAGAGGCCGGTATCGCGCAGATGTGTGTTGATCCGGGTCCGGGTGACGCCGGGCTGGACCACGGCATCCATGTCCTCGGCATGGACCGCAAGAATCCGGTTCATCTGCGACAGGTCGAGGCTGATCCCGCCGAAGGGCGCATTCACCTGGCCTTCGAGCGAGGTGCCCGCGCCGAAGGGGATGACCGGAATGCCCTCGCGCGCGCAGAGCCGGATGACCGTCGCCACCTCCTCGGTCGAGCGCGCGAAGACCACCGCGTCGGGCGGCTCGGGCGCGAGCCAGGTCGTCGTCGCCGCATGCTGGTCGCGGATCGCCCGGCCCTCCTGGAAGCGGTCGCCAAAGCTCTGGCGCAGTTCGGCAACGACGGCCGCAGGAAGGGATGCGCGCATCCGCACCTCCTCAGCGCAGAGCCGCCCGGACGGCATCCCGCACCGCGCCGGAATTGACCAGTTCCGCCGCACGGTGAATGCGTGGATAGAGCACGAGGTCACGCTCCAGGTGGCCGATCGGCCGGCCATCGGTCGCCGGGGTCGCCCGCAGCATCGTCAGAACCGCGCGCGAGGCGGGGGCCAGCGCCTCGGCCCCGAACCCACGCTCCGTCAGCCGCAATTCCAGCGCCTGCGCCGCCATCAACACCTCGATGCCGACGACATTCTCGATGTTCTCAACGATCTGCCGCGCATGACGCCCGGCATTGTTGGCCATCGAGACGTGATCTTCCTGGTTCGAACAGGTGGGGATCGAATCCACGCTGTCTGGATGGGCGAGTGTCTTGCAGTCCGACACCAGCGCCGCGGCAAGATATTGCGGCAGCATGTAGCCGCAATCCATGCCGACATGCTCGCTCGCCACCAGCATGTCGGGCAGGCCGCGATTCAGGGTGCCGTCGTTCAGCCGGAACAGGCGGCGTTCGGCGATGTTGCCGATCTCGGTCACAGCGATCGACAGGAAATCGGCGGCGAAGGCGACATATTCGGCGTGGAAGTTGCCGCCCGAGACCGCCTTCAGGCTGCGCCCCGGCAGCCGGTCGGCGAAGATCAGGGGGTTGTCGGTGGCGGCGTTGATCTCGCGCTCGACGATGCCGCGCACGAAGGCCAGCGTGTCGCGCACCGGGCCCAGCACCTGTGGAACGCAGCGCAGCGAATAGGCATCCTGTGGCGGCTGACGTTCGGGATCGCGGCCGATGCCGCCGTCGATGAGGCGGCTGCCTTCCAGCAACCGGCGGATATTGGCGGCGGTGGCGATCTGGCCGGGATGGCCGCGCGCCTCGTGCAGTTCGGGGATGAAGGCGTCGCCGAAGCCCATCAGCGCCTCGATCGACATGGCGGCTGCGATCTCGGCCGTCTCAAGCAGCGTTTCCGCGTCCGCCAGTGCCAGCGCTGTCTGCGCGGTGGAGAAGGACGTGCCGTTCAACAGCGCCAGCCCCTCCTTCGGCCCGAGCACCAGCCGCTCGATCCCCGCCGCCGCCATCGCGGCTGTGCCCGACATGCGCTGGCCCTGATAAAAGGCCTCGCCCGAGTCGATCTCGGCCTCGCCGGCCTCGTCGCGCGACATGACCAGCGCCATGTGGGCGAGCGGGATCAGGTCGCCGCTCGCGCCGAGAGAGCCGTATTCCGGCACCACCGGCACCACGTCCCGGTCGAGCATGGCGAGGATCGTCTCGACCACCTCGGGCCGCACGGCCGAATAGCCGCGCACAAGGCTCGCCGCGCGGATCAGCATGGCCGCCCGCACCACCTCGGGGTCGAGATGGCGCCCGACGCCGGCCGCGTTCGACACGACGAGACGGCGCGAAAGATCGCGCGCCTGCGCAGAGGAGCGGAACGCCTGCCGGCCGGACAGGGAGCCAAAGCCGGTGTTGATCGAATAGATCGCCTGGGTTTCCTCGCCGCGATCCATCTGTGCCGAAAGTCCCGCGACCCAGCCCTCGCTGACCTTCATGGCGCGGCGCGCCGCCTCGGCGAGTGTAATCGCCCGACGACCGCGCGCGACGGCGGCCAGATCGCCGAGCCCGACGGGGGCTTCGCCAAGGCGGATGGGGTCGTGCATTGTCAGCTTCCTTTGTTCTGGCCGGAGCCCGCGCGCAGATTGCGCGCGTCCCACCCGGCAGCGGCGCCGAGCACGGCGTCCGTATCGACAGCGGTGCCGGTGGTGATGCGCACGCCCTCGCCCGCAAAGCAGCGCACGGCAATCCCGGCCGCAGCGAGATGCGCGGTCAGCCGTTCGGCGTCATCGCCCACCGGGAGCCAGATGAAATTGGCCGCGCTGTCGGCGACCGGCAGGCCAGTCTTGACGAGGCCATCTGAAAGCCGCGCGCGTTCTGTGGCATTGGTGGCGACGCGGGCGGCGACGGCCTCAGGCTCCGCGAGACTCGCCAGCGCGGCGGCAAGCGCCGGGGTCGGCAGGGGAAACGGCGGCTGGACGGCGTGGACGGCGGCGATGATGCGGGGATCGGCGAGGCAGTAGCCGACGCGCATCCCGGCAAGCCCCCAGGCCTTGGAGAAGGTGCGCAGCACCGCCAGATTGGCGTGCCGTGAAAGGCGGCGCGCCAGCCGGGCCGCCACATCTGCGGCATCGCCCGCATAGTCGGCATAGGCTTCGTCAAGTATGACCAGCACGTCCTGTGGCAGCGACGCCAGCAGCGCGTCGATGGCATCCTCGGACAGCGCGGTGCCGGTCGGGTTGTTGGGATTGCAGATCAGCACCACCCGGCAGCGCGGCCCCACCGCCGCAAGAAGCTTCGCCGGATCGAGCCGCGCCGAGCCATCAAGCGGGACCTCGACCATGCGCGCGCCCGCCAGAGCGGCGAGGATCGGATAGGCCTCGTAGGAGCGCCACGGCGTCACCACCTCGTCGCCCGGATCGCACCAGGCGCGGATCAGCTGGTCGAGGATGACGATGGAGCCGGCCCCGACCGCGACCGCGTCGGGGGAAAGGCCGTGCCTCCGCACCAGCGCTTCCGAGAGTGTCTCGCCCCTCAGGTCAGGATAGCGGTTGACGCCCGCGAAGGCCGCGGCGACCGCCGCCTGAACGGACGGACTCGGCGCGTCGGGCGCCTCGTTCGAACCGAGCCGGTGGCGGAAGGAAACGGTCTGCCCGGCTCGGCCCCGGCCATAGCCAGGAATATCGTCGAGGCGGTCGCTGGGTCGCGGGATCGAAAAGTGCGAGATGCTCATGGCGGGCTCAGAACAGTTGCGCCGGCAGCCAAGTCGCGAGGCCGGGAAGGAAATAGACGGTCAAGACGGCCAGAAGCTGCAACAGGATGAACGGCACCGCGCCGATCCAGATCGCCTGGGTCGAGACCGAGGGCGGCGCGACGGACCGCAGATAGGCGAGCGTGTAGCCGACGGGGGGCGTCAGAAACGAGGTCTGCATGACGAGCGCAACCATCACGCCGAACCAGATCGGATCCACGCCGGCCCCCAGGATCGGCGGCCCGACCACCGGGATCGCGATGATCGTGATTTCGACGTAGTCGAGGAACATGCCAAGGAAGAACATCATCGCCATGACGAGGATCATCGCGCCATGGACCCCGCCCGGCGCGGCCTCCAGCAGCGCCTGGATGCGCAGGTCCCCGCCGAGCGCGCGGAACACCAGCGAGAAGAACAGGGCGCCGATGACGATGGTGAAGATCATCGTGGTGGTCCGCGCCGTCGCCTGCATCGCCGGAACGAGAATCCGGTCGCGCCCCAGGTCGCGCCAGATCGCTGCGACAGCCAGAAGCACCAGCCCGGCGAGCGCCAGCGCGATGCCGAGCACCACCCGATCGCCGGCCGGGGCGTCGGGACGTCCGAGCCGCAGGTCGAAGCCCCCGGCCATCGCCATCAAGACGGCGGTGCCCAGGACCGCCACCCACAGCGCCCATCGGTTGCGACCCGTCCGCATCCCGGCCAGCAGCGTCGCGCCCACCGCGCCGACGGCGGCGCCTTCGGTCGCGGTGGCGACGCCGCCCAAGATCGAGCCCAGCACCGCCACGATCAGCGCCAGCGGCGGAAACAGCACCCGCAGCACGTCAAGCGCCGACACCTCGCCCGCGCGGGCGCCATCGGCAGTCACCATCGCCTCGCGCGGCAGGGCGGGCGCCAGGCCGGGTCGAATGTAGGCCGCGGCCAGTTGGTAGGCGATGTAAAGCCCCACCAGCAGGAGGCCGGGGATCAGAGATCCGGCGAAAAGTTCGCCCACACTGATCGTCCGCGCGGCGAAGTTGCCGGCCTGGTGTTGCGCCTGCTGATAGGCCGAGGCCAGCACCTCGCCCATGATGATGAGGACCGTCGAGGGCGGGATGATCTGCCCCAGCGTTCCCGCCGCGCAGATGATCCCGCTCGAAAAGGCCGGACCGTAGCCGTAGCGCAGCATCACCGGCAGCGCCATCAGCCCCATCGTCACCGTCGTCGCCCCGACGATCCCCGTGGAGGCCGCGAGGAGCGCGCCGACGAGCGTGACCGAAACCCCGAGCCCGCCCCTCAGGCTGCCGAACAAGGCGCCCATGGTCCGCAACAATTCTTCGGCGATGCGCGCCCTCTCCAGGATCAGACCCATGAAGACGAAGAGCGGGATAGCGATCAGCGATTCCGCGTTCATCGTGTTGAACAGCCGCGTCGGCAGCGCGCCGATCAGGTTGAAGTTCAGTTCGCCCGCGGCCCAGCCGATCAGGGAGAAGATCACCGCGGTCCCGGCGAGGACGAAGGCGATGGGGGCGCCGGTCAGCACCAGAATGCAGAGTCCGGCGAACATCAGAAGGTCGAGCGGGAGCGTCTCCATGTCAATCGACCTCCTTGGTCGTCTCGAAGAGGTCGACCTTCGCTCCGCCCAGAACCGCGACGCAGCGCAGAGCGATGGCGAACGCCTGCACCGCCAGGAGCACGGTAAAGGCGAGGATGACGGTCTTGAACAGATAGGTGAACGGCATCCCGCCGAAGAACAGCGCGCCCTCGCGGATTGCCCAGGCCGCCGAAACATAGGGCCAGGAGAACCAGCCGAGGATCGCACAGAGCGGCAGGACGCACAGCACGACGCAGAGCAGGTCGACGAGCGCCCGGCCGCGGGCGCTCATATTGGCGTAGAACATGTCCACCCGCACATGATCGTCGCGCAGATAGGCGTAGCCCACCAACAGCATGAAGAGCGAGGCATGGGCATAGGTGACCGAGTCCTGCAGCTTGATGCTGGTGGAAGAAAACAGGTAGCGAAGCGCCACCGTCGAGAACTTGAGCAAGACCACGGCCGCCACCAGCCACGGAATCCAGCGTCCCAGCACCCGGGAGGGCCAGTCCAGAACGCGGCTGATGGCGACCAGGTTTTGCATCGTGTCCCGCTCAGCCTTCCGCGAAGGGTTGCGTACGGGCGTTCATCTCGCCGGCGAAGGCGTAGGGCGCGTATTCCGCCATCAGGTTGCGGTACTTCGCGTAGCTGCCGATGACTTCGCGCACCGCCGGATCGGAATCGGCGTGCAGCTCCTGGACGAGTTCGCCGGTCGCCGCGGCGAGACCGTCGACAATGGGCTGCGGCAGCGTGCGCACGGTCACGCCGTGTTCGGACGTGAGCAGGCGCACCGTCTTGGCGTTGTTGATCTCGTAGTCCATCGTGGTCTCGACGGCGGCCGACATCGCAACGGTCTTGACGATGAGCTTCAGATCGTCGGGCAACGCGTTGTAGGCGGAGGCGTTCATGACGACCTCTTCGGTCGAGGACGGCTCGCCCACGCCCGGAGCATAGTAGTTCTTTGCGACCTGGTGGAAACCGAAGGCGAAGTCATTCCACGGGCCCACGAACTCCGCCGCGTCGATCGTTCCCGACTGAAGCGCCTGGAAGACCTCGCCGCCCGGCAGCGTGACCACGGCAACTCCCACCTTGTTCAGCATCTCGCCGGCGAAGCCGGTGGTGCGGATGCGCAGCCCGCGCAGGTCGTCGAGCGTGTTGATCTCGTTGCGGAACCAGCCGAACCACTGCGGGCCGGTGCCGCCGGCGAGGTAGCCCTTGAGGCCAAAGCCGTCGTAGATCTTGTCGTAAAGCTCCTGGCCGCCGCCCCAGTACATCCAGCCCAGATGCTCGAACATGGTCAGCCCGAAGGGGAACGAGCCGAACATCCCGATCGCCTTGTTCTTGGAGATCCAGTAGGCGGGGACCGAGTGGTACATCTGCGCCACGCCCTGCGAGACGGCATCGAAGACGCCGAAAGCCGGGACGATCTCGCCGGCGCCGTGCACGTTGATCACCAGCCGGCCGCCCGAAAGGTCCGTGATCCGCTGGGCGATGCGCCGCGCGCTGTCGTCAAGTCCCGGGGCTCCGGTCGGCCACGAAGTGACCATGTCCCAGGTAATCCGCTCCTGCGCCAGCGCCGGCGCGGCAAGGCCTGTTCCGGCCGCGGCGGCGGCCGTCGCCCCGAGAAACTTTCGTCTATGCATTCGAACCTCCCAGTTGCATCTGCTTGTATATGCAACTTGAGCATCTGATGCGAATCGGGAATCTGTCAAGGGAAATCTTGGCCACCCCCGGGGGGGGATGACGGAACGATTCCAGAAGCTCATGATCAGCGCGTGACGCGCATCTGCCCGGCCAGGCTGAACCGCGCGCCGGGATGCAGGAGTCGCGCGCTCGACGCGATCATTCCCCGCGACCAGGTCCGCCTTCGCAGCAGCAGCACCGGGTCGCCAACCGTCATTTCAAGCAGCGACCGGGTCGCCTCGTCGGCCGGGATCGCCTGGATCACATGCTCGACTTCCTCAAGAGGGCCGGCCGCCATGAGATGTTCGTTCGGCGTGATCCGGGTAAAGTCCTGCTCCATGTAGTCAGGCGAGAATCGCGGATTGACGAAGCGGTCCTCGATCTGAAGCGGGCGGTCGTTTTCGCGATGCAAGAGTACGGAATGGAAAACTTCAGATCCTGGCGGGACATTCAGTTCTGTTGCAAGCGCAAGGTCGCAGAATACGGTCTCTAGCGTCAGAACCTCGGCGGAATGCCGGTTTCCGCGGGCCTCGATCTCCGCATGGATGTTGCGCAGCTCAAGAAAGGTCGACTGGCTCCGGCGCGGCGCGACGAAGGTGCCCGCCCCCTGCCGCCGCATCAACACGCCTTCGGCCGAAAGATCGCGCAAGGCTATATGGACCGTCATCCGTGACACTTCGAGCTGATCGACAAGCTGCGTCTCGGACGGAATTCGTGCGCCCTCGGCCCATTCGCCGGATTCGATCTTGGAGAGGACATGGTTCCGAACCATCTGGCCCAGCGACAGCGCCGGCCCCGCAGCCTTGTCGGATCGGCCTCCGCTCGCACCGTTTCTGCTGCGCTTGTTGATCGGCATGGGTACTCGATGCTCCGGTTGCCGGTGCCGTACAGGCTATGACAAGTTTCGGACAAGCGCCAGAAACAAAACGCGCCTCCCTGATAACGGAGCGCTTGACAGAATCGCATGTATCAAATGTATATAGTTGTATATACCATTTCGGTCGCCATTTGATGCCGATAGGGCGACCATTCACCGAGGAGGACATCATGGGAAAACCCGAGATACTATTCTCCGTCCGTGCAATGGGCGGGAACAACCTGCGTTGCAAGGGCTGGAAGCAGGAGACGATCCTGCGCATGCTCGAAAACAACATGGAGAACGCCGAGCACCCCGAAGAGCTGGTGATCTACGGCGGCATCGGCAAATGCGCCCGTAACTGGGAAAGCTACCACGCCATCGTCAAGTCGTTGCAGGAGCTTGAGAACGACGAGACTCTGGTGGTCCAGTCGGGCATGCCGGTCGCGATCTTCCGCACCAGCACGCTCGCACCCCGCGTCGTGATGGCCACGACCAACATCATGAAGGCGACCTGGCCGATCTTCTACGACCTACAGGACAAGAACCTGACGATCTACGCCCAGTACACCGCCGCGCCGTGGGAATACATCGGCACGCAGGGCGTTATCCAGGGCACGTTCCAGACGCTCGTCGCAATCAAGGACCAGAAGTTCGACGGCAGCCTGAAGGGCCGCATCCTCCTGACCGCCGGCATGGGCGGCATGGGCGGCAACCAGACCCGCGCGATGACGATGCTGGGCGGCGTCTGCATCTGCGCCGACGTGGACGAGAAGGTGATGAAGCACCGGCTCGAGGTCGGCTACTGCGACGAAATCTGCTATGACTTCGACGAGGCGGTGGCGAAGGCCAAGGCCGCCGCGGCCGAGGGCCGGCCGCTCGGCATTGCGCTTTTCGGCAACGCGGTGGAAGTGCTCCGCAAGGCGAAGGAGACGGGCTTCACCCCCGACATCATCACCGACATGACCCCGGCGCACGATCCCCTGTCCTATGTGCCCGAGGGCGTGACGGTGGAAGAGGCCCGCGAACTGCGCAAGTCCGACCGTGACCGCTACTTCAAGCTGGCCGGCAAGGCGATGATCGAGCACCTGACCCTGATGAACGAGTTCCACGACCGGGGCGTTCAGGTCTTCGAATACGGCAACAGCCTGCGCAAGGAAGCGCGTGACGCCGGCATGCCGGTCGACAAGGCGATGCAGATCCCCGGCTTCGTCGCGGCCTATATTCGGCCGCTCTTCTGCGAAGGCCGCGGGCCTTTCCGCTGGACCTGCGTGTCGCGCGATCCGGAAGACCTGCGCAAGCTCGACGACGTGGTCGAGGAAATGTTCGCCGACGACGACCTGGTGCGCGACTGGATCCAGTTGGCCCGTAAGCACATCCCGATCGAGGGCCTGCCGGCCCGCATCTGCTATCTCGGCTTCGGCCAGCGCAAGGCCTTCGGGATGCGCGTGAACGAGATGGTGCGCAATGGCGAACTGAAAGGCCCGGTCGCCTTCTCGCGCGACAACCTCGACTCCGGCTCGATCGTGAACCCGACCTTCGAATCCGAGCGGATGCTCGACGGCTCCGACCTGATCTCGGACTGGCCCTACCTGAACGCGCTCCTGAACACCGCCGCCGGGGCCGACCTCGTCGCGATCCAGGAAAACTACTCCATGGGCGAGGCCGTGCATACCGGCGTGACCATGATCGCCGACGGCTCTGCCGAGGCGGATGTGCGGCTGGCGGCCTGCCTGACCACCGACTCCGGCATCGGCGTGGTGCGCCACGCGCAGGCGGGCTACGACATCGCCCGCAAGGCGGCGGCCGAGCGGTTCGAGAAGGACGGCGTGCAGGTGCCGCTGTGGTGGACGCCGACCGCGACCTTCGGGCCGGACGACGCCTCCGCGCCGCGCAAGAAGTCGAAGTAAGCAAAGGGAGGGCACCGGCATGACACGGATCACGACGCTTATCGAGAACGCAGGGCAGGTTCTGACCTGCGCACCCGACGCGGCCGATCTGGTCGGTGCCCTCAAGAACACGGTGGTGGCGATCAGCGGCAACGCGATCGCCGCCATCGGCAGCCCGGAGGAGATCGCCGCGGCGCATGACCTTTCGGCGGCGGAACGGATCGACGCCAAGGGCGGACTGGTGATGCCCGGCTTCGTCGACTGCCACACGCATCTGGTCTTCCACAAGTCGCGCGTCGAGGAATATGCCCAGAAGGTGCAGGGCAGGACGGCCGCAGAAATCCGCGCGATGGGCATTCCTGTCGGAATTACCGCGACCGCGCAGATGATGCGCGAGGCATCCTTGGAGGAACTGGTCGCCAGCGCGGCCGAACGGCTCGACCACATGCTGGCCTTTGGCACCACGACCGTCGAAAGCAAGAGCGGCTACGGGCTGAACACCGCGACCGAGATCAAGATGCTCGAGGTCAACCGCGAACTCGGCCACCGCCAGCCGATCGAAATCGTCTCGACCTTCCTTGGCGCGCACGAGTTTCCCGACGACAAGCCGCGCGAGGCCTATATCCGCGAGATCCTCGACGAGATGATCCCCGAGGTCGCGCGGCGCGGCCTGGCGGAGTTCAACGACGTCTACTGTGACGACGGCTACTACACGGTCGAGGAATCCCGCGCGATCCTGGAACGCGGCCTGGAACACGGGCTGAAGGTCAAGATCCATACCGACGCGTATTCGCACATCGGCGGCTCGAAGCTTGCGGCGGAGTTGAAGGCGGTATCGGCCGACCACATGAACTTCACTGATCCGTCCGAATACGCCGGCCTGCGCGAGGCGGGGGTGGTTTGCGTCGTCATGCCCGCGCTCGATTTCTCGGTCGGCCATTCGCGCCCGTTCGACGCGCGCGCGTTGATGGATGCAGGCATCACCGTGGCGCTGGCCACCGACATGTGCCCCGGCTGCTGGCTGGAATCGATGCCCTTCGTGGTGCAGCTCGCCTGCCGGCTTTACAAGTTCGGCCCGGCAGAGGCGATCCGGGCGGGAACGCTGCATGCCGCGATGGCGCTTGACCGCGGCGACCGGCTCGGCTCGCTGGAACCGGGCAAGGACGCCGACATCGCCATCTTTCCGTATCAACGCTATGAGGACATGGCCTATCGCTTGGGGCGCGGGCGGGCGCGGCTTGTGATGAAAGCCGGCAAGGTCGTCTTCCGCGATGCCGAGGGGGTATGATGCATCCCGTTGAGGTCATCGCGGGCGACAGCCCCGTCATCCTTGGCCAACCACATGGCGGGACGTGGCTGCCCGCTGCCGTGAAGGAACGGCTCAACGCGACGGGCGGGGCACTGGCCGATACCGACTGGCACATCGGACGGCTTTACGACGGGCTTCTGCCCGGCGCCACGGTGGTGCGGGCCACGTTCCATCGCTATCTGATCGACGCGAACCGCGATCCCGCCGGGGCCTCTCTGTATCCCGGCCAAAATACAACCGCGCTGTGCCCGATCACCGACTTCGACGGACGGCCGATCTGGGCGGACGGCGGCGAACCCGATGCCGGCGATATCACCGCGCGCCGGGCTGAATTCCACGCGCCCTATCACGCCGCGCTTGAAGCCGAGGTGGAGCGTGTCAAGGCGCGGCACGGCGTCGCCGTGGTCTATGACTGCCATTCGATCCGCTCGGACATCCCGTTCCTGTTTCCCGGCACGCTGCCGGTGTTCAATATCGGCACCAACGGCGGCGAGACCTGCAGCGCCACGATGACCGAAGCGGTCCTGGCAGCCTGCGAAGGCTCCGGCTTTCCGACCGTGCTGAACGGCCGCTTCAAGGGCGGCTGGACGACGCGGCACTACGGCCGCCCCGGCGCGGGCGTCCATGCGATCCAGATGGAGATCGCGCAGCGCGCCTATCTCGCCGCGGAATCGCCCCCCTGGGTCTTTGACGAAGTCCGCGCCGGGAAATTGCGCGCCGTTCTTGGCCCGATCCTTTCCGCGATCGACCGTCTGGCGCGGTCGGGCGCCCTGACTGATTGACGGAGACCACCATGACGACGATCTACGAGGTCGAACACCTGCATCAGCCCGACGGCTGGCTCTCGCCGGGCTATGTCGAAGTGGGGGCCGATGGCGTGATCCTGTCCGTCTCGGGCACAAGGCCGGACGGGCGTCCTGTCGAACGGCTTGGTGGTTTCGGCGTGCCGGGGCTGTCGAACCTGCATTCCCACGCCTTCCAGCGGGCGCTGGCGGGGCGGACCGAGTTCGTCACGGCGGCACGCGCCGAGGACAACCTCTGGACCTGGCGGAAGGAGATGTATCGGCTGGTCGACCGGCTCACGCCCGAGACCTATGAGGCGATCGCGGCGCTGGTCTATCTGGAGATGCTCCAGTTCGGCATGACGGCGGTCTGCGAGTTCCACTATGTCCACCACATGGCCGGCGGGGGCGCCCACGCGAACCCGGCCGAGATGTCCGACCGGCTGATCGCGGCGGCTGACCGCACCGGTCTGGGCCTGACGATCCTGCCGGTGCTTTACGCGCATGGCGGTATCGGCAGGCCGGTGGAGGAAACGCAGAAGCGTTTTGTGCATTCTGTGGACGATTATCTGAAGCTAATCGATACCCTGCGTGGGCGCCGGGATACGCACCGCAACCTCGCCGTGGGTCTCGCGCTGCATTCGCTGCGGGCCGTCACGCCGGACGAGGCGCGGGCCGTCCTGGCGGGAATGCAGGCGATGGATGCCAATGCGCGGCTGCACATCCACGTCTCCGAGACCACCCATGAGGTCGAGGAGGTGAAGGCGGGCCTTGGCGCGCGCCCCGTCCAGTGGCTTCTGGACAATGTCGGGCTCGACGACCGCTGGTGCCTCGTGCATGCCACCCATCTCGACGCGTCCGAGATCGCCGGTTCGGCGCAAAGCGGCGCGGTCGCCGGCATCTGCCCGCTGACCGAGGCGACGATGGGCGACGGCTTTTTCGCCCTGCCCGAATATCACGGCGCGGGTGGCGCCTGGGGTATCGGCACCGACAGCCATTATTCGACCTCGACGGCCGAGGAATTGCGCATTCTCGAATGCGGCAAGCGGCTGGAACTGCGGCGGCGCAATATCCTTGCCCGGCCGCAAGGCGGCGCGCCGGTCCATAGCGGCCGGGTTCTGTTCGACACCGCGCTGGCCGGGGGCGAGCAGGCCTCTGGGCAGGGCGGTGGCGCGATTGTCGCCGGACGTCGGGCCGATCTGGTCATGCTCGACCCGGAGTCCCACGTGCTGCTCGGCCACGGCCCCGACACCGTCCTCGACGCCTGGCTGCTCGGCGGCACCCAGAACCCGGTACGCGATGTCATGATCGGGGGACGCTGGGTCATCCGCGACGGCCGCCACCCCGAGGAGGAGGCGATCCGCGCGGCCTATCGCGCGGCGGCGGCCAGGCTCTTCGGCTAAGGACGGCCGGTCTTCGACGTGGGCGGTATGCTTACCGCCCCGCCATGCCGGTTGCGAAATACCGGCGGATTGCTTCCGTCGCCGCGGTCAGGGCCGGATTGGGGTGCGGTGCGGGAGTATTTGCAAGGACAAGACGTTGGCTTGGCACGGCGTCCAGGAGCGGCCTGTGAACAATCGCGGACGACGGCGGGGCGGCCCCTTCGCCGGGGGGCGTGACCAGAAGCGAAACGCCCAGGCCGACGGCGACCATGCGCCGGGCCATCTCGATCGAGCGGGTTTTCAGCCGTATCCGCGGCGACAGGCCAAGCTGCCAGAACGGGACCATCAGGAACTCGCGGCTGAGCGGCAGGTCGATCAGGATGAAGTCGCACTCCGCAAGCTCGGCGAGGCTGACCGCCTCGCGCATGGCGAGCGGATGGTCCCTTGGCAGAAGGGCGTGCGGGCGGACCTCGGTCAGAACGGTGCGCTCGGTTCCCGGCGGAAGACCGACATCGTAGCTCAGAGCGCAGTCGATCACACCGTTCGCAAGAAAGCGTGCAATCCCCTCCAGATCGCATTCTTGCAGTTCGAGTGTCATGTCGGGAAACGAGGTTTCGAGTTGCGCGGCGATGCCCGGAACCCATGTCGGCCCGAGCGTCGCGAAATACCCGAGCGCCAGCCTGAGCGGGGTGCCGGTGCGGGTCATCATCGTCTCGACCCGGGCGAGTATCTCGCGCGCCTCGCGGGCCGTCTCGGCGCCGAAGGGCGTCAGTTCCAGCCCCTGCGCCTGCCGCCGCAGGAAAAGCGCCCGGCCCAGATCCGCTTCAAGTTCCCGAATGGCGGCCGATATCGACGGTTGCGACACATTGAGGAGCGCGGCCGCGCGGGTCGCGCTGCCGGTCTGGGCAACGGCCGCGAAGTAGCGCAACTGGCGGAACGTTGGCATTATTCGATTTTCCTATTTTGATTGCTCGAATATAATTCTTTCTTCTGGATTGGCCCACTGCAATTCTGGCTCCGCAAAATCTTTCGGGAGCGGAGCATGAACACCCCCTGTCTGTCGAACATCCGCGTGCTGGACCTGACCCGCGTGCTGGCAGGGCCGTTCTGCACCGCGCTTCTGGCGGATCTCGGTGCCGAGGTGATCAAGATCGAGACACCCGGCGGCGACGACTACCGCCACGTGCCGCCGGTGGCTGATGGCACCGGCGCGCTGTTCCGGCTGCTCAATCGCGGCAAGAAGAGCGTCGCGCTGGACCTGCGCTCGGATCGCGGGCGGGACATCGTTCGGCAGCTTGCGCTGTCCAGCGACATTCTCGTTGAAAACTTCCGTCCGGGCGTGATGGAGAGCATGGGTCTTGGCCATGAGACGCTCGCGGCGGAAAATCCGGGGCTCATCCAGGTCTCGATCTCGGGTTTCGGTCGGGAAAGCCCGATGGGGGATCTGCCGGCCTATGACCTCGTGATCCAGGCCATGACCGGCTTCATGGACCTGACGGGCGAACCCGACGGGCCGCCCACGATGACGGGGGAATCGGTCGCCGACCTCGCCTCGGGCCTTTTTGCCTCATGGGCCGCGCTGGCGGCGCTGGTCGCGCGCGGGAATACGGGCAAGGGTCAGTTCGTCGACGTGGCGATGTACGACTGCCTGTTCAACCTGATGCCCGCCGGGCTTGCCCAGCATCTGCATGGCGACCGGGCGCCGACAAGGGTCGGGAACCGCCATCCGCTCGGCGCGCCCTTCGGCGTGTTCCGCGCCGCCGACGGCCACTACACGATCGCGGTGCTGAACCCGCGCCAGTTCGCGAAACTGGCCGAGGCGATGGGCCGGCCCGACCTTGCGCAGGATCCGCGGTTCTCGTCGAACGGGCCGCGCCACGACAACCACGCTGCCCTGAAGTCGCTGATCGAGATGTGGAGCAATCCGCTGCCGGTCGCCGAAGTACTGGAACGGCTGCACGCCCATGACGTTCCGGCCTCACCGATCCTCACCTTGCCCGAGGCTGTTGCCGGACCGCAGGTCACAGCGCGAGACCTGCTGCCGACCGTCCCGGCCGCCGGTGGCGGAGCCGAGCGTGTCATGGCCCAGCCGGTGCGCTTCTCCGCGATGCAAGCGCAGCCTGTGGCGGCGGCACCCGGCCTCGGCGCCGATGGGCCGGCCGTTCTGGCCGACCGGCTCGGCCTTCCGGCAGAGGAAATCGTCCGGCTGATCGAGGACGGCATCCTGCACGATTCAACCCACAACCCCGAGGGGGCCTGACATGCACGACAGTTTATTGACCGAAGACCAGCGCATGATCCGCGACAGCGCCCGCGCCTTCGCGCAGGAACGCCTTGCGCCGACGGCGGGGGAGCGCGACCGCGTCGGGGACTTTCCGCGCGACGAGATGGCGGCACTGGGTGGGCTCGGCTTTCTCGGCATGCTGGTGCCGGAACATCTGGGAGGCGTCGGCGCCGACCATGTCAGTTACGTGTTGGCCGTCGAGGAAGTTGCCGCCGCCGATGGCAGCATCGGGGCGATGATGGCGCTGCACAACGGACTGGTGTCGAGCCCCCTCCTCCACCACGGGTCCGAGATGCAGCAGAGCCGCTACCTCCGGCCACTGGCAGAGGGTCGGATCAACGGCGCCTTCGGCCTGACCGAGCCGGAAGCCGGGTCGAACGCCTTCGCGATCGCCACCAGGGCCCGGCGCTGCGAGGGTGGATACCGGCTTTCCGGCACCAAGCAGTTCATGTCGAACGGCAAGTCCGCCGACGTCGCCATTATCTTCGCCACGGTCGTGAACGAGGATCCGCGCCGCCGCATCACCGCCTTCCTGGTTCCGCCGTCGTCGCCGGGCTACAGTGTTCTCAGGGTCGAGGACAAGCTTGGTCTTTCGGTCTCCGAGACCTGCCAGGTGGGCCTTGAGGATGTCTTCGTGCCCGACGACCATATCCTCGGGACGGTCGGCGGCGGTTACGCGCTGGCGATGGGCACGCTCGAGCTCGGTCGGCTCGGGATCGCGGCGCAGTCGGTCGGTCTTGCAAGGGCGGCCTTCGACCACGCCCATGCCTATGCGCTCGAACGGCGCACGTTCGGCAAGCGGATCGTCGAGCATCAGGCCGTGGGCTTCCGGCTTGCCGACATGCGCATGAAGGTCGAAACCGCGCGCTGCTACCTGCACCATGCCGCACGCCTGCGCGATGCCGGGCAGGCCTGCAAGACCGAGGCGGCGATGGCCAAGCTCTACGCTTCCGAGAGTGCCGAATGGGTCGCCTCGGAGGCGATCCAGGTCCATGGTGGCTACGGCTACCTCAAGGACTTCGCGGTCGAGCGGATATATCGCGACGCGCGTATCTGCCGAATCTATGAGGGCACGAGCGACATCCAGCGCATGATCATCGCGGCCGAACTCTCCCGCACCGGCTGATGCTGGATCGGTCCTGGAAACCCGGATGGGATTGCCGCTGCGCACTTGTGTGCCGGCACTGGAGACCGTGCAGTGCCGGCGCGTCCATGCGTCCCGCCGGCATCGTGTTCACCCCACTATAGCTCCGGACCTTGGTGCAGCAGCGCCCGTGCGGACCGGGCTCAAAGGCGTTGCTCGGGGCACTGCGCCCGTCCTGAAGGCGATGACCGGTTCTTGGCGCGGTCGAGATCGATGGCATCCAGGATGGGCATCGTCTTTGCCACGCAGAACATTCCGGTTTTGGGGCGAGGCGTGTCCGAGCGCCCTCGACCCGCCTTTTCAGGTGAACCCGGCCCCTAGTCCAAGGGTCCGCCGTCAGGATTTTCGGATCGGTTTGCAGCCAGATCCGCGAGGATCGGGCAGTCGGGCCGGTGATCGCCGGCGCAGGCCTCGACGAGATGGGAAAGCGTCGCGCGCATCGCGGCAAGTTCCGCCAGTTTCTCATCGATCCGGTCAAGGTGCGCGCGCGCGATCTGCCGGACATCGGCGCTGGCCCGGTCGCGATCCTCGTAGAGCGTCAGGAGGTTGCGGCAGTCGTCAATGGTGAAGCCGAGCGACCGCGCCCGCCCGAGAAAGGCAAGCTTGTGGAGGTCGCTTTCCCTGAAGGCCCGATAGCCGTTGCTGCTGCGCAGGGGCTCGACAAGGCCGATATCCTCGTAATACCGGATGGTCTTTGCAGGTAGTCCCGACAGTCGTGAAACGTCTCCGATGTTCATATCGATCTCCCGTCTTATTCTGCGGCGGCCACAGCCAGTTCGGGGCCTATCGCCGCCACGCCGGGCTCTTCCCGCATGGCCGGCGCGATCCGGCGAAGGCGGAGCGCGTTTGTCAGGACGAAGACCGATGACAATGCCATTGCCCCTGCGGCAAGGACCGGCGACAGCAAAAGTCCGAAGGCCGGGTAGAGCGCCCCTGCCGCCACCGGGATCAGCGCGGTGTTGTAGCCGAACGCCCAGAACAGGTTTTCGCCGATGTTGCGCATCGTGCGGCGCGACACCTCGAAGGCGTTGACGACGCCGGCGAGATCGCCGGACATCAGCACGACATCGGCGGATTCGATGGCCACGTCAGTGCCGGTGCCGATAGCGATGCCGACATCGGCATGGGCAAGCGCGGGCGCGTCGTTGATCCCGTCACCGACGAACGCGAGCTTGCCGTCGCCGCGCAACTCATCGAGCGCCGCGACCTTGCCATCCGGCAGGACCCCGGCGACGATCGTGTCGATGCCGATCGCGCGGCCGATGGCCTCGGCGGTCGCGCGCTTGTCTCCGGTGATCATCGCGACCTTGAGGCCCCGGGCGTGCAGCGCCGCGATGGCGGCCCCGGTGGTGGGCTTCACCGGGTCGGACACGGCGATCGCGGCGGCGAGGCGGCCGTCGATGGCGGCGAAGAGCGCCGTCTTGCCCTCACCCGCGAGCCTGGCCTCCTCACGGGTCAACAGGGAGATGTCCACCCCCTCGCGCGTCATGAGCCGGTCGGCGCCGACCGCGACGGTGCGGCCCCCAACCGTTCCCCGGACGCCGTGGCCGGTGACCGAGCTGAAATCCGCCACCGCCGGCACGGTCATGCCGGCGGCGCGGGCGGCGCGCAGGATGGCTTCGCCAACGGGATGCTCCGACGCCTGTTCGACAGCGGCAATCAGCGGCAGGATATCGCCCCGCGAAAAACCCGGCGCCGGGATCAGGTCGGTCAGTTCCGGCCGGCCGAGCGTCAGCGTGCCGGTCTTGTCGAAGGCGACGACCCTGACCGACGACAGTTCCTGAAGCGCGTCGCCCTTGCGGAAAAGAACGCCGAGTTCCGCCGCACGCCCGGTGCCGACCATGATCGAGGTGGGCGTGGCCAGCCCCATCGCACAGGGGCAGGCGATGATCAGAACCGAAACCCCCGCGACCAGCGCGAGCGACAGCGCCGGGGTCGGCCCGATAAGAAGCCAGACAAGAACCGTCAGCGCGGCCGCCCCAAGAACGGCCGGAACGAACCAGAGCGTGATCCGGTCCACCAGGCCCTGAATGGGCAGCTTGGCGCCCTGCGCCTCCTCGACCATGCGGATGATTTGCGCCAGCGTCGTCTCCGCCCCGACCCGCGTGACACGGAAGCGGAAGCTGCCCGCGCCGTTCACCGTGCCGCCGGTCACCGCCGCGCCCCGGCTCTTGGCGACGGGAGCCGGCTCTCCGGTGATCATGCTTTCGTCGACATGGCTGTTTCCGTCGATCACCTCGCCGTCCACCGCGATGCGCTCGCCCGGACGCACGATCAGCACGTCACCCACCACGATATCGTCGATGGGAAGTTCGACCGCCGCGCCATTGCGTTCCACCCTTGCGGTGCGAACCTGAAGGCCGAGGAGCTTCTGGATCGCTGCGCCGGTGCGCCCCTTGGCGCACGCCTCGAGATAGCGGCCAAGGAGGATCAGCACGACGATCACCGCCGCCGCCTCGAAATAGACGGCGCGCACGCCCTCGGGCAGCAGGGCCGGCGCGAAGGTGGCGATCACCGAAAAGGCATAGGCGGCGGCGGTGCCGAGCGCGACGAGGCTGTTCATGTCCGGCGCCCCCTTGAGGAGCGCCGGGAACCCCTTGGCGTAGAACCCGCGCCCGGGTCCGAACAGCACGACCGAAGTCAGGATGAACTGAATGACCCAGCTCGTCTGATGCCCGATTGTCCTGCCGATCAGGCCATGAAAGCCGGGGATCAGGTGACCGCCCATCTCCAAAAGGAAGACCGGCAGGGCGAGGGCGGCGGCAACGGCCATGCGGCGGGCGTAGCTACGCGCCTCGGCCTCCTTGCGGTCGCTGCGATCCTCGGCTTTCGCCGCGTCGGCGACCGTGGCAGGATAGCCCGCGTCACGCGCCGCCGCGAGAAGGTCGGCCATCGTGACCGCACCTTCGAGATAGCTCACCGTCGCGGTCTCGGCGGCAAGATTGACGTTGACGTCGAGAACGCCCGGCACCGCCGCAAGCGCCCGGTCCACCCGCCCCACGCAGGACGCGCAGGACATCGATTCGACGGTGAGGATCACCTTGTTCGTCCGCGCCGGATAGCCCGCGGCCGAAAGCGCCTCGGAAACGTCGGCGACCCGCACCGACGGGTCGAGCGACAGTCTTGCGGATTCGCTCGCCAGATTGACCGCGACATCTGCAACCCCCGGAACGGCCCGCAGCGCGCGATCCACGCGCCCGACACATGAGGCGCAGGTCATGCCCTCGATGGACAGGTTGACCGATCTCAGCTCTGGCATTTGGCGACTCCGCATCTACATCGGCGTCCACGTAATGGTTCCACCAACTGGAAGGTCAAGCACTGCCGCGAATCTTTTTGGCGAAGACGGCCTCTTGACCTTCCCGCGCCGGAACGTGCGACAGCGGGATTCGCAAGAAGGAGGTTCCCATGACCAGGTTCGATGTTCCCGAAATGAGTTGCGGACACTGCACCGCGGCGATCCGCAATGCCGTCACTGCCGTTGAACCTTCGGCCCGAGTGGAGTGCGACCTGAACGCGCGGGTCGTCTCGGTCGAGAGCGCGCTCGGCGATGAAGCGGTTGTCCTGGCGATCAAGAAGGCGGGCTACGATGCAACCGCTATCGTCGCTGCCTAGACAACGGCTGGCCGCGCGACTGGCATTCGGAACCAGTCGCGCGCCTTCGCCAGGTATTCTTCCAGTTGCGGCCGATCCGCGAGACCAGGGACGAGACCACCGCCGGTCACGAAGGATGGCGTGCCCTGAAAGCCAGGTCATCATCCCTGACGCCGCGTGGGTCAGCATGTGGCGGTGCAAAAGCCAGTTGCCGGCACGGTTCAGGAACAGCCGCGTGGCAATGGAAAGACGCTTCGGAGCTTCGACATCGGCGGCGAGGTCCACGGGATCGGCTTGGCCGATGACGACAGGAAGCTCTTCGTCTCGGGCCGCACCGAGCCGAAGGCTTGGATGATCGACGCTGCGACACGGGGCGAACCCGGTATAATATCTGTCAAAGGCAAAGGCTATCAGATGGTGGTGCCGCCCTGACCGGATGCCCATATAAGGGACAGGATCGGGACCATGCCAAAGCAAACCAGTCCGACACTCCGCTTCCTCGGCGCGGCCGGGAGCGGGACCGGCTCGCGCTATCTGATCGAAGTCGGGGACCGCCGTATCCTGGTCGATTGCGGCCTCTTCCAGGGGTTCAAGACGCTGAGGGACCGCAACCGCAAGCCGTTCCCGGTGCGCCCCTCCACGATCGACACGGTGCTTCTGAGCCATGCCCATCTCGATCATTCCGGCTACCTGCCCGACAGCGGACATACTCACGAAGAAGGGGCGCGATGTGCCCGCAAGCACGGGCATTCCAAACTCAAGAAACTGACGCCGCCAAATACACGCGCCGATGCCGCGGCGGCGCTGGAGTGGCTGCGCGTGATCCCGTTCAGGACGCCCGTCGATCTCGGCGACGGCGTCCGCGTCGAGTTCATCCCGGCAGGCCATCTTCCTGGCGCCGCGCAAATCCGGCTCAGCCGGCACGGAACGACGGTTCTGTTCAGCGGCGATCTCGGGCGGCAGAACGACGCGCTGATGCAGCCGCCGCGGCCGTTCTCCGGCGCCGACCAGAGGAGATTGCGCATGTTTGGACGGGATTTCCCGATCCGCCCCGAGGTGATCCAGCTAGAGGCGTTTTCATGCCACGCCGACGCGGACGAACTCATGAACTGGATGCGCGCGCCCGAGCACATCGAGACGATCCGGCTGGACAATCCCGAATGACGACGATCGACAACACCCTCCCCCTCACCCGCGCCGGGATCGACACCTACCGGCAGCCCGTAGTCTTCATGCGCGAGGACTGTCATGTCTGCCGGGCCGAGGGCTTTGCCGCCCTGACCCGGATCGAGGTAACCCTGGGCGGCCGCTCGATCATCGCCACGCTGAACGTGCTGACCGATGGCGACTGGCTGCCGGCGGATACCGCCGCGCTCTCGGAAGAGGCCTGGGCGATCCTGCAACCCGAACCGGGCGACCGCGCCAGCTTTTCCCACCCCGAGCCGCCGGCCTCCGTCTCGGCGATCCGCGCCAAGGTCTACGGCGAGACCTTGGGACAGGACCAGTTCGACGCCATCATTCTCGACGTGCTCGACCACAGGCTCTCCGACCTCGACCTTGCCGCCTTCATCACCGCCTGCGCCGGCGAACGGCTTTCCATCGCCGAAACCATCGTACTGACCCGATCCATGCAGGCGGCGGGCGAGACGCTGGACTGGGGCGGGGCCGAGGTCTTCGACAAGCACTGCGTCGGCGGTCTTCCCGGCAACCGCACGACGCCCATCGTCGTCTCGATCGTCGCGGCCGCCGGCCTGATGATCCCAAAGACATCGTCGCGCGCGATCACCTCGCCCGCCGGGACGGCGGACACGATGGAGGTGATGGCGCCGGTCGCGCTCGACATCCCCGCGCTGCGACGCGTGGTCGAAGCCGAGGGCGGCTGCATCGTCTGGGGCGGCAACCTCGCGCTCAGCCCGGCCGATGACCTGCTGATCCGGATCGAACGGCCGCTCGATTTCGACAGCGACGGGCAGCTCGTTGCCAGCGTGCTGTCGAAGAAGGCGGCCGTGGGGGCGAGGCGCGTCCTGATCGACGTTCCGGTCGGTCCCACGGCCAAAGTCCGTTCCGCAGACAGCGCCACCGCGCTTGAAACGCGGCTCAGGGCCGTGGGCGAGGCGATCGACCTGACGCTTTCGATCCACCAGAGCGACGGCACCGCGCCGGTCGGGCGCGGGATCGGGCCGGCGCTTGAGGCGCAGGACGTTCTGGCGGTGCTGCGCCGCGACAAGGATGCCCCCGCCGATCTGCGCGACCGAGCGCTCGACCTTGCCGGGGCGCTGCTGGACCTCGCCCCCGGAGCGGAGACAAAATGCGGGCGCGCGGCGGCGGAGCGGCTTCTCGACGGGGGTGCCGCCGAGGCGAAGTTCATGGCCATCTGCGAGGCCCAGGGCGGCTTCAGCGAGCCGGGCGAGGCGCGGTATCATGCGGTGGTGACGGCCGGCACCACGGGACATCTCACCGCCATCGACAACCGCCGCATCGCGCGCATTGCGAAACTTGCCGGGGCGCCACGCCAGAAGCTCGCGGGTTTGCGCCTTCTGGCCCGCGTCGGCGACCGGATCGACCCCGGAAGGCCACTGTTTGAGATCCATGCCGAAACCCTGGGGGAACTGGAATACGCCCGGTCCTATGCTGACGCGCAGACCGGCCTCTTCGCGATCGTGGAGGACGGATGATACAAATCCTTGCCCCCTTTCCCGGCATGGAGCCGCTGGCACGCGGCATGGCCGCCGCAACCGGCGCCGAAATCCAGCCGGTCGGCCTGCACCGCTTTCCCGACGGCGAAACCCTCGTGACGCTCGGCGGCGATCCTTCCGGGCGCGACGTTGCCATCCTCGCCACGTTGCGCGACCCCGACCGGCTTGCCTTGCCGCTGCGCTTCGTCGCGGCGACGGCGCGCGAACTCGGCGCCGCGCGCGTGGGCCTTGTCGCGCCCTATCTCGGATACATGCGCCAGGACGCGCGGTTCCACCCGCGCGAGGCGGTGAGCGCCCCGATCTTCGCCGCCTTCCTCGATGACTGTTTTGATTGGCTGTTGACAGCCGACCCCCACCTGCACCGGAATCCCAGCCTTTCTAACCTGTTCCGCATCCCCGCGCGCCGCGTCGCCACCGCCCCTCTTCTCGCGACGTGGATCGCAGAGAACGTGCCCGATGCGGTCCTCCTCGGCCCCGACGGCGAAAGCCGGCAGTGGGTGGCCGAGGTCGCGCAGCGGGCCGGCCGCCCGTACGAAGTGCTGACCAAGCACCGCTCTGGCGACCGCCAGGTCGAGATCAGCCTGCCCGACAGTGCCGTTCTCCGGCAGGGGAGGCCGGTGATCCTCGACGACATCGCCTCCTCCGGCCGCACATTGATCCAGACACTCGAACAGCTTCGTGCCCTCGATATGCCGCCTGCGATCTGCGTCGTGATCCACGCCGTCTTCGCGGACGAAGCGGAAGAGGCGATCCGCCGCGCCGGCGCCGCGCGGATCGTCAGCACGGATTCCATCCCGCATCCGACCAACGCGATCGGCATCGCCGGGATACTTGCCGGCGGGATGAAAGCGGTTGCGGAAGGGCCTTGACCTTCCAGTTGCTGGAAGCACTACGGTCGCAGGGAACGACGCGAAAGGACACCCGAATGAACGAGAGCCATTCACATCGCGGCCATACCGCCGTTTCCGATGACACCGTCCCACCGGGTTTTGAGGGCACCGTCTACACCTGTCCGATGCATCCCGAGATCCGGCGCCCGGAACCGGGCGATTGTCCGAAATGCAACATGCACCTGGTGCCAGAAGGCGAAGCCACTCCGCATCACGGCCATCGTCACGCCGAGCCGGACGCGACGAAGGGCAGCTACGACGCGGTTCCCGCCAACTATGCCGGGCCGGTCTATACCTGCCCGATGCATCCGGAAGTGCGCCAGACCCATCCCGGCTCCTGTCCGATCTGCGGCATGGGGCTGGAGCTCGAATCCGCCGCGATGGAAGCCGAAGGGCCGAACCCTGAACTGTTGGACTTTACTCGCAGGTTCTGGGTGGGAGTCGTCCTGACCGTTCCTTTGCTGGTGCTGACGATGGGGCCGTATCTCGGGCTTGGCGGCGTGCGCGAGCTCTTCGGAGAGCGCGCGACGCTCTGGATTGAATTCGCGCTTGGGACACCTGTGGTTCTGTGGTGCGGCTGGCCGTTCCTCCTGCGCGGCTGGACGTCGTTCAGGACGATGCACCTCAACATGTTCAGCCTGATCGCCATGGGTGTGACCGCGGCATGGACGTTCAGCGTCGTCGCTGTGCTCGTGCCAGGAATCTTCCCGGACGGATTTCGCGATGCCGCAGGCCATGTCGGCGTCTATTTCGAGGCCGCCGCGGTGATCGTGACGCTCGTGCTTCTGGGACAGGTCATGGAACTGCGCGCCCGCGAGGGCACCGGCAAGGCGATCCGCGCGCTTCTGGACATGGCGGCCAAGACCGCCCGCGTCCTCCGCGACGACGGCAGCGAGGAGGAAGTGCCCCTGGAGCATGTCGGGGTCGGCGACCGGCTGCGCATCCGCCCCGGCGACAAGGTGCCCGTCGATGGCGTGGTGGTCGAGGGCCGATCCTCGATCGACGAGTCGATGATCTCCGGCGAGCCGGTCCCTGTCGAGAAGGTCGCGGGCGATGTCGTCACCGGCGCCACGATCAACGGCACCGGAAGCCTGATCATGGAAGCGACCCGCGTCGGGGCCGACACGATGCTGAACCAGATCGTCGAGATGGTGGCGAATGCGCAAAGAAGCCGGGCACCGATCCAGAAATACGCCGACAAGGTCGCGGGCATCTTCGTGCCGGCGGTGATCGGTATCGCGGTTCTGTCGTTTATCGGCTGGGCTCTCTGGGGGCCGGCGCCGGCACTTTCCTACGCACTCATCGCGGCCGTGGCGGTCCTGATCATCGCCTGTCCCTGTGCCCTGGGGCTCGCCACGCCGATGTCGATCATGACCGCCACGGGACGCGGCGCCCAGGCGGGCGTCCTGATCAAGAATGCCGAGGCGCTGGAACGGTTCGAGAAGGTCGACACGCTCATCGTCGACAAGACCGGAACGCTGACGGAAGGCAAGCCGAGGCTCGTCGGCGTCTTTCCCGAGAAGGGCCATGACAAGGCTGAGGTGCTGCGTCTTGCCGCCTCGCTCGAGCGCGGCTCGGAACATCCGCTGGCCGAGGCGATCGTCAGGGGGGCAGAGGATACTGGCATCGAGATGACCGAGGCCCGGGATTTCGAGGCGGTGACCGGCAAGGGAGTAAAGGGCAAGGTCGACGGGAAACCCGTTGCGCTCGGCAATCTGAAACTCGTTCAGGAGATGGGTCTCGAGGCGGCTGCGCTGGCCGAAAAGGCAAACCTCCGCCGCGACGAAGGCGAGACCGTGATGTTCGTGGTGGTGAACGGCCATATTGCCGGACTCGTCAGCGTCGCCGATCCGGTGAAGGAAACCACGCCCGCCGCGCTGAAGGCGCTGCATGATCTTGGGTTCCGCATCATCATGGCCACCGGCGACAACGAGCGTACGGCGAAAGCCGTGGCCGGACGTCTCGGCATCGACGAGATCCGCGCCGACGTTCTGCCCGAGGACAAGGCCCGCATCATCAAGGAGTTGCAGGATGGCGGCGCCAAGGTCGCGATGGCCGGCGACGGTGTCAACGACGCGCCCGCGCTGGCGCAGGCCGATGTCGGCATCGCGATGGGCACCGGCGCCGATGTCGCGATCGAAAGCGCGGGCTTCACGCTCGTCAAGGGCAATCTCGACGGGATCGTCCGCGCCCGCAAATTGGCCCGCGCGACGATGCGCAACATCCGCCAGAACCTGTTCTTCGCGCTGATCTACAACGCCGCAGGCGTCCCGGTCGCGGCGGGCGTGCTGTTCCCGGTCCTCGGTATCCTCGTCAGCCCGATGTTCGCCGCCTTCGCGATGAGCGCCTCCTCGATCTCGGTGGTGATCAACGCGCTCCGACTGCGGAGCGCCAGGATCTGACGAAAGCTCTGCAAGATGAACGACATGAATCCTCGCGGCAATCACCCGGGCAGGACAGCTTCGGCGTCAGGGCGACCCCCAGGCGCAACACGATGCAGGTGCCGGAGCTTGTGCCGCTCACGATTGGATCGACCGGCGTCGACCTGCCGTTGGAGATGATCCCCCAGCGTTACGAGCGTAGCGCTTACACTATCACCGGCAACCGGCACTTCAACGAATGGACCGAAACCTTCGGCACCGGGCGCCTCACCGGCGCTCCCCTCGATCGACTTGCGGTCCACGTCGACATCCTCAAGATGAACGGCGAGAGCTACCGACCGACACAAACCCGCGCGCCATTACCTGCCGGCGCCGCCGGATCAGCCCCGAGCAGACCTGGCACGGTCAGAAAATCAAGAGGACACCCCAATCACCCCTGTGCCGAGATGCGCCGCAGCCGGTCGTTGATGATACTGTCAGCCTCCCGCATGATCCGCTCGACCAGATCCTTCACGGTCGGAATATCATAGACGAGCCCGGCGACCATGCCGCAAGACCAGGCCCCCGCGTTCATCTGGCCTTCGATCATGACTTTGGGGTAAACGCCGGCAACGTCTGCAGCGATGTCCCCGAAGGTGAGATCGCGCCCCAGAGCCGCCTCTTTTTCAATGACGCGTTTGACGGCGTCGTTGTTCAGAACCCGTTCGGTATTACGCAGCGGGCGCATGATCAGTCGCGTATCCAGCTCGCTTGCGGCCAGGATCGCCTGTTTGACGTTGTCGTGCACCGGAGCATCCTGCGTCGCGACAAAGCGTGTCCCCATATTCATGCCCTCGGCCCCCATCGCGAGGGCGGCGACCAGAGACCGGGCATCCGCCATGCCGCCGGACGCGACAAACGGAATATCCAGCTCGTCCGCGGCTCGGGGCAGCAGGATCATGTTCGGAATATCGTCTTCACCCGGATGTCCGCCGCATTCAAAGCCATCGATCGACAACGCATCGACGCCGATGCTTTGCGCCTTGAGCGCGTGCCTGACGGTCGTGCACTTGTGAATGACCTTGATGCCGTTGTCCTTGAGCATTGGCAGCCATTTCGCCGGATTGTTGCCGGCCGTTTCGACGATTTTCACCCCGCCATCGATGATCGCCTGGATATATCCGGGATAATCCGGTTCATTGACGATCGGCAGAAACGTAAGGTTCACCGCGAAGGGCTTGTCGGTCAGGTCCCGGCACAGGGCGATTTCATTGGCCAGATTGGCCGGAGTTCTCTGGGTCAGCCCGGTGATCGTCCCGAGCCCGCCGGCATTGGAAACTGCAGCGGCCAGCTTTGCGAAGCCGACATAGTGCATCCCGCCTTGCAGGATCGGGTGCTGGATGCCGAACAGATCTGTAATCCGAGTTCTCATTGGGTTTTCCTTTGCCCATTCGTTCCGCCTGGAACCTTGATGGCGAGCGCGATGCCCTGCCCGCCGCCGATACACATTGTGGCCAGCCCGAGACCGCCACGGCGGCAAGACAATTCGTGAACGAGTTTTACGACCAGGATCGCTCCCGTCGCTCCGATCGGATACGCCCGAGTTCAGCGGGGACAGGGCTGCTCAGACTTCCGCCGATTACGCCGATTGGCGTCCGCATGCCGGCCAGAATGGATACAGAACGCTTTCGTGATTCCATTGCTCAAGCTTCTCCGTACCTTGGCCGCACCCGGTCGAAGACTTGCTGACCTTCCGGTCGGGCCGGATTTTCGGCGAGGATCTGATAAGGGCCCCGGCTCCATCGCAGGGCGATCACCGCGCTGCGATCTATTTCCTCCGGGTCGGCGATCCCGCACCGGCGGACTTCTTCCGCCGGCACCGCGATCGCCTCTAGAAGCCGCTCCCGGATCGAGTCCTCGTTGGCATTGGACGGCCCGCCGCTCTCAACGTCCCAAAGCCCCCCACGCTCCACCAGGTCGATCAGCCCCTGCGATACCGTATAGAATGCCCCGAGCTCGGTGAGGTTCGCCATCGCATTCCGGGCGATCTCCGGCTTGATGAGGTTCATGACCTCAAACGGCCCCACCTGGCTGCCAACCAGATCGCGCCCGACCTCATTGACCTGGCGGATCGTGCCCCCCCCTTGATGGACAACCTCCGCAGCCGCATTCAGAAACGGCACGAAGAACCGGTTGATGGCAAAGCCCGGCGCGTCCTTGCAGCGGAGGATGCGGCGACCGGTTGCCTCCAGAAAGGCGGTTGCGATTTCCAATGCCTTCGGACTGGTCTTTTCACCCTGCACGAGCTCGACGACCGGCGACGTGTCCGCCGGGGAAAAGTAATGCATACCCAGTAAGTTGCCGGGATGCGCGACGGCCTTCGCCAGTTCTGAAACCCTCAGCGCGCTTGTATTGGTCGCGACGACCGCGCCTTCGGCGCAATAGGCACGGATATCCCGAAGCAGGTTCATTTTGACCGCCAGATCCTCGAAGACAGCCTCGACAACGATGTCTGCCTCCCTGATTTCGGCGATATCCGTCGTGAGACGCATGCGGGACCTGCAACGGAATGCCTGCGTGCGGTCGAGAACGCCATTCTGTTCATGGCGCTGTAATTGTTTGGCAATTTTCTGCCCGGCGCGGTTCAGAGAATCTTGCGTCCGGTCCAGCAACACCACATCAAAGCCATGACGGGCCGCATTTAGCGCGATTCCGGCCCCCATCGTGCCGGCCCCGATAATGGCTATGCTCGAAACCATCGCCTTTCTCCCTCCGCACCCTCGGGCGCCCGGCCGCCGGACACACCCACTTCTTTCCACTTGACACGACTGACGCCGGTCGCGCTCGGCCGTAAGCCTGACAGCGCCCTTCGTAGCAGAAATTCTCGTCTCCGCGCAAGGTGAATTTTATATAGTAGAATTTTTGTGCATTTTTATTTTACTTTTTGCGAAATTTGGTTATCACGCCCCAAAGCGTAGCCGACGGGGAATCGCGGGCGGGATCATTGCCAGGCAGGACGCGCCTGTATCGATGCCCGCCGATGCTCGGCGGACCCCGGCCACTTTCGGGACGCGCTCGAAATGTAACTGGAGGAAGAAATGGGATTTGAAACCCTGAAATACGAAGTGGCCGGCAACATTGCGATTGTCACGCTTTTCCGCCCGCAGAAGCTCAATGCGTTCACCTTGGAGATGGGCCGCGAAATCGTCCGTGCCCTTGACACCGCCGAGGATGACGATGGCGTTCGCGCCGTCATCGTGACCGGGGATGGGCCCGCTTTCTGCGCCGGCATGGATCTGTCGGTCGAAGGAAATGTGTTTGGCCTGGATGAGGCCGTCGATCCGCTGGGGCCCAATGCGGCGGACATCCGCGATTCCGGCGGCCTCGTAACGCTTCGTATCTTCCGGATGACCAAGCCGGTCATCGGGGCGCTGAACGGGGTTGCGGTCGGGATCGGTGCGACGATGACCTTGCCGATGGATGCCCGCATCGTGTCCAGCAATGCGCGGGTCGGCTTTGTCTTTTCCCGGCTGGGCATCTGCACCGAGGCCTGCTCCAGTTGGTTCCTGCCAAGGCTGGTGGGCATGAGCCGCGCACTGGATTGGGTTCTGTCCGGCGACATCCTGTCCAGCGAAGAGCTTCTGGACGCCGGCTTTGCGCAGAAAGTGACGGCACCCGAAGATCTGCTTACCGAAGCGATGGCAACCGCGCGCCGCTTCACGTCAGACACATCACCGCTTTCCATTGCCGCCAACCGGCAATTGCTGTGGCAGGCGAGCGGGGCAAGCCACCCGATGGAGGCACATCAACTGGACAGCCGCCTTATGCTCGAGCTCAGCCTGTCGGATGGCAAGGAGGGCGTCGCCGCATTCCAGGAGAAGCGGAAGCCCAAATTCCCGCAGCCCATAAATGGCCGGCTGCCGCGAAGCCTCGGCAGGCTGAAAGAACCGGCGTTCCGCTGAGCGCAAGCCGGAAAATACGGACAGGCCGCCGCCCCCGGATCGACGGGGGCGGCGCAGGTCTTGCTGTTCCCACGGTGGCGGCAAGAGGACCGGGCCGGCACATCCGATCGAACCTGGCGCCGGCTTTTTGCCTGCGGCAGCAGATCGGCGGCTTCATGTCCGGGCCACCCGATGCTCGCGCGGCCTCCGTTCAGGCGCATCATGGATTGCTGGCCCGCCCCGCTGCGGGGCCATCGGTAGCGTCAGATCGTCATATAAGAAAAATTTTCGATTGAAAATTTCATTATATAAAACTAAATAAGAAATAGTTCCGCTGAATCGATTCGTGAGGGAAAGATGCAACCGTCGAGATCTGAGTTCGATCACCTGCTGGCAAACCTCCGGAGTTGGGTCAAAACAGTCGCCATCCCCAACGAGGCGCGCGTCGCCGAGACAGATGAGGTGCCCGAGGACCTCGTGCAGCAAATGCGCAGTCAGGGCTTTTTCGGCTGGATTATTCCGCGCGAATTCGGTGGGGCGGGCCTGTCGATGGAACAGCTCGCCCTCGCCGATATGGAAATCGCACAGAGTTCGACCGCATTCCGGGCCCGGTTCGGGACCAACACCGGCATTGGCGTCGAAGGTCTGGTTCAAGACGGGACCGACGCGCAAAAGGCACGCTATCTGCCCAGGCTGGCCACAGGAGAGCTGACCAGCTGCATGGCGATCACCGAACCCGACGCCGGATCCGACGCCATCGCCATGTCGACCACGGCGGTGCGGGACGGCGACAGCTACGTTCTCAACGGCACCAAGGTATTCATCACCAATGCGCCGATAGCCGATCTCTTCACCGTCATAGCGCGAACCGACCAGGCCGAGCGCGGCGCGAAGGCGCTGAGCGCGTTCCTGGTTGAGCGCGGCACACCGGGGCTGAGCGCGGGCGCGCCCTACCGCAAGATGGGACAGGAAGGCTCCCCGGTATCTGAGGTCTATCTAAAGGACTGCCGGGTCCCCGTCGAAAACCTCCTGGGAGGCGTTGAAGGCAAGGGCTTCGAAACCATGATGAAGGCGCTGAACAAGCAGCGCATCAATCTGGCGGCCCTGTGCACGGGGTCGGCAATCCGGATGCTGGACGAAATGGTCGGCCACGCGCTGGCGCGTCGTCAATTCGGCCGCCGCATTGGGGACTTCCAGCTCGTGCAGGCGTTGATCGCCGACAGTCAGACCGACGTGCATACCGCGCGGGCGTTGATATTGGAAACCGCGCGGCGGTGGGATGCCGGAGAAAATGTGATCATGGAGGCGTCGATCTGCAAATACCATGCGTCCGAAGCGTGCGGACGGGTGGCCGACAGGGCCGTGCAGGTCTTCGGTGGTTCGGGATATGTCGCGGACTACAGTTGCATCGAGAGACTTTACCGCGATGCCAGGCTGTTCCGGCTCTATGAAGGGACAAGTCAGATCCACCAGATCAACATCGCCAAGCGGACGCTGAAGAAGGCGGAAGCGCTCGCCGCACAGGAGGCCTGAGGTGATCGACCTGCGGTTTTCGGATCAAGGCAAGGACATGCAGCGCAGCGTCGCCGATTTCTATCGCGACCGCATTCTGCCGCGACAGGCCGAATGGATGCGTTCGACCGCGCGCGGGGAAAGAACGCCGGCCTTTGTTGACGAGTTGCGGGACGAGGCGCGCAGGCAGGGCCTGTGGAACATGGGTATCGCCGAATTGCCTCACAACGCGCCGGGAACCCGGATGAGCAATCTCGATTTCGCCCCGATTGCCGAACTGGCCGGGCGCCTGCCGTGGGCGTCGCAGGTCTTCAACTGCCATGCGCCCGACCTGCCGAACATGGTGATGGTCAACGCGCTGGCAACCCCGGACCAAAGGCGCGAATTCCTCGATCCCCTGCTGGCGGGCGAAACGACTTCGGCTTTCTCGATGACGGAGCCGGCGGTAGCATCCTCGGACGCCACCAATATCGCCACGTCGATCGACCGCGAGGGCGACGAGTATGTCATCAACGGACGCAAGTGGTACATTACCGGCGGCGCCGCGCCCGACCTCGGGTTTCACGTCGTCATGGGAGTGACGAACCCTCAGGCGGCAAGAAATGCGCAGCATTCCATGGTTCTGGTGCCTGCCAGTACGCCCGGCATCTCCGTCGAACGCGAGTTGCGGTTCCTCGGATGGAACGATCACGCCGCACCGATCGGCGAGATTCTGTTTGAAAACGTACGGGTTCCGGTCACCAACCTTCTGGGCGAGGAAGGGCGCGGATTCGCCGCCGCACAGGTCCGTCTCGGGCCCGCGCGCATTCATCACGCGATGCGCTGTATCGGCTTGGGCGAGATGCTGCTGAACCTGATGAAGCAGCGCAGTTTGTCGCGCCGGGTATTCGGTCAGACGCTGGATACCTACGGAACCATCCAGCAGTGGATTGCCGAAGCGCGCATCGCCATCGAGCAGAACCGCCTGTTCGTTCTGCGGGCGGCCGCGTTGCTCGACCAACAGGGGTTCAAAGCCAGCTGGCGCGATGTTTCCATGGTCAAGGTCAGTGTGCCGAGGATGCTGCAAGAGATCGCGGATCGCGCCATTCAGGTTTTCGGGGCGGCCGGCGGCAGCGACGACCACCTGATTCACCATGCCTTTGTCTATGCGCGAATGTTCCGGATCGCCGACGGCCCGGACGAAGTGCATCTACGGCAAATTTACCGCAGCGAGTCCCTTGCCGAAACGGAAGTGAACTCAAACGCGAGGATCGCATAACGAAGTCATCGGGTCCGGAGGATCGGCCCAATCGGGGTAACCCAACCACGTAGGAGGAGGAATACATGAACTATCCAGTGAAGGCCGCCCTTGGCCTGTTGATGCTTGGCGTTGCGACTTCCGCGACGGCAGCAGACTATCCCAGCAAGACGGTGACGATGATCGTGCCCTATGGTGCAGGCGGCATCACCGATACGATGGGCCGCATCACTGCCGCCGAAATGCAAAAGACCCTCGGCGAAAAGATCGTCGTCGTGAACAAGAACGGCGCGGCGGGGACCATCGGCATGACCGATGTCGCGCGCGCGCGCCCCGACGGCTACACGATCGCGATGATCCCCGCCGCACCGCTGTCGATCCAGCCGCATCTGCGCAAGCTGAACTACGACCTCGGATCCTATACCTATATCTGCCAGACGTTCAGCTCGCCCGTGGTGCTGTCGACGGCGACGGACTCGCAGTTTTCAAACTTCGCCGAAGTGATCGAATATGCCAAGGCGCATCCGGGCGAGTTGACCTACAGCTCGGCCGGACCGGGCAGCTTGCCGCACATCTCGATGGTGCGGGTCCTGAAGGAAGCCGGCGTCGAGATGCGTCACGTGCCGATGGAAGGCGATGCCGGGGCGATCACGGGTGCGCTTGGCAAGCATGTCGACCTGGCGATCATTGCGGCCAGTTCGGTTGTCGGCAAAGAGGTCAAGACCGTCGCCGTCTTTGCGCCCGAGCGCGTCGAGCAACTGCCGGACGCCCCCACCGCCAAAGAGGCCGGTTACGATTACGAGTTCAGCCTGTGGGGTGGCGTGATCGCGCCCAAGGGGATTCCCGAAGACGCGCAGACCGCGCTGTCCGCCGCGTGCGAGACAGCCGTGCAGTCGGAGGAATACGCGACCGAGATGGCCAAGATGGTCAGCAAGCCCGTCTATCGCAGCGGCGCCGATTTCGACGCTTTTGCCTCTGAGGAATCCCGCATCAACAGCGAGATCATCGCGGCGCTCAATCTCACCGGGGGCTGAGCGCATGAACCGCGACATCGCCAACATCATGTCGGGTGCAGTGCTGGCACTGGGATCGGTCGGACTGTATCTCTATACGGTCTCCGCCGGCTACCGGATGGGCGGCGGTGTCGCTTATGACGCCGGCCTCATGCCACGGCTGTGGCTTGCGATCGGCGCTCTCAGCGCACTTGGGATCGCTCTCAAGGGACTGGTCGGCCTGCGTTCCGGCGCGGGCGCGGCAAATCCGCTGGCGCGCATCGCGTCCGGGCGGCTGGTCGCGGGCTTCGGTCTCACCGCGCTGTTTCTGGTGGGCTTCGGCTGGCTGGGATTCTGGCTGCCGCTTCTGGCTTTTGTGCCAGTCTTCAGCTTGGCCTTCGGTTATCGCAACCCGGTCGTGATCGCGGTCTCCACCTTGGTTTTCGCGGGACTGACCTGGTTGGTCTTTGCCGTGCTGCTCGAGGTGCAGATGACCGCCCTGCCCGACTTCCTGCACCTGGGGGGCTGAAACCATGACAACGCAAGCCATCATAGACGCGCTGGGGATGCTGGCCTCGTTCGACGCCATTCTGGCGATCGCTCTCGGCACGCTCTACGGCATTCTGATCGGTGCCATTCCCGGGCTTGGCTCGGTGCTGGGCATCACAGTGATCCTCCCATTCACGTTCGTTCTGGACCAGACGGCCAGCATCGCGCTGCTTCTGGGCACCTATTGCGGATCGGTCTACGGCGGGTCGATCCCGGCGATCCTTCTGAACACGCCGGGCACGCCCCAATCGGCGGCGACGCTGTTCGACGGCTATCCGATGGCGCGCGGCGGCCAGCCGGGCCTGGCACTCGGCTGGGCAACCCTCAGTTCGGCCGTGGGCGGCATCATCGCCTGCGTCATCCTGGTGGTTGCCGCGCCGATGCTGGCACGGTTCGGACTGCGTTTCGGACCAATCGAGTATTTCGCGCTTGGCATCTTCGCGCTGACCTGCATCGTTTCGGTGGCCCGCGAAAGCGCGATCAAGGGGATCTTCGGCACGGCCTCCGGGCTCTTCCTGGCACTGATCGGGCAGGATCCCATATCGGGTGTCACGCGCTACGATTTTGGCATCTACGAGCTGTCGGCCGGGCTGGCCCTGATCCCGGTGCTGGTCGGGTTGTTCGCCCTCTCCGAGGTGATGTGGCGCGTCGCCGGGCCGCATGGAGAAGAGACGCCGATCCAGCACAAGGTCGGCATCGCCGTGCCGCCGCTGGCCGAGGTTGCCAGGCGCTGGAAGGTGTTGCTGAAATCGTCGCTTATCGGCACCTGGATCGGAAGCCTGCCGGGCGTGGGCGCCACCGCGGCCTCTCTGGTCAGCTATGCCGAGGCCAAGCGCAGTTCACCCGAACGCGACAAGTTCGGCACCGGCACGCCCGACGGCATCATCGCCTCAGAGGCGGCCAACAATGCGGTGACCGCCGGCGCGCTGGTGCCGACCCTGGCCCTTGGCGTGCCCGGGGACCCGGTGACGGCGGTAATGCTGGGCGCGATGACGATCCAGAACGTGGTTCCGGGGCCGTCGCTGTTCGTCAATCAGCCGGACCTGGTGATCTACCTCTTCATGGCGTTGTTCGCGGTCAACGTGGTGATGTTCGTAATGGGCATTTCCCTTGCACCGCTGTTCAGCCGCGTCTTGCGCATCCCGGAACCCGTGCTGATGGCCTGTGTTATCGGGCTCATCGTGGTGGGAACCTATTCGGTCAATCTCAGCGGGTTCGATCTGGTCGTGCTGTTTGTCGCGGGGCTGATCGGATTTGCCTTCCGCTGGCTCGAGATCCCGCTGGCGCCGGTGGTGATCGGCTTTGTTCTCAGCCCGATGATCGAAAGCAGCCTGCGCCGGGGACTGATCCTGACCAACGACAGTTTCCTGGCCTTTTTCACCTCGCCGATCGCGCTGGTGCTGTTCGCACTGACATTGGTGTTCCTCGCCTGGCCGGTCGTGCGCTGGGGGCTGGACAGACGTGCGGCACGCCGGAAGGGAGATTCAATATGACGACGAACGGGCCACTCAGCGACCTTCGCGTGCTCGACATCTCGACCATCATTGCCGCACCCTTCGCGGCCACGCTGATGGCGGATTACGGAGCCGATGTGGTGAAGGTGGAAATGCCCGGTCAGGGCGACGGGATGCGCAACTTCCCCCCCTTCAAGAACGGGGAGTCGCTGTGGTGGAAGGTGACCAACCGCGGCAAGCGCTTCATAGAGCTGGATCTTCGAACCGAAGAAGGTGCCGAGGTCTTCCGGCGGATGGTGCGCGATTTCGATGTCGTGGTGGAGAATTTCCGACCCGGCACGCTCGAACGCTGGGGCTTGGGCCCCGATGTTCTGCACGCCATAAACCCGTCGCTGGTCATTCTGCGCGTGACAGGTTTCGGTCAGGACGGCCCCCGTGCGAAGAGCCCGGGTTTCGCCAGGCTTTTCGAAGCGATGTCCGGTCTGGCCCACCTGACTGGCGAGGCGGATGGCCCGCCGATCCACCCCTCATACCCGATGGGGGACGCCATCGGTGGACTGTTCGGGGCGCTATCAATCATGACGGCCCTGCATTCGGTACGAAGCGATCCGGCGCGGCGCGGGCAGGTTGTCGACCTGTCACTGACCGAGGCGGTATTCCGGCTTCTCGATTTCCAGACCATCGCTTACGATCAGCTCGGTCAGGTGTTCACCCGAAATGGCAACTGGAACCAGTATTCCGCGCCTTCGGATGTCTATCCGACCCTCGACGGCAAGTATGTCTCGCTCTCGGGCAGCACGAACAACACCTTTGCCGCCAATCTCCGATCCATCGGGCGGACGGATCTTCTCGATGAGCCGCGCTATGCGACGAACAAGCTGCGGGTCGAGAACTCGCGGGATATTGATGCGGTGTTCCGCCAGTGGTTTGCCGAGCACGATCTGGCCGATATCGTCGCCGTTTTCGGACGTGAGGGGGGCACTTTGGCGCCAATCTACTCCATCGACATGATCTTCGAAGATGTGCAGTACCAGGCCCGCAAGGCCATAGTATCGGTTCCCGACGACACCTTCGGCGAGGTAAGAATGCAAGGCGTCGTGCCGCGCTTCAGTCGATCGCCCTGCGCGGTGCGCGGTAGCGCCGGAAGGCTTGGGCGCGACAACGAAGAGGTTCTTGGCGCATATTCCGATCCCGCTCTGCCAGGTCTGAACCCCGAGGCGCAGGCCGGAATGTCTGAATGACCGCGGCGGCGGAACCTTGTTATACCGTTAATTCCTACGGGTGTTCCCAGAAATGATCGGCGTTTTATCGGCCGTGGCGCCGGTTTTTGGTCTCCTCGTTGTCGGGCAGATCCTGTTCCGCGTGCACATCTTTTCGGACGAGTTCTGGCAGCAGTCGGCCCGGCTGGTCTATTGGGTGCTGATGCCGTCCCTGCTCTTCTGGAAACTTGGATCGGCGCGGTTCGAAGGCGAACTTATCCTGCCTTATGCCGCGGCGCTGGCGGGTGCGTTCGTTCTGGTGGTCGCGGGAGTGCGGATGGCCGGCGCGGCCCTGTCTTTGCCGCGTCCGGTGACAAGTTCCGTTTTGCAGGGGGCCGCGCGTCACAATACCTTTATCGCGTTGGCGATCGCCGAACGGATCTTCGGTCAAGCCGGCCTCGCGCTGGCCTCACTTGCTGCGGCGATCCTCGTGCTGGTTACAAACATGTCGATTACGCCCATGATGGTCGAGCTCTCCCGCTCGGATCGCGATATGAACATTGGGCGTGCGATACTGCGCGACCTCTACAGAAACCCTATCCTGATCGCGGTTTTTTCCGGACTCGCCGTCAATGCGCTGCCCGCGCCGCCCTTTGCGCTTGCCTTCGACCTGACACGGCTGCTGGGCAGCGCGGCCCTTCCGCTCATGTTGCTCTGCGTCGGGGCAAGCCTGCGGTTCGAAACCTTCCGGCTTTCGCCTGGCCCTCTGATGCTGGCTACCGTCTCGAAGCTGATCGTTTTTCCACTGGCCGTTATCGCGCTGGCATCCATCGCGGGACTGTCCGGTGTGCAGGCGCTGGTGCTCGTGATCTTTGCCGCGGTTCCCACCGCCGCATCGTCGCAAGCCCTGGCCAGGGAATTGGGCGGTGACGTTCCGTTGATGGTAAATGTCGTGACGTTGCAGACCGCCTTGTCGTTCCTGACATTGCCGCTCACGCTCTTATTGGCGGAAGGCTGGTTTCCCTTGCCGCCCCAATTTTGATACCGACGGCCGTCAAGGCGGCACATGGCCGGCTGATCGCCGTTCGAACAAACGCAGATTTCGGAAGACGGTCGCAGGCGAGTGACGGTTCCAGCGGCCCGTCAGAGATCGGCGAAGGTCCCACGAAGGATCTTGGCCGAGGCGGCGACCTTGCTGCCCATGACGCGGGTGAACTCTTCGGCCGCGATCTTGTGTTCGGGCACGCCACAGTTGATGGCAACGTAGAGCCCGCTCTTCAGCTTCTTGATCGGGGCGGCGGCCCCGTAGAATCCTGGCCGCCAGTCACCAAGCGCGACCACGAAGCCGTGTTCGCGGCAATGCGAAATTCCGTCCTGCACTCTCGGCCGGAATACTTCCCACTCTTCGGGATACGCCGCCGCGATCTCCGCTTCTTTGGCGCGGAGCGAGTCCGCATCAAGCATGGACAACAGCGCCCGCCCCATCGCGGATTTGTAAAGCGGACCGGTCGAGCCGATCTCGGGGCTATGCCGCATCGTCTCCGACAGATGGACGGTCTGCACGAATATCAGGTTCGGCCCGTGGATCGTCGCCAGCGACACAGCCCCGCCGGTAAATTCCGCGAATTCCCGCATCACCGAAATCGCACGCTGCCGAAAGGTCATCGAGGACAATACCGGATAGGCCAGTTCAAGCACTCTCAACCCCAGCCGGAAATTCCCGGCCTTGACCTTGCTGAGATAGCCGGCATGTGCCAGCGTATTGCATAGCCGGGTGATCGTTGGTCTTGGCAAGCCCAGACGATCGGCGAGTTCGCTGTTGGACAGCGTTTCCTGTATTCCCCTGAACGCCGACAACACATCCAGCCCACGGATCAACGTGCTGGACATGCCCTTGGTGTCGTCGTGCCCCTCGTGATCAACAAAGCTGGGAGGTTGGCTCTGGTTCATGTTTGAAGTCTCGGTCGTGTTGCGCATATCGTACCTGCCGTGGCGTCGCCACTTGTCAACTGTAATATAGCGATAATTCCGAAAATCACAATATATATCGGAATAAATGTCATTATACGAAATAGCCCAATCGGAGCCAAAGTCCTCGCAGAGCACAGAAAGCCAACGGATCAGTCACACTTCACCGTGATCCGCCAAGGTGCCGCAACTGGCGGCATGGTTCTCGCGCGGCAGATCGTCCGGCAGGCAGAGGCGTCGACCCTTGCGGATTGTAGGCGCGAGCGAACGGCAGTCATTGCGATCCGCGGCCTCTCCCTCACGCCAGCGGCAGAGCGCGCCGGGCGTTCCCGTAGCGTTGCGCCCCCCCGCGACGCCGGCGCCGGGCCGGGCCGCTTCGGGCAGGTTACCCTGTGCCGATGCGGGCGCTCATCACACCATTGATCGACCGGATTTCAAACCTCCGCCCTCCGTTGCGTCGTTCTCCGACGTTCGTACCGCCTTGCGGCGATGGTCGGAGAGGAAGTCCGCAGTCGTCCGGTAAAGCGAACGCAATACGTCGACTGCATCCTCACGGTCCAGCACGCGCCCCGTCGGAACCTCCAGTGCAAGGTCAGTATCCGGGTGAAGCCCGTCGAGAAAACTGCCAAGATCGATCTCGCCCTCGCCCGGGGGCAGGCGCGCCTCGCGGGCCGTGCGCAAAAGTTCGTCGGTGTCGTAGCTTGAAAGCCGCGGCGCATCGCAAAGGTGGGCGAAGGGCAATCTCCCGGACGGCAAGGCGGCAAGCAGGCTGCAAGACGAGTTCGACCGGTCGAAATGCAGCGCGTCCGCCAGGATTCCAACGGCCGGGCCCGCCTCCTGAACGACGTTCCAGCACGTTGTCAGGTCCGGAACGGAGGTCCACGGGAAGAATTCCAGGACGATGTCGATCCCCCGCGAGCGTGCGCGCTCGGAAAGAGCCCCCAGCTTGGCCGCGAGCCGGGCATGATCCGGGTCGTAGGGCGCGGTGATCAGCTGCCCTGCCCCAAGTTCCGCGCCGACGTCCAGCAGCGGCTCGAGTGCGGCCAGGTCGGTTTCGGGCGTGATCTTGACGAACTCGATATCGCGAACGGCCACCCCGGTCGCGCGCATTGCGGCCAATGCCGCGCGAAGTGCCGCCCGGTCCTCCATGAGCGGATAGCCGGGGGTGGTCTCGGTCACACGCACGAGGCGCAGTCCGACACCGTCGAATCCGGCCGCGCCGGCGGCTTCGATCAGGTCGGCTGGCGGCAGCGTGATCGCCGTCAGATGTGCAACGGAAAGCCCGTGTGTCATGCTCAAGCCCCCGTTGCGGCATGTCGGCCCGCGACGAAGCCGAAGGTCAGGGCGGGCCCGAGGTTGATGCCGCCAGCCGGATAATGCCCGCCGAACACGCTGACACTGTCCGAACCGGCGGCATAAAGGCCCGTTATCGGCGCCCCATCCGCCCGCAAGACACGCGCGCATCCGTCGGTGGCGAGACCCGCAAAGGTTCCGAAGCTGCCCGGAACGACCTCCACGGCATAAAACGGCCCTTGTTCGATCGGCGCGAGGCAGGGATTGGGCCCGCGCGCCGGGTCGCCCTGAAGCCGCATGTAGGGGGTCGTTCCCCGTCCGAATTCCGGATCGCGGCCTTGACGCGCGTTGACGGTGAATTCCCGGATGGTCGTCTCAAGGGCAGGACCGTCGATACCCGCTGCCTGCGCGAGTTCCGCGACGGTGGCGCCCCGCTTGAGATATCCGGACCGGATCCAGCCGCCCAGCGGCAGCGGCGCGGGTCGCACGATGCCCAGGCCGTAGCGCCGGATGAACCGGTGATCGCAAACCAGCCACGACCGGGCCTTCTGCCCGGATGGCACCGCGGCCAGGAGCGCGCGGACATAGTCGTGGTAGCCGAGCCCCTCGTTGCAGAACCTTTTCCCGCTCTCCAGAACCCCGATCACGCCCGGCTTGCCACGGTCGATGATGTGCGGGAAACGCCCCTTGGCGCCCGATGGCCATGCGACATTCGACACCGGGCAATAGGCGGCGGTTGTCGCGGTATCGGCTGCGAACGCCGCGCCCAGGGCTTCGGCCAGGCGCGCGCCATCGCCTGTCGCCGTGGATACGGCCAGGGTCAGATGCTCGTCGTCGCGTGGAACCATCGCGGCGCGGCGTTCGGTGTCGTTGGGGAACCCGCCAGCCGCCAGGACCACGCCTTTCCGCGCGTTCAAAACGCCGTTTTTCGTCAGGACACCACTAACGCGGTCGCCCTCGGTGACCAGACGGAGTGCCGGGGTCGACGGGCAGAAGTCGACACCAAGGTCCAGAGCGCTGCGCAGAAGGCGGGCAACCAGTGTGCTTCCGTTCCTGAGCTGCATGGCGCGGCCATGCACGGCGAGGTCGGCAATATGGCGCGACACACGCCCCGCGACGTAGACGAAGGAGCGCACGGACCGGGTCGCCGTCATGAAGGCCTTCAAGTCGGCCCCTGCCTGAATCGACAGGCCCTTCAGCGTGGTCTCGGCGAGCGGTTCGCGCAAGAGCTTCAGCGCCGCCCCCAAACGGCGCGCGTCATAGGGCTTCGCGATCACCGATCGTCCACCCAGGCCAGCGCCCGGCACGTCACCGTAGGTGTCGGGGATATGCACCCCCCCATCGAACTGCAAGGCGGTGTGGGTTTCGAAGAATGAAACCATCTCGGGCGCGGCACGAAGGAACGCATCAACGCGCGCGGCATCGAATGCATTGCCCAGTACACCTTGGAGATAGCGTCTCGGCGCGTCGGCATCCTCGATGATCCCGGCCCGGACGGCCACGGGGTTGCCCGGTGCCCAGATCCAGCCGCCGGACAACGCGGTCGTCCCGCCGATCACGTCGGCCTTTTCCAGCACGGCGACACTCAGACCGTGATGCGCCGCCGTTACGGCGGCCGCGAGGCCAGCCGCGCCGGAACCGATGACAATCAGGTCGAAGTTGCCTGCCACGAAATGCCTCTTAGCCCAACCAATGACCGCTGCCCCTAGGGTTCACCGCCCTAAGGGTAACGTCAAATATCCACTCGGCATCTTGAGTAACATCATGTTATTCTGCCGACGGGCGCTTGGGGGACTCGATGCGAGAAATCACGCTCAGACAGGTCGAGGTTATCCGTGCGGTCATGATGCGCGGCACGATCAGCGGCGCGGCGGATCAGTTGAACGTCTCGGCGCCGGGCATCAGCCGCCTGATCAAACACACCGAAGCGTCGCTCGGCATCCGCCTGTTCGAGCGGCGGGCCGGGCGCTTTCTTCCTTCGGTCGAGGCCGGACCCGTCTTCGATCAGATCACCGCCGTCTATAAAGGCGTCGAGAACCTTCAGGTCGCGATTGAATCGCTCGAAAAGGGCGAGAACGTTCAACTGGCATTCGCCTCGGCTCCGTCAGTCGCACAGTTCATCGCGGCGCGCGCCATGCGCTCGATCCGCCTCCGTTACCCCGACCTGTTCATCGATCTCAACATCCTGAAGATCGAAGAGACGGTCGACTACCTGTTGCTTGAGCGCGGCGAGTTCGTGATCATGAGTTCGAGCGTCGACAACCCCGGCATCGAGAACGAAGAACTGGCCCGGGGGCAGTTGCTGGTCATCCTGCCCGAGGGGCATCGACTTTCGGATCAAACCGTCATTTCCGTTCACGAGCTCGCCGACGAGCCAATCATCGGCGTCGATCCCGATGACCCTTACGGCGCCAAGCTCGCGCAGCCATTTCGCACGGCAGGGGTCGAGCTGCGGCACGCCATCCGGGGCCGCTTCGCCCAGACCGTCGTCAGTCTGGTGCGTCACGGGCTGGGTGTCGCCCTCATCGACGCGTTTTCGGTTGCGGAAGTCTACATGCCGGGTCTCGTCCGCGTTCCGCTGGCCGAACAAAGCTCGGTCAATATCTACGTCGTGCGGAAGAAGGGGCGCGTTCTGTCTGGGTTTGCGGAATTCGCGATACAGAGATTCCGCAAGGAACTCGCCGCGGCGGCCAAGGGCACCTACGGCACGTCGAGATCTTAACATCAGGTTAATATAAGGCATTCATGGATATTTGACGTTATGATCTGGTTTCAGCGATGATGGTTTCAACGGGTATGGGAGCAAACCCGTCTTCCACAGCATCCAGGGAGGATCACATGAAGCACATCATTCTCGGCGCCGTTTCGGCACTCGCCATGACGGTCACCGGCGCGCTCGCGCAGGACTACCCGACGAAGGAAATTGCCGGCATCATCCAATGGGGCGCAGGCGGCTCGACCGACACCGTGATGCGCGCGGTCACACCGCATGCCGAAAAGGTCCTGAACGGAACGGTCGTGTTGCAGAACGTGACCGGCGGCGTCGGCGCCATCGCGCTGAACCAGGTCGCCGAAGGTGACGCCGATGGCTACACGCTGCTGATGGGCGCGGAGAACCCATTGCTCTACAAGGTCATGGGCTTGGGCGACAAGGACTACGGCGACTTCACCCCGATCAACATCCTGGCGCGCGGCACCCCGATCCTGGTGGCCGGCAAGGACGCGCCCTTCGACGACTATGCGGGCCTGATGGCCTATATCAAGGATCACCCCGGCGAGGTCCGCTTCGGCTCGACCGGCCCGGGCGGTCTGCCGTCGGTCGTGACCGCGATGATCAAGGCGGTCGAAGGCGACCTCGACGTGATCTTTGTCCCCTATGACGGGGATGGCCCGGCGCTGACCGCGCTGCAGGGGGGCGCGATCGACGTCATGCCCGCCGTGCTCGGTGCCTCGATCGAAGGCATCCGGGCCGGCACGATGAAGCCGCTTGCCGTGTTCGACCTGACCGCCGCCGAGGCGCTGCCCGACGTGCCGACCGTCGCGTCGTTCAACGACGGCTACAACACCTACCTGCCCTGGGGTCCCTTCTTCGGCGTCTTCGTCAAGAACGGCACACCCGATGACGCGGTCGCCAAGCTGACTGCGGCCTACAAGGAAGCCGCCGAACAGCCCGACTTCCTCGACCTGATGAAGAACCGTGGCTTCACCCTGATGAACATCAGCGGCGACGAGGCGCGCGCGTTCCTGACCAAATGGCAGGAAACCACCGCCTGGCTGATGCAGGATGCCGGCCTGACGAAAGCCTCGCCCGAGGATTTCGGCATCGCGCGCCCGGCCAAATAAGCCACGGACGGGGTTGAAGGGACCGCAGGGTCTCGGTCGGCGCCGCCCGTGACGACAGCGGGCGGCGCCTTTCGTTTTTCAGACGACTGATGCCGAGGAGGGCCATCGGATGGACGAAGAATTTCACGGGCACGGCGAGCATCACGACGGATCCTCCGACGCGACGCCGGGCGGATACGAAGACAGCCGCCGCCCCGGAGAGCTGGCCTTCGCGATCTTTCTGCTGCTGGCCAGCGGCTACCTTCTGAAAGAGGCTTATGGAATCTCGGGGTTCGAGGCCTTGTCCGGTCCGGGTGTCGTGCCGATGGGCACAACCGCGGTCATGCTGATCACTGCCCTGATTGCGGTCCTGACCACCTGGCGGCGTCCGCTTCTCACGACGGAAACCATCGCCAAGGACATCCTGCCGCTGCGGGTCATCGTCTTTGTCGTCCTGATCGTGTCGTATGGATTGCTGCTCAAGCCGGTCGGCTTCCTGCCGACGTCGGCCATCTTCCTGATCCTCGCGATCAAGTTCCTCGATCCGCGAAGCTGGCTCTTCGCGACGGCGGTCGCCCTCTTCTCGCTGATCCTCGTCTGGTTCGTCTTCCGGATCATCTTCACGGTCCTGATGCCGGCCGGAATCGTGCCCGAGGCGGAGATGGTGCAGGCCCTGCGTGACCTTTTTGGCGGAGCGAAATGATGGACGCCTTTCTCGCATTCTTCACCATCTTCACACAGCCGGAACTGCTGCTTCTGGTCGGTGTCGGCACCTTCGCCGGGGTCTATATCGGCGCCATTCCGGGCCTCTCGGTCACCATGGCGGTGTCGATCCTGATCTCTTTCACCTTCTCGTGGGATGTCTACCCGGCAATCTCGCTGATGGTCGGCATCTACATGGGCGGGGTCTATGGCGGCTCGCGCACGGCGATCCTGCTCAATATTCCCGGCGCCCCGTCCGCGATCGCGACGGCACTCGACGGCTATCCGATGGCGCTCAGGGGCGAGGCCGGGCAGGCCATCGGAGTGACGACCGTCATGTCGTTCTTCGGCGGGTTCATCGGCATCCTCGTCCTGGCCCTCGCCGCGCCCTTCGTGTCGGATTTCGCGCTCAGCTTCCAGCCGCGCGACTACATGCTGCTCGCCGTGCTGGGCATCCTGCTGGTCGGCTCGCTGTCGCAAGGCAGCCTCGTGAAGGGCATCTTCGCCGGTGCGCTCGGGATCGCCATCGGGGCGGTCGGGCGTGACCCGCTGACCTTCACGGAGCGTTTCACGTTCGATCTTCCGGTCATGCAGGGCGGGATTTCCTTCATCGCCGTGATGATCGGCATGTTCGGCGTGTCCGAGGCGCTGCTCCAACTGCATCACGTCGGCCTGCCGGCGGTGCGCCAGAAGATCACCAGAATCGTTCCCTCGTTCGGCACCGTCCGCAAATACCTGCCTTTGGCGCTCCAAACTTCGAGCATCGGGGTGATCATCGGCGCCCTGCCCGGCACCGGCGGCGACATCGCGGCCCTGATGGCTTACGATCACGCCAAGCGCGTGACGAAAAAGCCGGCGCGCCCGTTTGGCCAGGGGGCGATGGAGGGCCTTGTGGCGCCCGAAACGGCGAACAACGCAGCCGTCGGCGGCGCCTTCATCCCGATGATGACGCTCGGCATCCCCGGCGATGCTGTCACGGCCATCATGATCGGCGCCCTCTTCATCCACGGGCTGAACCCCGGCCCGATGCTGATGATCGACAAGCCGGACATGTTCTGGTTCATCGTCGGCGCGCTGGTCACGGCGAACTTCTTCATGCTGCTCTTCGGCCTGACGGGCATCCGGATCTTCACGAAGATCGTCGAGATGCCGCGCTCGGTCCTCATTCCGCTGATCCTGCTTCTGTCGATCGTCGGCGCCTACGCGGTGAACAACTCGCTGACCGACGTCTACTGGATGCTGGGCTTCGGGGTGTTCGGCTACTTCATGCGGCACTACGGATATCCGCTCGGTCCCGTCATTCTGGGCGTGATCCTGTCGCGCCTGCTTGACGACAACTGGCGGCGCGCGATCATATCGGAGCGCGAGGATCTGGGACGTTTCTTCCACGGCATCCTGACCAGCCCTCTTTCGCTGGTGCTGTTTCTCACGGTCCTCTTCATATTCTTCAGCCAGACGCCGCTCTGGCACAAACTCAAGGCGCGCCTGCTGCGCGACCGCACGGCCGAGGAGGCAGAACAATGAGCAGCGCCGGAACGCCTGACCTGCGGCTGGGCCTGATCGGGGACAATATCGCGCGCTCGCGCTCGCCGCTCCTGCACCGCCTCGCGGGGGCGCAGAACGGAATGGCAGTCACCTATGACAGCCTCATTCCGCGCGATCTGGGCCAGGATTTTGACGCGGTCTTCGCGACCTGCGCCTCGGCCGGGTATCGCGGAATCAACGTGACCTACCCCTATAAGGAGCGCGCCGCGGCCAAGGTCAGCATCGACGATCCCCTCGTTCGCGCCATAGGTGCCGTGAACACCGTGATCTTCGGGACTGACGGCCCGAAGGGTCACAACACCGACTATTCCGGATTTGTCGCCGCCTACCAGCGTGTTCGTGGCAATGTCCCGCCGGGGCCGACCCTGATGATCGGCACCGGTGGCGTCGGACGCGCCGTCGCGTTCGGCCTGATCGCTCTGGGTGCGTCCGAAATCCGGCTAGTCGACCGCGACCGCGCCAAGGCGGAAGCTCTGGCGGACGACCTGCGCAAGGCGGCCCCGGCTCTCAGCATCACGACGCACGACACCGCCGAGGCCGCGGCCAAGGGCGCATCGGGCATCATCAACTGCACACCGGTCGGCATGGTCGGATATGACGGCACGCCCGTCGCTGCCGAGGCGCTTGCCGGGGCCGGGTGGGCCTTTGACGCCGTGTACACTCCGCCCGACACGCAGTTCCTGACCGATGCTGCGGAGAAGGGGCTGACAATCGTTTCGGGGTGGGAGCTTTTCTTCTTTCAGGGAGTCCACGCCTGGCGTCTCTTTTCGGGTAAAGATGTGGATCTGCGTCTCTTGCGGGCGGACCTTCTGAAACCGGAGGAAGCGGCATGAAAACCTCGATCGCGACCGTCTCGATTTCCGGCAGCTTCGAAGAAAAGCTCGAGGCGATCGCCGCCGCCGGTTTCGACGGTATCGAGATCTTCGAACAGGATTTCATTTCATCCGATTACGCTCCGCTGGATGTCGGCCGCATGGTCCGCGACGCGGGCCTCGAGATCACGCTCTTTCAGCCGTTCCGCGACTTCGAGGGACTGCCAGAGCCCTATCGCAGCCGCGCCTTCGCGCGGGCGGCCCGCAAGTTCGACCTGATGAACCAGCTGGGGACGGACCTCATACTGGTTTGCTCCTCCGTTCACCCCGCCGCCATGGGGGGTATCGACCGGATGGCCGCGGATTTTGCCGAACTCGGCGATCTGGCCAGATCTCACGGCGTTCGCGTGGGTTTCGAGGCACTCTGCTGGGGACGCCATGTCAACGACCACCGCGACGCCTGGGAGGTCGTTCGGCGCGCCGAACATCCAAATGTCGGCCTTATCCTCGACAGCTTTCACACCCTGGCCCGCCGGATCGACCCGGCGACGATCCGAAGCATTCCCGGCGACCGCATATTCTTCGTCCAACTCGCCGATGCACCGGCGATCGACATGGACCTGCTCTACTGGTCGCGTCACTTCCGCAACCTTCCGGGCGAAGGCGATCTCGATGTCACCGGGTTCATGCGGGCAGTCACGGCAACCGGTTATGCTGGCCCGTTGAGCCTCGAGATCTTCAACGATCAATTCCGGTCGGGCCTGCCAAGGCTGGTCGCGATCGACGGTCGCCGCAGCCTGATCGCCCAAATGGATCGGGTCCGACGGGAAGAGCCAGCCCTCAAGGTCGATCTTCCCGCCTTCCCGCCACCGGCCAAGGTGGCGAACGTGGAGTTTGTCGAGTTCGCAACCTCGGACGCGGATTCACCCGCTCTCGAGGCACTTTTGCTGAGCATGGGGTTCGAGGCGGCTGGAAGTCATGTTTCGAAGCCTGTGACGCTCTGGCGCCAGGGAAACGTGAATATCCTGGTGAATACGGACTCTGAGGGCTTCGCACACAGTTCATATGTCACCCACGGGACGACGGTTTCTGAAATCGGGGTGGTCGTACCCGACGCTCAGGCCGCGTTCGAGCGCGCAACCGCGCTGATCGCAAAACGACATGACCAGCCAACACGCGAAGGCGAGTTGTTCATCCCGGGCATTCGCGGTGTGGGAGGGTCGATGATCCGCTTTCTTGACCAGAACTCCGATCTGCAACGCATCTGGGACATCGACTTCAAGACCAAGCCCGGTTCTCATGGTGCGGGATTGATGACGGTCGACCATATCGCCCAGACCATGCGATACGAGGAGATGCTGAGCTGGGCGTTGTTCTACACCTCGATCTTCGACGCGGAAAAAGCGCCGATGGTCGATGTCGCGGACCCGGACGGCCTGGTCAGGTCGCAGGCCGTTTCGTCGGGTGGCCTGCGTGTCACACTGAATGGCGCGGAAACCCGGCGCACCCTCGCTTGGCGTTTCATCGAGGAAAGCTTTGGCTCATCCGTGCAACATCTTGCCCTTTCGACCGCCGACATATTCGCCACGGCCGCGGCGCTGTCGGAACGAGGATTTCAGGCCCTGCGGATCGGAAGCAACTACTATGATGACATCGAGGCCCGGTTCGGCCCGGACGCCAAGCTCATCGACCGGATGAAGGCCGCGAACATTCTTTATGACGAAGACGAGACGGGGCAGTTCTTCCAGCTCTACTCCGCCACCCAGCAGAACGGATTCTTCTTTGAGATCGTTCAGCGCGTCCGCGGCTATCAAGGCTACGGGGCGCCCAACGCCCCGTTCCGTATCGCCGCCCAGCGCCGCAGTGCACATCCCGCCGGCATTCCGAAGCACTAATCATGGCGCTGCCAGACGATCGAATATGAGGAGGTCTCCCTCCGGGCCCATGACAGCGTCTCGGCCGCTCGACGGGCTGATGCCTGATCATCGATACCTCACCCAGTCGCGACTGATCGCGGTCGCAAAGTAACCGAGCGGAAAGTCCACCTGCGAAACGGCTCAAAACCGTTCAATCGAACCGGCCCACCTCTCTCTGCAATTCCCATTAGCGAGATATTCGAAATACAGCGCCTCACAGGATATCGGCCGAACGGATATCCTCCGTCGCGAAATCAATGAGGGCGCGGATCTTCCGGGGCAGCGCCCGTCCTTCCAGATAGACGGCGCTGACTGCGACGGTCTCTCCGGTATAAGCCTGCATCACCGGCACGAGGCTGCCGCCTTCGATTGCGTCGCGGATCGCGAAACGTGGCGCATAGGCGATCCCCAGCCCTGCGGTGGCCAGTTCGGCGGCCGCCCGGGCCGAATTCACATGGAAGCGTCCCTGGACGATAGCGTCCTGTTCCGCCTCGCCCCGGCGGAACACCCAGCGGCGCGGCGCCCGGCGGTTTGTGTCGAGGATGCAGCTGTGCCGCTCCAGGTCCTCCGGCTTGTCCGGCGCGCCATGCGCCGCGATGTAATCGGCGCTCGCCACCAGGATGGAGCGGAGTTCCCCCATCTTGCGCGCCTTGAGCGACAGCATCTCGGAGCGCCCGATCCGGAATGCCAGGTCTATCCCCTCGCTGGCAAGATCGGCATAGCGGTCGCTGAGCCGCAGATCGAAGGTGAGCCCGGGGTTTTCCCGCGCGAACCGCCCGAGCATCGCCCCGACATAGGTCTCGCCAAAGGTCACCGGGGCGGAGATACGGATGACGCCGGTGAACCCGCGCGACCCCTCGGCGACTTCGGCCAGAAGGTCGTCGAGTTCGTCGAGTAGTGCCGGGGCGCGGGCCAGGAGATCTTCGCCGGCAGGGGTCAGCCCGACCTTGCGGGTCGTCCGCTGAAAGAGCCGCACCCCGAGATGCGATTCCAGCTCGGCCACGTATTTGGACGTCAGCCGGTTGGAGACACCTAGCTGGTCCGCAGCGGCCGTGAAGGAGCCGGTCTGCGCGGTGGCCACGAAGGCCCGGAGTTCGTCGGTAATGTCCATTGGCCGTCATTCGGAACAAATTGAAGATAGTCATTCCATAAAGTCGCCATTTCGTTGAATTTCTGCAAGCCCTAAATGGATTGCAGAACATCAGGCCGCGATGTTGCGGCAATGAAATGGAGAGAGAGATGAAGATCGCAGTCATCGGGAACGGAAACATCGGCTCGGGCCTCTCGTCGGCCCTGGCAAAGACCGAGCACGACGTGAAGACCTATGGCCAGGGCGACGATCTGGCCGCAGCCGTCGCGGATGCAGAAGTCGTGATCCTCGCCACGCCCTACGGCGCCGCCGCCGATCTGGCCGGCAAGGCCGAATTCGCGGGCAAGACGGTGATCGACGTGTCAAACCCGGTCAAAGCGGATTTCTCTGGCCTCGAGGTCGGCCACGACACGTCCGCCGCCGAAGAGATCGCGTCGCTGATCCCGGACGCGACGGTCGTCAAGGCGTTCAACACGATCTTCGCGCAGCATTACGCCAGCGGCCTCAAGATCGACGGCCGCCCGCTTCAGACCTTCGTTGCCTCGGATGACGAGGACGCGCGAGCGCGCGTCAAGGACCTTGCCGCCGAGATCGGCCTCGTCCCCGTCGATGCCGGTCCGCTGAAGAACGCCCGCTACCTGGAGCCGTTGGGCTTCATGAACATCCAGTTCGGCTACGTGCTGGGCAAAGGCGTCGGGATCGCGCCGCAATGGCTGGCCGCTTGAGCCCCGAAAAGGAGACATGACATGAGCAAGCATACCAACGCCGACTACGCCGCCACCCTCCTTCGGGTATCGAGCGGTGCGCTCTTCCTCGCCCACGGGCTCTTGAAGGTGAACGTCTTCACCGTCGCAGGTACTGTCGGCTATTTCGAAAGCCTCGGACTTCCCGGCACCCTCGCCTACCTCACCATCGCGGCGGAACTCGCCGGCGGCATCGCGCTGATCCTCGGCGTGGGGACACGGTTCGCCGCGCTGGCGCTGATCCCCGTGATGCTCGGTGCCACCTGGGTTCATTCAGGCAATGGCTGGCTCTTCTCGGGCGAAGGCGGCGGCTGGGAATTCCCGGTCTTCTGGACCATCGCCCTCGCCGCGACCGCGCTTCTGGGCCGCGGCGCCTATGCGGTCAGGATACCGCCGCTCGACAGAATGCTCGGACAGTTCGCATAATCCATGCGGGCCGCCGGAAGGCGGCCCGTCAACCCGAAGGAGACACATGATGAGTACGCCCCAAGCCCTCGCCTCGCTCCGCGACAGGCTCGCGCCCAGCGAACGGATGCCGCTCGTTTTCCTCGGCCACGGCAGCCCGATGAACGCCATCGAGGACACCGAATATAGCCGCTCCTGGTCCGAGCTTGGCCGCACCCTGCCGCGTCCGAGCGCGATCCTCGTCGTCTCCGCCCATTGGATGACGAAGGGCACCACGCTCGTCGACGTCTCGGCCATGCCGCGGACGATCCACGACTTCTACGGATTCCCCGAAGCGCTCTACAAGGAGAGCTACCCTGCCCCGGGCGATCCTGACCTCGCGCGCGAGGTGGTCACCCTGCTGGCCAGCCACCATGCGGAGGAGGACGATACCTGGGGTCTCGATCATGGGGCATGGACCGTCCTGAAGTTTCTTTATCCCGGAGCCGACGTGCCGGTCTTCCAGGTCTCGATCGACATGACCCGCGGACTCGACTACCAGCTTGAGATCGGCAGGGCGCTTTCGGCGCTCCGCGATCGCGGCGTCCTCATCCTTGGTTCGGGCAACGTCGTGCACAATCTTCGCGCGGTCCAATGGGGCCAGAACAGCAAACCGCATGATTTCGCGCTGGAGTTCGACCGGCTGTTTGCCGACAAGCTGACAGACCGCGACTTCGCCGCGCTCGCGGACCGCGAGGGGTTGGGCAACCTCCTCCGCATGGCGCATCCGTCGGTCGATCACTACATGCCGGCCCTCACCATCGCGGGCGCGTCCGATGCCGGCGACGACCTGACCTACATGACCGACACCATCGACCTTGCGTCGATCTCGATGCGCTCTTTCGTGTTCCACGCCCGGTAAGGACCAGTTCGATGCTTGTTGAAGGGAAATGGGTCGCGGACTGGCAGCCGGTACAGAAGGCCGATGAAAGGGGCCGGTTCGTCCGGCAGGTGTCGAGCTTCCGGAACTGGATCACCGCCGACGGCAGCGCCGGGCCGACGGGCGGGGGCGGCTTCAAGGCCGAAGCCGGGCGTTACCGGCTTTATGTGGCGCTGATCTGTCCGTGGGCGTCGCGCACGCTCATCGCCCGCAAGCTCAAGGGGCTGGACGCGTTAATCCCCGTCACGGTCGTCAACCCGGTTTTGTCCAGCCAGGGCTGGGAATTCGGCGGCTATCCCGGCACCGATGCGGACCCGCTTTTCGATGCCCGCTACCTGCACGAGATCTACACCCGCGCCGACCCGCATTTTTCCGGGCGCGCCACGGTCCCGGTGCTGTGGGATACGCGGCGCGGCGTGATGGTCAACAACGAAAGCGCCGACATCCTGCGCATGTTCGACACCGCGTTCGAGGATCTGGCGCCCTCCGCATTGCGGCTGTATCCCGAGGATCTGGCCCCGGAGATCGACGCGCTGAACCCGCTGATCTACGACAAGCTCAACAACGGCGTCTACAAGGCCGGTTTCGCCGGTTCGCAAGAGGCCTATGACGAGGCAGTTACAGGAGTGTTCGAGACCCTCGACATGCTGGAGGACCGGCTTTTCGGCGATTTCCTCTTTGGCGACAGGCTGACCGAAACCGATATCCGCACCTTCGTCACCGTCATCCGCTTCGATGCGGCCTATCACGGCCTGTTCAAGACCAACCGACGGCAGATCTCGGACTACCCGCGTCTCTCTGCCTATATGGAGCGTATCCTGAACCTGCCGGGTGTGCGGGAGACGGTGAACATGGACCATATCACGCGGGGCTATTATTCGATCAAGGCCTTGAACCCACGGGGCATCCGGCCCGTCGGCCCGGATCACATCGCCCGTCTCTTGCAGTCCTGAGAGCGGGCGACGATCTATATCGTGCAAACGGCGCGCATGGGTGACGCGCCTTTTAAAGGACCGACCTCAGCCTCTCCGGCTCCAGGCACCTTCCGGCACGGCATCAAGCGCGTTCTGCCAATCGCCGGACCGCGTCACAGGTAGGTTCGCGAGCGACAACGCCGCGTCCGCCAGTGCATCCAGGTCGGCCTGCCGGTCCTCGGCGTTCTTTCTCGGCACGCCATAGGCCACGACTGGCTCGGCCACCTTATAACCCATATATTCGAGCGCGAGCCGGCGGATCGGCATCAGTATCGGACCGATCGGACCGAAGACGCCGCCTTCCGAAAACCGTTGTGGCGTGCCACCTGTCGTGACGCTCATCAGCGCCCGTCGGCCTTTGAACAGGCCCGTTTCGAACCGCCGTCCGTCCACATAAGCGAAACCGTAGCTCATCACCCGGTCAATCCAGCCCTTCAGAAGCGCGGGCGGACCGCCCCACCAGAGCGGGAATTGCAGGATCAGGATGTCGGCCGAGGCCACGCGTTCCTGTTCACGCAAGATATCCGGAGCGAAGGTGCCATGCCGCGTCGCGTGCGCCTGTTCGGATTGCAGATGGAACCGGGTCGCGTCCGCCCGGTCCAGAACATCCGCCGGCCCGGCATCGGCACGGAACCCCTGCCGTGCGAGGTCCGAGATGACGACATCGTGCCCGGCCCGCCGCAGCACCTCTGCGGCGCCCTCGGCCAGCGCGTGGTTGAACGAACCCGGCTCGGGATGGGCCACGACGATCAGCACGTTGCGCCCGCCGGATGTCTCTTGCCCGCTCAAAACAGGAAACTCGGGATGAAGAGCGTCAGGGCCGGGATGAGGGCGATCAGCGCCAACACCAGAAGGCAGATCCCAATCAGTGGCAGCGCCTCGCGGATGACCCGCGTCACCGGCTCGCCCGAGATCGCCGAGGCGATGAACAGGAGGATCCCGACGGGCGGCGTCGCCATGCCGATGACCACATTCAGCACCACGACCGTTCCGAACTGCACCGGGTCCATGCCGATCAGCGCCTGGAACTTCAGCAGGATCGGCATGGTCAGGATCAGGATCGAGATCGGTTCGAGGAACATGCCGAGGATCAGGAGGAAGATGTTCAGCAGGAGCAGGATCATCCACGGGTTCTCGGTCAGCGAGAGCATCGCGTCGGCGATCAGCGTCGGCACCTGTTCCAGCGTGAAGACGAAGGAGACGATGCTCGCCATCGAGGTGATGAAGAGGATCGAGGCCGAGACCAGCGCGGTGGCGATCAGCGCCTCCCAGACGCCCTTCAGGGTGAGGTCCCGGTAGGCGAAGCCGATCACCAGCGCATAGGCCACGGCGACGGCGGCGGCCTCGGTCGGGGTGAAGATCCCGGCCTTGATCCCGACGAGGATGATCAGCGGCAGGATCAGCGCCGGCAGCGTTCGCTTGGTCGCCGCCAGCCGCTCCCGCCCGTTCATCCGCGGGGTGATCGGAAAGCCGTCGCGCTTGGCCCGCCAGGTCGCGTAGATCAGGAGACCGACGGCGATGGCGATGCCGGGAACGACGCCGGCGAGAAAGAGCTGCCCGATGGAGGCGCCGGAGAGCACGCCGTAGATGATCATCGTGATCGAGGGCGGAATGATCGGCCCCATCACCGAACTGACCGCGATCAGCGCCGCGGCATAGGCCGGCGGCATCCCCTGTTTGGACATCGACGGGATCAGGATCGCGCCCAGCGCAGAAGCCTCGGCGGTCGCGCTGCCCGAAATGCCGGCGAAGAAGCCGGATGAAAGGATCGAGACCGAGGACATGCCGCCCCGCCGATGACCGACCATCGCGCGGGCGAAGGTCACGATCCGCTCGGTCACGCCGCCGACATTCATCAGGGCGCCCGCCAGCAGGAAGAGTGGAATCGTGAGCAGAACGAACTGGTCGATCCCCGCGATCATCCGCTGTGGCAGCATCAGCATCATCATGCCGTTGCCGGAAAGGTAGAGATAGGCGGTCCCGGCGATGCCAAGCGCCAGCGCGATCGGGATGCCAGAGGCGAGGAACCCCGCGAAAAGGATGAAGAAGCTTGCCATCAGGCGCCGGCCTCCAATTTGCCGGCATCTGCCGGGGCGAGGTTGTCGCGGAACTGGGATCCGAAGGTCACGACGAGATCGGCGATCACATGCAGCGCCATCAGCAACAGCCCGACAGTGACCGAGACATAGACCCAGCGGATCGAGAGCCCCAATGCCTCCCCGGTGAGCGAGGTCCAGATGAAGTCGAGCGCGGGAATGGTCTGGCGGTCGAAGCGCGAGGCGAAATCATAGCCGTACCATGCCAGGACGACGAGGAAGGCGAGGATCGGCACCGCCATCACGGCGCGCAACACCCAGGCCCAGCGCGGGGACAGGGCGCCGGGCAGGAAGTCCAGCGACACGAATTCTCCCCGCGAATAGGCGAGACCGAGCACAAGGAAGGTCTGCCAGATCAGCAGGTAGCGGCACAGCTCCTCGGCCCAGATGAGGCTGCCGCCCAGCACGTAGCGATAGAAAACCTGTGTGATCATGATCGCCACGATCAAGGCCATGCAGACGCCCGCGAGAAAGCGGATCACGCGCAGATAGCCGCTGACGATATGGGCAAGGGCTCCGGTCTGGTTCGGCATCGCGCTCTCCTGTCGGTGGATAGGTCGCGGGCGGAGCCGGTCGGCCCCGCCCGATTTCGTCGTCAGGCGGGCTGGCCTGCGGCGGCGACCAGTTCGGCGATCAGCGGATCCTTGGTCGCCCATTCCGCAGTCAGGCCCGCCACCCGCTCGCGCATGGCGCCGAGGTCGGTCAATTCGACGATCTCGACTCCCTTGGCCTTCAGTTCCTCGCGGCCTTCGAGATCCTGGGTCTTGGCGTAGTCGAGCGTCTTGGTGATCGAGCGGCGGCCGGCCTCGGCGACCGCGGCCTTCTCCTCGTCGCCGAGCCCGTCCCAGTAGACCTGCGACATGATCGTGGCCATGTGCCAGGGGTAGTGGCCGGTCAGGGTGAAGTGCTTGCCCACCTCCCAGAGATTCTCGCCCAGCATGGAGGAGACGTTGATCTCGACCGCGTCGATCACGCCGGTCTCCAGCGCGCCGTAAACCTCGCCATAAGGCAGGCCGACCGGCGCGGTGCCGACGGTTTCCCAGATCTGCTGGTGCAGCGGCACCGGCACGATCCGGGTCTTGAGCCCGGCGAAATCCTCGAGCGTCGTGACCGCGCCCTTGGCCGACAGGAAGTTTCGCTGGCCGGTATCGGCGGTGGCGAGACCGATCAGACCGGCTTCGCGCAAGTCGTCCTGGATCTTCTGGCCCACCTCGCCGAGCGCAAGCTGGCCGAAATGATCGTAGTCCTTTACGAGGAACGGAAGCTGCCATGCGTTCATCGCCGGGCGGCCCGTGACCAGCGGGATCAGAACGCCGGAAACGGCGGTCACGTCGAGCGTGCCCGCGACGGTGCCTTCCAGAAGCTGCTTGTCGTCACCCAGCTGCCGGTTCGGGAAGATCTGGATGTTGAAGGCGCCCGGCATCAACTCTTCCAGTGAGTCTGCGAAGCTGGTGGCGAGGATGTGGCCCGGATGGACCTCGTTCGCCGCATGGGCGATGCGCAGCGTCTTGCCCGCGGCGCGCGCGACATGGGGCATGGCCAGCACCGCGCCAAAGGCGGCGCTGGACTGCAGCAGGGTTCTTCTGGTGATCATTGGCATCTCCTCCTTGATGTGATTGCCAGGTGCCGATCCCGGACCGGCAGGGCATTGCTGTTGTCGGGTCAAAACCCACCCTCAGACGGGCATCGGGTAATCTTCGGCGTTCAGCACCCAGCCCGGTTTTGCCGAGAAATCCTCGCGCGGGGGGCTGAAGATATCGACCAGCAGGTTGCTGCCCGGCCCGGTCGCGCGCGTCGTGTGGATGACCGGCGGCGGGATCACCAGCATCGAGGGCGAACCCACCTCCAGCGCCTGGTCCTCGCGCCAGTCGGCCATGTCGCTGGTCCATGTCCAGCGAAGGTAGTGGGTGAACTCTCCCGAAAGGGCCAGCGAGCCCTGCTCGAAATCATCGTGATGATGGGGCGACATCTTCGACGGATCGCGCGGCCCCTCGAACGGGTCGAGAACGTTCACCATCAGCGTCGTGCAGCGGAAGATCCGGCCGAAACGGCCGGCCTCCTGCGGCACGTCCAGCGAATAGGCGCGGATCTTCCAGCCGCCCTTCGGTTCGGGCCAGGGCTGGAAGGCCGGAATGTGGCTGCGCGGCGCGTCGTAGCCTCGCGCATTGCTGCAAGCCTCGGCCAGATCGGCATTCTGAGTAGAGAAGATCCGCACGACCTCCCCGCCACCGGGCAAGGTCACGGTGCTGTCGCCGGGGGGCACGAAGGCGATGGAGAAGCCCGGCACGGCGACCGTCTTGCCATTCCAGGCGATCTCGGCGCCGCCCTTGGGAAGCAGCACGCAGTATTCGTCAACCTGACCGTCGCGGGCGAATATGCCCCCGGCTTCGGCGAGGCCGTAGGCGACGAGGAAGTTGTGTCCGCGCACCAGCCAGCTTTTCCCGCTCGCGTCGTCGATCTGCGGCCGGGTTTCGTAGAAGCGCGCGGCTTGCGGCTCGGCCACCAGCCCCGTTTGCGACAGGACGCTGCCGGAGACGGCAGCGGCCAGCGAGGCGCGGGGATCGGATTTGTCGTACATGGCCAGCCTTTCTCGTTCATCGCAGCGAGGGCATGAGACCCGATGCCAGAATCGGCCGTGGTCTCCTCCCAGTGGCTTCATACAATGTTCTGCTCTGCGATACAATGTTCTTTTCAACGGAACGTAATTGCGCAATGATCCAGATCTCGATCCGGTCGCGCCGGCGATCGCGCGCGGCCCCTTGCGCCGGCCCGTAACATCAGGAAAGTACTCGTCATGACCGCCGACAACGCGAACAAGACCGATCCGATCCAGAGCGTGGCGCTTGCGCTGCACGTGCTGGAGACCCTGGCCCATGCCAAGGGCGACATGGGCGTGACCGAACTGGCCTCCGCTCTCGGCATGACCAAGAGCCGCATCCATCGCCACCTTCGGACCCTCGTGTCGCTCGGCTACATCTCGCAGTCCGAAGAGACCGAGCGGTATCGGATCGGGGCGCGGCTGATCGCGCTCGGGACGGCGGCTTCGGGGTCCGCCGACCTCACCTCGGTGGCGCAGCCGCACATGCGCCTGCTGCGCGACCTGACCGGACAGGCGGTCAGCCTCGGCCAGGTGGAGGCGACCGGCATCCGAATCCTGACCACGCTGCCCGGCAAGATGCAGATCGAGGTCGGCGTCAAACCCGGCTCGCTTCTGGGCTTCTGCAACTCGGCGCAGGGCAAGGTCGCGCTGGCGTCCATGTCGGAAACGCGTCGCAGGGAGTTGATCCCGGCACACATTCCGGCCGCGACGGATTTCACCATCACCGACCCCGAGATCCTCGCGGCCCATATCGACGAGATCGCCAATAGCGGCTGGGCCACGGCGCCGAACGAGACGATGCTGGGGCTCAACGCGCTGGCCTGTCCGATCTTCAACGCCGACCGCGAGCCGGTCGCGACGATCGCCATCGTCAGCCTGACGCAGTATATCGGGACCCCGCCCCGACCCGACCAGATCGCCGCCGTACAGGACGCCGCCGGGCGGGTTTCGGCCGATCTCGGCTACACGCCCTGAGCCCGAACAGCGCCGCGCCGCGCTGGCCGCCGTTACCGTACTCCATCCTCAACTTGCCCCCGACACGCTGATCGCCAGCGATCCGTGTGCCACGTCCGCTTCGGTTCGGCTTGACATCGCGGCGGCGGGCAAATAATCAGAACACCGTTCTACTGAGCGGAACGATGATCCGCAGAACGTAACGCGCTTGCCCAAGGGGGCAAGGAAACCGGGAGGTTGCGCCATGACATCCGTCGAAGCGATCGAGCGGGAGGAGACGGCCCGAATCGATGCGATCCTGCAGGGCGCCGTCGACCCGCATGTGCATAGCGGCCCCTCCATCGCGCCGCGGGCAATCGACCATCTCGACCTCGCACGGGTCTATTCCGGTGCCGGTTTCGCGGCGATGGTCACCAAGGACCATGATTATTCGGGCGTCATGTGCGCAAGGATGATCCGCGACCACTACCCGGACCTGAAGACCAGGGTCTTTTCCGGCATCGTGCTGAACAACGTCGTGGGCGGGATCAACCCCTACGCAGTCGAACACACGGCGGCGATGGACGGGCGGATCGTCTGGCTGCCGACGCTCGCCGCCGAGAATCACCTGCAATGGGAAAAGACCTCCGGCTGGGTGCACCCCGCCTCGACGCAGAAGATCCGGCCCGCCGGGGGGGTGCCGCTCTTCACGGACGGCAAGCTCATGCCGGAGGTGCTCGACCTCCTTGACGTTTGCGCCGCGACCGGAATCGCGCTGGCGAGCGGGCATATCCACGTCTCCGAGACCAAGGTGGTCTTTGCCGAGGCGCGCAAGCGCGGCGTCGAGCGGCTGATCTTCACCCATCCCGAGGACATCGTCGGCGCCACGCTCGACGACACCAGGGAGATCGCCGCCATGGGCGCCTATGTGGAGCATTCGCTGGCGTTCTTCATCGAGGGCTCGAAGTTCCGCACCCGGACGAATGAAGAGTTGAAAGCCTTCGTCGATCTTGTCGGGGCCGAACGCACGATCCTGTGTTCCGATCTCGGGCAGGTCGGCACGCTGAGCCCTCTGGAAGGCATGCGGCGCGGGGTCGCGACCTGTCTTTCGTTCGGCTATTCGGACGCAGAGATCCACGCGATGGTCGCGACCAACGCGGCGACCGTGATCGGGCTCGACGACTAGGCGCCGCGGAGGTTTGACATGACACGGGAATTCAGGGCCCGCATCCGCGCCGGCGACCTGCTGGTCGGCACCTTCATCAAGACACCCGCGCCACATGTGGTGGAGATCCTTGGCCATGCCGGGCTGGATTTCGCGGTGATCGACCAGGAACACGCGCCCATCGACCTCGGGCAGATGGACATGTTGGCTTTGGCCGGCCGCGCCGTCGGTCTGCCGCTCCTGTCACGCCGTTGGGGCGCACAAACCGACTGGATCGCGCCGCTGCTTGATCTGGGGCTGACCGGCGTGATGGTGCCGCACGTGCTCGACCCGGCAGGGGCAGAAGCGGTCTGCGACGCGGTGCGCTTCGCGCGCCGGAAGCGCGGGCTGTCCCCCTCCCCGCGCGCCGGGAACTACGGCGGGATGAGCATTCCGGACTATCGCAAGGCTTCCGACGAGAGCAGTGTGATCATGCTCCAGATCGAGGATGAAAGCGCCCTCGCCCATCTCGACGATATCGCCGCGATAGAAGATGCCGACCTCCTCTTCGTCGGTCCGGCGGATCTGTCGCAATCGATGGGCGTCGGATTCCCCTCGCCCAACCTCGATGCCGCGATCGAGCGCATCGTCGAGGCGGGGCGGAAAGCCGGCAGGGCGATTGGCCTCTTCGTCGGGGACGCATCCGCCATCCCCGCATGGCACGCGAAGGGCGTAAGCCTCTTCGTCTGCGGTTCGGATCAGGCCCTTCTGCGGAAATCCGCGGCGCAGATGATGAGTTCCGCCAAAGGCTAAAGCGTTTCGGGTTTCTGTTGAGACAACAAGTATCAGAATTCAAACGGAAAAGAGGCGAATTCTGATTCATTGCAAACCCGAAACGCTGCAGGCCGTCGTCGGTGGGGTTGCGCCCATCCCGATTGCCCTTCGGGCGATCCTTGTGCGCGTGCCGAAGCGGGCACTGCAACGCGCATCCTTGCGGTGCACTTCGAGGCCGGACGATTGGGGGGAACGGGAGTGCCGCCCGGCGTCAGCCGAGGCCGAAAGCCAGCACGACAACCCAAAGCGCCATGCCGATCACGCAGATCAGAGCCGGAAGAAGCTCGATGTCCAGCAACCGATCCTTGAAGGAACTCGGCTCCGCCCGGTTCAGATCACCGGGCGGAGCCAACTCTGGAAATACATTTGCACTCTTACGAACTTGGGGCACTCGGTACACGCCTCAAAACAACTGTCCCAAGTATGCCTCCGCTCGCCTTTCGGTGGAACCTGTCTAGTTAGACAAGTCCGACGCGTTGTTCGCGGACAATCGCTGCGGGTTGCATCAATTGACCAAATTTCCCATGCAAATCGCCCAAACAAAGGACGGAATCCCGCCCGTTCCGCGCCGAAATCCTGCCACGCCCAACCGCGAACCGTCCTTGCGTTCAGGTTGATTCCCTACGCGGAATCCGCATTCATCCGAGCACCGTCCTGACCGCCCGCGCCGTGGCGGCGACGACCTGATCCGCCTCGGCCCTCGTCAGGCAGAAGGGCGGCGCGAAGCCGAGGATGTCGCCTTGCGGCATCGCGCGGGCAATGACCTTGTCCTGCGCCAGAAGCGCGGCCGAGACCTGCGGGCCGACCTTCTTCGCCGGATCGAAGAAGCGGCGGTTGTCCTTGTCCTCGACGAACTCGACCGCGCAAAGCATGCCCTCGCCCCGGACATCGCCGACATTCGGGTGCCCGCCGAGCGCCTCGGTCAGCGCCGCCTTCAAATAGGCGCCGACCTCGCCCGCGTTCTTCACCAGCCCCAGATCGTCGATGAGCTTGAGGTTCGCCACCCCCGCCGCCGCGCCGATCGGATGCGCGGAATAGGTCCAGCCGTGGCCGATGGGTCCGTTCTCGTCCGTCCCCTGCTCCAGCACCTTCCAGACCTTGTCCGAGACGATGGAGCCCGAAAGCGGCGCATAGGCCGAGGTCAAGCCCTTGGCGATGGTGATGATGTCGGCCTCGATCCCGTAGTGATCGGAGCCGAACATGGTGCCCAAGCGCCCGAAGCCGGTGACGACCTCATCCGCGATCAAAAGTATGTCGTGCTTCTTCAGGACCGTCTGGATCGCCTCCCAATACCCGGCCGGCGGCGGCACGATGCCGCCCGTGCCCAGCACCGGCTCGCCGATGAAGGCGGCGATGGTGTCCGCGCCCTCGCGTTCGATCAGCGCCTCGAGCTCGGCCACGCAATGCGCGGTGAACTCTGCCTCGGACTGTGAAAGATCCTTGCGGCCATAGTAATAGGGCGCCTCGGTATGGATCACCTGCGCGAGCGGCAGGTCGAACTTCCTGTGGAACAGCTCCAGCCCGGTCAGCGAGCCGGTCATCAAGCCCGATCCGTGGTAGCCACGCCAGCGCGAGATGATCTTCTTCTTCTCCGGAAGCCCGCGGATATTGTTGTAATACCAGACCAATTTCACATTGGTTTCGTTCGCGTCCGACCCGCCAAGGCCGAAATAGACCTTCGACATGTTCTTCGGCGCCCGGTCGAGGATCATCCTGGCGAGCGTGATCGAGGCTTCGGTCCCGTGGCCGACATAGGCATGGTAATAGGCCAGTTCCCGCGCCTGCGCGGCGATGGCCTCGGCAATCTCCTGCCGTCCGTAGCCCACGTTGACGCAGTAGAGGCCGGCAAACGCGTCGAGGAGCTTGTTGCCGTCGCGGTCCTCGATATGGACGCCGCTCGCGGTTCGGATCACCCGGTTCGGGCTTTCGCCACGCGCATGCTGGGCGAGATGGGTCGAGGGATGGAAAAAGGTCTCGCGGTCCCAGGTGTCGAGTCGATCGTTCTTCAGCATCGGTCTGTCCTTCCTCTCATGCCCGGTCGCGGCAAAGGCCGTTGATTTCACAGGTGTCCTTCATGCCCCGGCGCGGCCATTGGGCCGGGGGCCGGATTGAATCCCTCCGTCGGCCAGCCTTGCTACCGCGCTCGGGGCACCGTGCATCGTCGCCCGCGCGGCGGGCATATTGGTGCAGGAGAACGGGGCACGGGCGGACATGGAGATTCCCTTGGACTCAATTGTTGTGCACATCATGGCGGCAGAACGCGCCTCGTCAACCCAAACTCAAACCGAAATTGCCATATTCTCCCACGCAGAGGCAGGATATTCTTGCCAGAACCCGAACGTCGCCTTAGCGTTGTGTACAAATAGGCCGACTCACGAAAGGGTTCCCGATGGGACAAAGCAATGCCCCGTTCAGTGCCGCCGAATATGCCCGCCGCATCGCCAAGACCCGCGCGGCGATGGAGAAGGCCGGACTCGACGCGATCTTCGTCACCGACCCCTCGAACCAGGCCTGGCTCACCGGCTATGACGGCTGGTCGTTCTACGTCCATCAGGGCGTAATCCTGACGATGACGGGCGATCCGGTCTGGTGGGGGCGCCACATGGACAGCGTCGGCGCCGGGCGCACCTGCTGGATGGGCGCGGAATCGATCCACGGCTACGCCGACAACTATGTCCAGTCGACCGTCCGCCACCCGATGCAGGACCTCGCCGGCCACATGCGCGCGCTTGGCCTCGCCAAGGCGCGGATCGGGGTGGAGATGGAGAATTACTACTACTCCGCCAAGGCGCACGAGGTTCTGAAGACCGAGCTTCCCGATGCACGGATCAGCGACGCGACGGCGCTGGTGAACTGGCAGCGGCTGGTGAAATCCGGCGAGGAAATCGCCTTCATCCGCAACGCCGCGAAGATCTCCGAAAAGGTAATCCGCACCGCCATCGACAAGGCCGAGCCGGGCCTGAGGAAGAACGACCTCGTGGCCGAGATCTACCACGCCGCGATCACCGGCGTCGGCGACGTCTGGGGCGACTACCCGGCCATCGTTCCGCTGACCCCCTCGGGGCTCGACGCGACGGCCGCGCACCTCACGTGGAACGGCGCGCCGATGCGCGCGGGCGAGGCGACGTTCTTCGAACTTTCGGGCTGCTACCGCCGCTACCACGCACCGCTCTGCCGTACCGTCTATCTCGGCACCCCACCCGCCGAGATGCTGGAGGCCGAGAAGGCACAGATCGAAGGGATCGAAGCCGGGCTCGCCGCCGCCCGCGCCGGCAACGGGACCTGCGATATCGCCAACGCGTTCATGGCGGTCCTCAGGAAGCACGGCATCAAGCGCGAAGGCCGCATGGGCTATCCGATCGGCCTCTCCTACCCGCCCGACTGGGGCGAGCGCACCGCCTCGATCCGCACCGAGGACGAGACCGTGCTGGAACCCGGCATGGTCTTTCACTTCATGCCGGCGCTCTGGATGGAAAGCTGGGGGCTCGAGACGACGGAGACGATCCTGATCACCGAGAGCGGCCCGGCGGAAGCGTTCTGCAACGTCGAACGCAAGCTTTTCGTGAAGCCGTGACCGTGCAGGCGCTCGACGACACCAAGGCGCTCCTGCGCGATCTCATCGCCTTTCCGACGGTCTCGACCGACAGCAATCTCGCGATGATCGAGTTTCTGGCCGACCGGCTGGAAACGGCCGGGGCGCGGGTCGACATCCACCGAGATGCGACCGGGCAGAAGGCCAACCTCTTCGCCACGCTCGGCCCCGAGGGCGACGGCGGCATCGTGCTGTCGGGCCATTCCGATGTCGTGCCGGTCGCAGATCAGGACTGGTCGAGCGACCCGTTCAAGATGGTGGAACGCGACGGCCGGCTTTACGGCCGCGGCACCTGCGACATGAAGGGCTTCATCGCCGCCGCCGTGGCGCTGGCGCCCCATTTCGCCGCCCGCGCAACGCGGCGCCCCCTGCACTTCGCCTTCACCTATGACGAAGAGACCGGCTGCCTCGGCGCTCAGGCCCTGGCCGGGGTCCTGAAGGCGCAAGGCATCCGCCCCGCCGTCGCGATCATCGGGGAACCGACCTCGATGCGGATCATCGAGGGTCACAAGGGCTGTTACGAATACACGACCCATTTCACCGGCCTCGAAGGCCACGGCTCCGGTCCCGACCGTGGGGTGAACGCGGTGGAATACGCGGTGCGGTACGTCGCGCGGCTTCTTGACCTGAAGGAGCAGTTGAAGGCCCGCACCCCCGCCAGCAGCCGGTTCGAGCCCTCCTGGACCACGATCAACACCGGCGCGCTCGTCGGCGGGGTGGCGCACAACGTGATCCCCGGCAAGGCGCGCGTCGATTGGGAAATGCGCCCCGTCCAGCATTCCGACGCCGATTTCGTCAAGCGGGAGCTTCACACCTACTGCACCCACACGCTCCTCCCCGCGATGCGCGCGGTCTCGCCCGATGCCGACATCGTCACCGAGGTGATCGGCGAAGTCGACGGGCTGATCCCGGCCGACGAGAACGAGGCGAAAGCCATAGTGATGGAACTGACCGGGGCCAACGGGGCCGACACCGTGCCCTTCGGCACCGAGGCGGGGATCTTCCAGGCGCTCGGCATGTCGGCGGTCGTATGCGGGCCGGGTTCGATCGAGCAGGCGCACAAGCCCGACGAATATCTTGCCCTCGACCAGCTTGCCGATTGCCTCGGCATGCTGGAGCGGCTGACCGCAAAACTTGGCTAGGGCGATGGACGCGACGCTCGCCCCCCCGGCCACAAGGCTTTTCTGGCGGGTGGCGCCCTTCGTCTTCGTGCTCTTCTGGTCGGGCGGTTACACCTTCGCCAAGCTCGGCCTGCCGCATGCCGAACCCCTGACCATGCTGACCCTGCGCTATGGGCTGGCCGCGCTTCTTCTCTCGCCCTTCCTCCTGCGCAAGGCGGCCCGCTTGCCAAGGACCGCGCGGCACTGGGCGGCGATGGCGCTGACCGGGTTCCTCATCCAGTGCGTCTATTTCGGCCTTGCCTATCAGGCGATGAAACTCGGCATGAACGCCGGCACCACCGCCATCGTCATGGCGTTGCAACCGATCCTCGTCGCGGCCCTTTCGCCTGTCGCGACCGGCAGGTCCGGCGGCGGAACGCTCCTCTGGCTCGGCCTCGCGCTCGGGTTTGCCGGTGTGCTGACCGTTGTCCTTTCCGGCGACAGCCTTGGCCCCAGCCCCTGGGGCGCAGCGCTTCTGGCATGCGCGGCACTTCTCGGCATCACGCTCGCAACGCTCTTCGAGAAACTGCACGGGCTGAAGACCGATCCGGCGGTCGGCGGCGTCATGCAATACCTCGTCGGCTTCACCATCCTCGCCCCCGCCGCCTACCTGACGGAAACGATGCACATCGACTGGACGGGGGAGTTCATCGTCGCCATCGCCTATCTCGTGATCGCGAATTCCATCATCTCCGTCGGGCTTTACATCGCTCTCCTCCAGCGCGGCGATGCCACGCGCATCTCCGCACTGATGTATCTCGTCCCGCCGCTCGCGCTCCTCTTCGCCTGGGCGATCCTTGGCGAACCAATCACCGCCTTCACGCTTCTCGGCTTCGCGCTTTCGGTGGCCGGCGTCTGGCTCGTCAGCAGGCAAACCGCATGACCGACACGCCCAGCGCCCGCGACCGCTTCGAACGGCTCCATGCGGAGCTTCGCGACCGTATATGCCTTCTCGACTACGCGCCCGGCACGCGGCTTTCGGAAGAGGCGCTGGCGGCCGAATTCGGGGTCAGCCGCACACCCCTCCGCCGTGTCCTCGGACGGCTTGAGGGCGAGGGGCTGGTGCAGTCCGTCCACGGCGTCGGCACCTTCGTCACCGATGTCGAGATCGAGGAACTGGCCCAGACCTACCAGCTCCGGCTGGAGCTTGCCGAACTCGCGGGCCGGCTCTCGCCCCAGCCACCCGATGCCGCGCTCATGGCCGAATTCCACACCGTTGCCGACCGTGCGAAGGCGCTGACGCAAGACCCCGACCCCCGCGCCTTCGCCCAGCTCAACATGGACTTCTTTCTGGCCCGTCTTCGGCTGACCGCCAACGAACCCCTGCGCGAGATCGCCGAGCGGCTCTATATCCGCACCGCGCGGATCTGGATGAAATCGGTCTTCGCGAGCCGCGTCGATTTGCGCGAAGAGGCCGAGACCTTCCGGCGCGAGATCGAGGATGTCCTTTCCGCCCTCACCATCGGCGACCTTCACGCCGCCGCGCTGATTCAACGCGCGCATATCTCCATGAGCTTCGAGCGGCTGAAAGCGGGCGGGCGACCCCCGGCTTCGCGGGCCTGACGGCTTTCCCCCGCCATTCGCCGCGCCTATAGTCGCCGCAATAGCGTCGCGACCGGAACCAGCGGCAGATCGGGCATGACCGCAACGAACGCCACCCAACAGGTCTTCAACCTCCTCTGCATCGGTCAGGCGGGGCGGCTTGGCTATGAGGCGGTCGTGCTTGCCGCCACCCTGCGCGCCACCAACCCCGATTTCCCCGGCCGGCTCATCGTGCTCGAACCGCAGCCGGGGCCACGCTGGACGGGCGACCCGCGCCTTGCCGCACCGGTTCGTGGGTTGCTGGAGAGCTTTGGCGCCGAGATCCTGCCCTTCGAGAACCACGCGTTCGGGGAAAGCTATCCCTATGGCAACAAGATCGAGGGGCTTCTGGCCGCGCCCGAGGGCGAGCCTTTCCTCTTTCTCGACACCGACACGCTCGTCACCGGCCCCCTCGCCTCGATCGCCTTCGACTTCGACCGCCCCTCCGCCTCGATGCGGCGCGAAGGCACCTGGCCGGTGATCGAGCTTTACGGGCCGGGCTACGGCGAGATCTGGAAGTCGCTCTACGACAGGTTCGGGCTCGACTACGCCTCGACGCTCGACCTGACCCAGCCCGACGAGCACTGGGAGAGGTATCTCTATTTCAACGCCGGATGGTTCTTCTACCGCTGCCCTCGCGCATTCGGCCGGCGGCTCCTCGATTACGCAATCGCCATCCGCGATGACGGGCCGGAAACGCTGATCTGCCAATCGCTCGACCCCTGGCTCGATCAGGTCGCGCTGCCACTCGTCATCCATTCCTTCGGCGGCGGCCGGCCGGGGCCGGAGCTTGCCGGCCTCGACGGCGACGTGACCTGCCACTACCGGCTCTTCCCGCTCCTCTACGCCCGCGAAAGCGACCGGGCGGTGGCGGTGCTGGAAGAGGCGATCGCGCCCAATCCGGTCAAGAAGGTCCTCAAAGAATACGAGCCGATCAAGAAGATCGTCTATCAGCGGAAGGGCGCCAAGATTCGCGCGATGTTCGACCGCGACGACCTGCCGCGACGCGAACAGGTGATCCGCAACACGATCAAGCGCGCCAATCTCTGGCTGCGTTGAGGCGTTGCGTGAGAAGCACATCGCAAACATATGATAAGGTAAAAAAATTTCTTCCGATGGCTACTCAACCGAACTTCCCGAACAACCCCGAATACGGCGCCTCGCGCCCACGCGGAAGCCGCCGAGAGGTCAAGCCGCGACGGGGACAATCCATCGGGCCGCCTCTCTCCCGTCCGGCCCACCCGTCGCTCGTCGCTTTCGACCGGTCCTGGCGTCGCGGCAGATCAACCCGTCGCACCCCAGGGCCTTGAAATGCCCCCGCCCAGACGCGAGGTAAGACGCGACGACCCGAGCCGAAAGGATGCCGACATGCGCGCCGCCGGACGCCTCTGCCTTCTGGTCCTTCTCGCCCTGCCCCTGCCTTTGCCGATGGCCGCGAAGGTGCCGGCCTCGCCGGCCGAGATCACGCTCAGCTTCGCCCCGGTCGTGAAAGCCGCCGCCCCGGCCGTCGTCTCGATCTTCGCGAGCCGCGTCGTCGCCGAACGGATCAGCCCCTTCGCCAACGATCCGTTCTTTTCCCAGTTCTTCGATTTCGGCCCCGGTTTCGGCACCAAGCCGCGCGTCGAAAATGCGCTCGGCTCGGGCGTGATCCTGCGTGGCGACGGCATCGTCGTGACCAACAACCACGTCATCGACGGGGCAGAGGATATCCGCGTCGTGCTGGCCGACGGGCGGGAATTTGCAGGGAACGTGATCCTTTCCGACGCCGGCACCGACCTTGCGGTGATCCGGCTCGATGGCGCCGAGGACCTGCCCGCCCTTCCCCTCGCCGATGCCGATCTGGCCGAGGTCGGCGATCTCGTGCTCGCCATCGGCAACCCGTTCGGCGTCGGCCAGACGGTGACTTCGGGCATCGTCTCGGCGCTGGCGCGCGCGGGCGGCGATCCGGCGCGCGGTCAGGGCTATTTCATCCAGACCGACGCGCCGATCAATCCGGGCAATTCCGGCGGCGCGCTCGTCGACACCGAAGGGCGGCTCCTCGGCATCAACACGCTGATTCTCAGCCGCTCGGGCGGCTCCAACGGCATCGGCTTCGCGATCCCGTCGAACCTCGTCGGGCAATACGTGGCCCAGGCCGAGGCCGGCGCCGCCCGGTTCGCCCGGCCGTGGTCGGGGATCGAGGTGCAGCGCGTCGATGCCGACATGGCCGAAGCCCTCGACCTCGACACGCCGGAGGGTGCAGTCATCAGCCACCTCCACCCCGATAGCCCGTTCGCGCGCGCCGGGTTCCGGACCGGCGATGTCGTGACCGGGATCGGCGGCCACGCGGTGAATGGCCCTGCCGAACTCGACTACCGGCTCGCGGTCCTCGGCCCCGACGGGACGGCGACGGTCCAGTACCGGCGCGGTGGCCGGGAGGAGATCGCCGACGTCGCCTTGGCGGCTGCTCCGGAGACCGGCGGGAACCTGACGGTCGGCCCCGGATCGCGGCTCTCGGGGCTGACGGTCGCGGCGCTCGGCCCCGGGCTCATCGACCAGCTGGGCTTGCCGCTCTCGGCCACCGGCGTTGTCGTCACCGGCGTCGCCGGCCCGGCACGCGCCACCAACCTCCGGCCCGGCGATATCGTCGTCGGCATCAACGGCACCGCAATCCGCGATCTGGCCGATTTCGATGCCGCGACGCGCGGCGGCGGCCGGACCTGGACGGTCGAGTTCATCCGGGGCGGTCAGCGGGTAAGGCTGCGGCTGTCGGGCGGCTGAGGCGCCGCGAGCGTTCCGCCCGATCTGCACGCCGCTGCCCGTTGTATGCCGCGCCGGCTTGTCCTAACGTCACGCCCGGACCAGCCGAGGGAGTTGCAGATGGCCAGGACATACGGTTTCGACACGCTTCAGATCCACGCAGGCGCCCGGCCCGACCCGGCGACGGGCGCACGGCAGGTGCCGATCTATCAGACGACGGCCTATGTCTTCCGCGACGCGGATCACGCCGCCGCCCTCTTCAACCTTCAGGAAGTCGGCTACATCTATTCCCGTCTGACAAACCCGACCGTGGCCGCGCTTGGCGAACGCATCGCCACGCTCGAAGGCGGCGCTGGTGGCATCTGCTGCTCTTCCGGGCATGCGGCGCAGATCATGGCGCTGTTCCCGCTGATGGGTCCGGGCCGGAATATCGTCGTCTCGACAAGGCTTTACGGCGGGACCGTGACGCAGTTCAGCCACACGATCAAGCGCTTCGGCTGGTCGGCGAAGTTCGTCGATTTCGACGATCTCGCGGCGCTCGAGGCGGCGGTTGACGACGACACCCGCGCGATCTTCTGCGAATCGATCGCCAATCCCGGCGGCTACGTCACCGACCTGCCCGCCGTCGCGGCCGTCGCCGACAAGGTCGGCCTGCCGCTCATCGTCGACAACACATCCGCGACACCCTACCTCTGCCGGCCGATCGAGATGGGCGCGACGATCGTCGTCCACTCGACCACGAAATACCTGACCGGCAACGGCACCGTGACCGGCGGCGCCATCGTCGATTCCGGCAAGTTCGACTGGTCGGCCTCGGGCAAGTTTCCCTCGCTCAGCGATCCCGAGCCCGCCTACCACGGGCTGAAATTCCACGAGACCTTCGGCCCCCTCGCCTACACCTTCCACTCCATCGCCATCGGGCTTCGCGACCTCGGCATGACGATGAACCCGCAAGGCGCGCATTACACGCTGATGGGGATCGAAACCCTTTCCCTGCGGATGGAGCGTCACGTCGCCAATGCGCAGAAGGTGGCCGCCTGGCTCGAGGCCGATCCGCGGGTCGACTCCGTGACCTATGCCGGCCTACCGTCCTCGCCTTACGCGGACCGGGCGAAGCGGGTCTATCCGAAGGGCGCCGGCGCGCTTTTCACCTTCGCGGTCAAGGGTGGGTACGAGGCCTGCGTGAAGCTCGTCGACTCGCTCGAACTCTTCAGCCATGTGGCCAATCTCGGCGACACGCGGTCGCTGATCATCCATTCGGCCTCGACCACGCACCGCCAGCTTTCGCCCGAACAGCAGAAGGCGGCGGGGGCCGCGCCGAACATGGTGCGGGTGTCGATCGGGATCGAGGATGCCGACGACATCATCGCCGATCTCGATCAGGCACTGGCGAAGGCCACCGCCTGACATTGCGCGGGCAAGGCCGGCCCCGGCCCGCCTTGCCCTGCTGCGGGGATCAGTCCGCGATCTCGTAGACGACGCTCACCGAGGCGACGATGTTCACCTCGCCCGGCGCCACCGGCACGGCCGCGCTCTTGGCGAAGCCCGCCTCGGCCATCGCCATCGGCATGGGCGGCTGGTAGGCGCCCGCCTCGCTGATCGACAGAACCCGGCCCAGACGCACGCCGGCCGCATTGGCATAGAGGCCGGCCTTGCGCGCCGCATCCGCGACCGCCCGCGTCCGCGCCTCGTCCATCACCTCGCGGTCTTCGGCGATGCCGAAGCTCAGCCCGTTCAGGGTGTTGGCGCCCCCGGCGACAACGGCATCGAGCACCCCGCCGAGCGTGTCGAGCGCCCGGACCCGCACCGTCACCATGTTCGACGCACTGTAGCCGACAATCGTCGGCGGGGTGCCGTCCGAACGGCCGTAATCGTAGCGCGGGCCGAGCGACAGGCCCGAAGTCTGAATATCGCGCTCCTCGACCCCGGCGGCCGTCAGCCGCTCGATCACCGCGCGCACGGCGTCGGAATTCGCCGCCATCGCCTCAGCGGCGGTTCCGGCGTCATTCGTCACGCCAAGCGAGATCGTCGCCATGTCGGGCGCGGCCTCCACCCGGCCTTCGCCGGTCACGGAAATCGTCGCGGGCATGTCGGCCGCCACGGCCGGCCCGGCAAGCAAAAGAACAATCGCAAAAAGATTAAGAACGCGCATGAATACCTCCATCTGGTGGCGCCGATCATCGGATCTTCGACGCATCCCGCAAGCCAATCCTTGGCACCGCGCCTTCCCATGCGCGAAATTCTGCTTTAGGAGGGTCAGCGACACCTTGGCGGCTATGGTGAGGGCCGCAGACATGCTACCTGCCCCGGAATGAAACCTGGCTTCGCGCTCAACCTTTCACAGAACGGCATCAGCCTTCTGCAACGCCTTGCCGACGGCTGGGCGGAGTTGGGGCATGCGGCGTTCGAGGACCCCGGGTTTGAGACGCGCCTCGACGCGCTTCGGGCCGAGGCCGCCGGCCTCTCGCCGGATGGTCTCACGACCAAGCTGATCCTGCCGGCGTCGCAGATCCTCTACTCCGAAGTCGATGCCCCCGGCCCCGACCGCGCGAGCCGGCGCGCGCAGATTGCCGCCGCGCTCGAGGGACGCACGCCCTATCCCGTCAGCGACCTCGTCTTCGACTGGTGCGGCAACGGCCACGGCGTCCGGGTCGCGGTCGTGGCCCAGCTCACACTCGACGAGGCCGAGGAATTTGCCGAAAGCCGCGGGTTCAACCCGGTCTCCTTCGTCGCCCTGCCCGAGGCCAGCCAGTTCGCCGGCGAACCCTTCTTCGGCCTGACCCACAATGCCGACCGCCACTTGCCGGCGGGCACGCATCTGACCCGCGATCAGGATCCCGTCCGCGTCGTCGCCGCGCCGCCGCCGGTCCCGGAAGCTGCCCCGGAAGCCGCGCCCGCGCCCTTCGAACCAGTCGAGGAGAACGCACCGGAACCGGCGATGGTGGAAGCGGATTCACCTGCGGACGAGCCTTCAAAAACCGAACATCCGGAAGCGGAACCTGACCGCGATACGGGCGAAACCTTTACGCAATCGAACATAACGGCGCCCGAAATCGCCGCAGCGGCGGAAGCGGAACAGCCGTCCTCCGACACGGGCGGGGTTATCGGGTCAGACGTCCCGTCGCCGGACGACATCGAAGCCCCCTTCATCGCCCTCGACGACATTCCGGATCCGGAAGCGGACGTCGAAATTCCGGCCGGCCCCGCGATGTCCTTCTCCTCGCGCCGGCCATCGCAGGTCGATCAGGACGCGCGCGCCCCGTCCGAGACCGCCGAAACCGATGACGTCCCCGGCCCCGCCGAAGGCCGGCTGCACCTTCTCGCGGATCCGATCGCTCCGCTCGCCGCGCCGGCTCTCGGCGCGGCCGTCGAGATCGAGGAGGCCGGGATCACCGCCCCGACCCTGAAGATCCCGCAGGGCGACGAGCATGGGGAAAGCGCCCCGGCAAGCGCCACACGGCGCCCGAGATCCGGGCTTGGGCGCGCGTTGCTGACCCCGGCCCCGGAAGCGAAACACGGGACCCAGGCCCAGCAGAAGGCGCGCCGCGTCACCCTGACAGAGGCAACCGAGCCCGGCGTCTTCGGCGCGGCCCGACAGGCCCGCACCGCGCCCCCGGCCCGGATGCGCCTTGGACTGATCCTCGTGGCGGTTCTGGTGCTGGTGATGGCCGCCGTCGCGCTCTGGTCCGTCTGGTTCTCGGTCGACACCGCCCGGAACGTCGAGGTGCCGGCGTCCACGGCGTCTCCGACCACGCTCGCCGCCGATCCGGCACCGGAGGACGTTGCCGCCGCAGCCCCTGTGGCGATCGAAACCGAGATATCCGCCGCCGCTGCGGCCACGGCCGATCCCGCGCCGGAGCCCGCCGCCGATGCCGTGGTCGCGCAACCCGACACCGCCACGGCAGAGGCAGAGCCCTTGCCCGACCCCGGCCCCGCCGCGCCGGACAAGGATACGCTCTGGGACGGCGCGCCCGCCGCCGCGACGGGACCGGAAGCCGACGCGCCTGGTGCCCCGGCGGTCGCAGCGGCCGCTCCCGGCCCGGCGACGCCCGAAACCGAGGTCAAACCGCTGCCCGCGCCCGATGCACTCGCCGCCGACGATCAGCCACAACCGCAACCGCTGCCCCCGCCCTACGGGACGGAGATCGAATTCGGCCCCGACGGGTTGATCCGCGCCACGCCCGACGGCGTCGTGACCCCCGACGGGTTCACGCTGATTTCCGGCCGCCCGCCGGTCGTCCCGGCACCGGCCCCCCGCACCGGGGCCGAACCCGCCACCACGCCCGCAGCCACGCCAGAGGACCAATCCGGCGCCGCGACGCCCGCCCCCGACGACGCCCCCGCCGGTCTGGCCGCCGATGCCGCCGCAGACGCAGTGGCCGAGGCGATGACGGTCCTGCCCAACCCGGTCGACCCGGCCCATGCGGCGCGAAAGCCGCGCGCGCGTCCCGCCGCCGTCGTCCAGCGTGCCGTGGCCGCGCGCGCCCAGGCCGCCGCCATCGCGGCGGCCGCCGAGGCTGCCGCCCGGGCCGAGGCCGAAGCGCTCGCCTCCGCGACCTCGTCCGCGGTTTCCTCCTCCCGCCGGCCGGAGGAGCGGCCGTCGAGCCTTGCCAAGGCGGTCGAGGCTGCCGTCTCCGATGCTGTCACCGCCGCCGTGACCGAAGCGGTCAGCGCCCCGGCCCCCGCCCCGGCCGCCGCGCCGGCGCCGGCCGCCCTGCCCGAGGAGATCGACGAACCCGAACCGGTGCAATCGGTGCCGGACATGCCGACCACGGTGACCGTGGCCAAGCAGGCGACAGTGAAGAACGCCATCGACCTCGGCAAGATCAACCTCATCGGCGTCTACGGCTCCTCCGCCAGCCGCCGCGCGCTGGTCCGGATGCCGACGGGGCGGCTGATCAAGGTCAAGATCGGCGACCGGCTCGACGGCGGCAAGGTCGCCGCGATCGGCGACAGCGAACTCACCTATGTGAAGAACGGCCGCACCTATACGCTGAAGATGATCGAGAAGGGGTGAGGTGGCCCTCACCGGGTCCGCCTCCCGGCGCCAGGACGGGAATGGTCTCACCGAGGTCGCGAGGATATTGCGCAACTGAAATGGGAATTTGAAATGCATCCGCGCGTTTCGCGCCCTATCCTCATGATATATGCACGATTCACCCATCCCTTTTGACGAAGCCGGCTCGCCGCCTTTCCCCGCATTGCAGCGCGGAGCCCACACCGACCGTTCTGAAGCGTGGCGGACCGATCCGCCACCTGACAAACTTGGCCTTTGCGATCGTCGCAAGAGCCCAACCGAAGCCCGACGCCCCGTTACCGACGTAAAGGCATAGATGGAAAGTTTCCTTTTTCAGGCCTCGCTCTACCTCATCGCCGTGGTGCTCGCCGTTCCGGTCGCATCGCGGCTCGGCCTCGGATCGGTTCTCGGCTATCTCGTCGCGGGGATCGTGATCGGCCCGGTCCTCGGCCTCGTCGGGTCGGAGACCCAGGACCTACAGCATTTCGCCGAATTCGGCGTGGTGATGATGCTTTTCCTCATCGGGCTGGAACTGGAACCGAAGGCGCTCTGGGCGATGCGCGACCGGCTGCTGGGGCTCGGCGGGCTGCAAATCGTGGTGACGGCCCTCGTCATCACGCTCGGCGCCCTCGCGCTCGGCTATTCCTGGCGCATTGCACTGACGCTCGGGGTGATCCTGTCGCTCTCCTCGACGGCGATCGTGTTGCAGACATTGTCGGAAAAACAACTGATGCCGACCGCGGGCGGGCGCAGCACGTTTTCCGTCCTCCTGATGCAGGATATCGCGGTCATCCCGATCCTTGCCTTCCTGCCGCTCCTCGCGCTGCCGGGCGCGCGGGCGCTCGCCAAGGCACAGGCGGCGGAGGCCCATCTGGCGATGAACTTCCTGCAGGAACTGCCGCCCTGGGGCGTGACCCTCGTCACGCTCGGCGCGGTCGCGGCGGTGGCGCTGGCCGGGCAATACCTCGTCCGGCCGCTCTATACCTTTGTCCACCGGGCGCGCCTGCGCGAGGTGAACACCGCCCTCGCGCTGATGATCGTCGTCACCATCGCCACGCTGATGCTGATGGTCGGCCTTTCACCGGCGCTCGGCGCCTTCCTCGCCGGCGTGGTCCTCGCCAACTCCGAGTTCAAGCACGAGATCGAATCCGACATCGCCCCGTTCAAGGGCCTCCTCCTCGGGCTCTTCTTCATCACCGTCGGCGCCGGAATCGACGTCGAGGTCTTTCTGCGCCAGCCCTTCACGCTTCTCGCCCTGACGCTCGGGCTGATGGTGGCCAAGGGTGGCGTCCTCTACGCGCTCGGCCGCCTCTTCAAGCTCAGGGGGCGCAACCAGTGGCTTTTCACCCTCGGCCTTGCCCAAGCCGGTGAATTCGGTTTCGTCCTGACCGCCTTCTCGCTGAAACAGCGCATCCTGCCGGAAGCGCTGGGGCAATCGCTGCTTCTGGTGATCGCCCTTTCGATGTTCCTCACCCCACTCTTCTTCATCCTTCACGACGTCCTCGCGAAACGGATGCAGGAGGACGGAGAGGCCACCGAGGCGGACGAGATCGACGAACAGCAGCCGATCATCATCGCCGGGGTCGGCCGCTTCGGGCAGGTCGTGAACCGGATGGTGACGATGTCGGGCTTCCGCACCACGATTCTCGACCACGACCTGAAGGTGATCCAGCTTCTGCGGAAGTTCGGCTTCAAGGGCTATGTCGGCGATCCGACCCGGCCGGAGCTTCTGCGCGCGGCGGGGCTTTCCGAGGCGCGGGTGCTCGTCGTCTGCCTCGACGACAGGGCGGCGGCCACGCGCCTGGTCGCCTATGCGCGGCGCCAGCGCGAGGATCTCCACATCGTGGCCCGCGCGCGCGACCGCGAGCATGTGTTCGAGCTTTATCGCGCCGGCGCCGACGACATCGTCCGCGAATATTTCGATTCGAGCCTCAGGGCGGCGCGCTACGTCCTCGAAAACGTCGGTCTGTCCGAATACGAGGCCGCGGGACTTGAAAAGACCTTCTTCAAGCTCGACCGCGCGGCGGTGCGCGATCTCGCCGATCTGTGGAACCCTGACATCCCGACCGAAAAGAACGCCGCTTATATCGCCCGCGCCCGCGCTCTCAACCGGGAGCTTGAGGCCGCCCTTCTCAGCCAGTTCTCACCGGCCAAGACCGATGCCAAACCGGAGGCTGAGGACACCGCCGCCTCTGCCTGACTTGGGTTACTGGCTTGCCGGCGCCTCTTCGGGTGGCAGGCGGCCGAACCAGTCGATATCGCGCAATGTGACGGTGCCGGACAAGACGATGGTCGCGATCACCGACCAGATGACGACCGTTGCCATCGTCGTCGCCACGACCTTCCGCTTCAGCTTGATGTCGGCGGGCGCGCCCGCCGGGGTGCCGGGCACGATCTCGCCCGCATCGGCCTGGCTCTTCGGCCGGATCTGCAGGGCGATGAAGAAGGCCAGGAACCAGATCACCGCGAAAAGGACGATGCCGCCGGTCAGGTTCATCAGACCTGCTCCAGTTCCACGAGGCAGCCGTTGAAATCCTTCGGATGGAGGAAGAGGACCGGCTTGCCATGCGCGCCGATCTTCGGCTCTCCGGTGCCGAGAACCCGCGCGCCCGCCGCCTTCAGCTTGTCGCGGGCGGCGAGAATATCGTCCACCTCGTAGCAGATGTGATGGATGCCGCCGGCCGGGTTCTTGTCGAGGAAGCCCTGGATCGGAGAGGTGTCGCCCAGGGGATAGAGCAGCTCGATCTTGGTGTTCGGCAATTCGATGAAGACGACCGTCACGCCGTGATCTGGCTCGTCCTGCGGCGCGCCGACCTTGGCGCCCAGCGTGTCGCGATACTGCGCGGCCGCGGCGTCGAGGTCCGGCACCGCTATGGCGACATGGTTCAGGCGTCCGATCATGGCTTCCCCCGGTTGTGGCATTCGGCCCGGTTATGCGGCGGCGACGGCGCCCGCGCAAGCGCGCGCTTGGCCGCAGGCGGCTTTACGCTCCGTTAGGCAAAGCCTGTCTTACTCGGCTCCGACCTATCTGGCCCGAAACGACAGGAGTGGATTCGATGGCCGACGACCTGACCGATTTCCTCGCGGCCCGCGAACCGACCGCCCAGCGCCCGCTTCTGGGGCTGACCGTGCTCGTCGTGGAAGACAGCCGCTTTGCCTGCGAGGCGATGCGGCTTCTCTGTCTGCGCTCCGGCGCCCGGATCAGGCGGGCCGACTGCCTCGCCTCGGCGCGGCGGCATCTCATGGCCTACCGGCCGACGGTGGTGGTCGTCGATCTCGGCCTGCCCGACGGCTCCGGCCTCGACCTCATCCGCGAGATCGCGGCGCGGAGCCCGCGGGTGCCCGCCCTTCTCGCCACAAGCGGCGACGGCGGAGCCGAGAAGGCGGCGCTCGCCGCCGGGGCGGACGCCTTCCTGCCGAAACCGATCGAAAGCCTTTCGGTCTTCCGGAGCGCGGTGCTCGGGGCGTTGCCCGCAACCCCGCATCCGATCTCGACCGGCAGAAGGGACGCCGAGGACCGGGTGACACCGGATCCGCTCGCGCTCCGCGACGACCTCGCCCATGCGGCGGACATGCTCGACCACCGCCCTGCGGGAGAAGACCTCGACTATCTTGCGCAGTTTCTCTCGGGCGTGGCGCGGTCCGCCCATGACGCGCCGTTGCAGGCGGCGGCGGAGGCGCTGGCGCGCGAACGGCTGGCGGGGCGCGGCACCGGAACGCCCGTGTCGCGGATCAGCGGACTGGTGCGCCATCGCCTGGCTTCGGGGGCCGCCTTCTGATGCCCGGCGGCCCGAGCGGGGCACGGGAGGCGCTACCCCGTCACGAACGCCGGATCGCGCGAGACAAGGAGCGGACGGGTCAGATCCGACAGGCTCTGCCGCTGCCGCCCGGCGGCGTCGAAGTTCGCCGGGTCGAGCCAGGTCTCGTAGGCCGCCTTCAACGCCGGCCAGTCCCGGTCGATCGCCGCGAACCAGGTCGTGTCGCGATTGCGTCCCTTGACAACGGTCGCCTGCCGGAACGTGCCCTCGTGGCTGAAGCCGAAGCGCTCGGCGGCGCGGCGCGACCCGAGATTGAGCGCGTTGCACTTCCATTCGTAGCGTCGGTACCCGGCGTCGAAGACCCAACCCATCATCAGATACATCGCCTCCGTCGCCGCGCGGCTGCGCTGGAGCCGGGGGGCGAGGTTGATGTGGCCGACCTCGATCGACCCCGCGGCAGGGTCGACGCGCAGATAGCTTGCGATGCCGCCCGCATGCCCGGTCTCAAGGTCGATCAGCGCCACGAACCAGGGATCGTCGCGCCCGGCCATGCTGTCGGCCCAGGCCCGGTAGTCGGCGAGGCTGGCGAACGGCCCGTAGGGCAGGAAGTCCCAGATCGCGTCGCTCTCGCGGTTCGCCGCGTGAAGGTCGGCGGCGTGGCGGGCGGGATCGAACCGCTCCAGCCGCACATGGCGCCCCTCGATCCGCTCCCAGTCCGGTCGCCGTGGCGGCGTCCAGCCCGGAACCGGCATGCCCAGCCTCTGATCCTCGTCGCTCACCCCGGCCTCCCTGTCTCTTTCACCGGCATCATAGGACAGGGTCACGCTGCGGCAAGGCCCCGACGCGTCGTCAAATGGGTCCGGAAATGCCGTGGTTGGGCCCCGGCCCTTCCGCATTCCTGCCTCAATCCGGGCCGAGATTCATCGACAGAGTTTCAAGAGTTTCCGCTGCAAAGGGGATGAGATCATGGCGAAGAACATCATTCGCATCGCGACGAACGAAAAGCTGACCCGTGCCGCGCACTGGACGGTCTTCAGCATCGGTCTTCTGTCGCTGACCTTCTCAATCGCCGCGACGGCCGCCTCCGCGCTCTGAAAGCCGGACCGAATCAGAACAAGGCCGCGCGGAGATCGCTCCGCGCGGCCTTTTCTTTTCAGGCCTCCGTCGTTTGGCCCGCGCCCCTTTCGGCCGGCGCCGCCGGACACAGCCCGGCCTGACGCCGCGGACAGGCGGCGCAACCGGATGCGGCCGACCTCAGCACAGCACCTGCTCCATCCGGTCCCAGTCGCCGTAGCGCCAGGGCTCGCCCATGATCGCGGCGAAGAGCCCGTCGAAGACCTCCTCGGGCATCGCCTGCCGCATGCCGCCGACCATACCGATCCGTTCCGGCCGCGACGCCGCACCGAGCATGAACCGGCCGAAATGCGCCATCTTCGCCGGCGGGATGTTGGCGACGATGCTGTGTTCGATCGCGTCGATCTCCTCGCCCGAGAAGTTGGCGGCGATGAGCGGCATCAGCTCGGTTTCCTCTTCGTGCATGTGCGACAGGTCGTCCGCGACGAACAGCGCGAATCGCTGGTACAGCCGGCGCAGTTTTGCGGGGCGGTCCGCGCCCGCCATCGCCACCTCGTCGGTCAGCCGGCGAAGCTCCGCGAAGGCTTCGAGGTGATGGTCGTGATCCTCGCCCTGATGGTCGGACCCGCCCGGAATCCGCGCCTCCACGACGCTGTGGATCCTGTCGTTCTCATGGGTCAGGTGCGACAAGCTCAGTTCGAGATGTGCCGCAAGCTGGCCGAGCACATTCATCAGGCTCGCCTCGTCACTGGCATCCGCCTGGCCGAGCGCGATCAGCATGCGCGCGTTCGCCAGACGGATGCCCTTGTGGACCGCGTAATACAGGTCCTTCGTGACGACCGGCTCAAATTTCGTTTTGGCGTTCATTTTCTGGCTCCATTCATTCGTGTGCAAACGAAGTTTTTAATGGACCCCCAGATACAGGGCTTCGCTTTGTCCGAAAATGCAGTCATACTGGTTTCACTCTCTGGAATTTTCGGACAATCAATGGACCATATCCGCTCGATGCGCGTCTTCGTCAGGGTCGCCGAACTTGGCAGCCTGACCGCCGCCTCCCTCGACCTCGGGCTTACCCGCGGCGCCGCCTCGGCGATCGTGGCGGAGCTTGAACGTTATCTCGGCGTGCAGCTTCTGGAACGGACGACGCGGAAGATCCGGCTGACCGAGGAAGGCAGCCGCTATATCGAACGCGCGCGCGGCATACTCGACGACATCGCCGAGCTTGAGGACGAGGTCGGACAGTCCGAACGCCGCCCGCACGGCCTTCTGCGCGTCCAGATCCCACCGGGCCTCACCCGGATCGTCGTGGCGCCGGCGATGCCCGGCTTCATCGCGCAATATCCCGATATGGAGGTCCAGATCCTGTCGCGCTCCGACCTGCCGGATTTCGTCGGCCTGCGCCTCGACGCGGCGCTCGTCGTCGGCCCGCTGCCGGAGCTTGACGTCGTGTCGCGGTCGCTCGGCCATCTTCCGGCGCTGACCGTGGCGGCCCCCGCATATCTCGAACGGCGGGGCATGCCGCGCGTTCCCGCCGATGTCGCAGACCACAGCTGCATCCGGACGATCTCCACCGCGACCGGCAACCCGGTCATCTGGCGCTTTCGTGAGAACGGAAAGGACACGCGGATCCTCGTCCCCGGCCCCCTCGCCTTCGAATCCCCCGAAGCGGCCGTCGCGGCCGCGCGGCGCGGCGGCGGCATCCTCCAGATCGGCAGCTACCTCGTCTATGACGACATCCGCGCGGGCAGCCTCGTGCCCATCCTCGACGATTACCGCCCCGAAGGACCGACCCTGCAGATCGTCCACCCGCGCCACCGGCGGAAGCCGAAGCGGCTGAAGGTGTTCGAGGATTTCCTCGTCGACCTCAATCAGCGCGTGCGCACGCGCTGGAACATCCGCGACACGAAAAGCCCCGGACCGGGCCGCCCCGTCACTCCTTCGGAATGACCCGCAAACGAAGCTCGCGCAGCTGCTCGTTCATCGGCTCCGACGGCGCGCCCATCATCAGGTCCTCGGCGCGCTGGTTCATCGGGAACATGATGACCTCGCGGATGTTCTGTTCATCGGCGAGAAGCATCACGATCCGGTCGATCCCGGCGGCGCAGCCCCCGTGCGGCGGGGCGCCGTACTTGAACGCCTTGACCATGCCGCCGAAGCGATTCTCGACCTCGTCCTTGCCGTAGCCGGCAAGTTCGAAGGCCTTGAACATGATCTCCGGCTTGTGGTTCCGGATCGCGCCCGACACCAGTTCATAGCCGTTGCAGGCGAGGTCGTACTGGTAGCCGAGCACCTTCAGGGGGTCGCCCGACAGCGCCTCCATCCCGCCCTGCGGCATCGAGAACGGGTTGTGGCTGAAGTCGATCTTGCCCTCGTCGTCCTTCTCGTACATCGGGAAATCGACGATCCAGGCGAAGCGGAAGGCGTTTTCTTCCGTCAGGCCCAGTTCGCGCCCAATCTCGTTCCGCGCCCGTCCAGCGACCGCCTCGAACTGATCCGGCCGGCCGCCGAGGAAGAAGGCGGCATCCCCCTTGCCGAGCTTCAGCTGGTGGCGGATCGCCTCCGTGCGCTCCGGCCCGATGTTCTTCGCAAGCGGCCCCGCCGCTTCCATGCCCGAGCCATCCTCGGCCTCGCGCCAGAAGATATAGCCCATACCCGGCAGACCTTCCTTCTGCGCGAAGGCGTTCATCCGGTCGCAGAACTTGCGGCTGCCGCCGCCCGGCGCCGGGATCGCGCGGATCTCGGTGCCCTCGTTTTCGAGGAGTTTCGCGAAGATCGCGAAGCCCGACCCGGCGAAATGCTCCGAAACCCGCTGCATCTTGATCGGATTCCTCAGGTCCGGCTTGTCGGTCCCGTACCAGAGCGCCGAATCCGCATAGGAAATCCGCGGCCAGACGGCATCGACCTTATGGCCTCCGCCGAATTCCTCGAAGATGCCCTGGATCACCGGCTGGATCGCGGTGAAGACATCCTCCTGCTCGACGAACGACATCTCCAGATCGAGCTGGTAGAAGTCGGTGGGCGAGCGGTCGGCGCGCGGGTCCTCGTCGCGGAAACAGGGCGCGATCTGGAAATACTTGTCGAAGCCCGCGACCATGATCAGCTGCTTGAACTGCTGCGGCGCCTGCGGCAGCGCGTAGAACTTGCCCGGATGCAGGCGGCTCGGCACGAGGAAGTCGCGCGCGCCCTCGGGGCTGGAGGCCGTGATGATCGGCGTTTGGAACTCGGTGAAGCCCGCCTCCCACATGCGGTTGCGGATCGACCGCACGACGTTCGAACGGAGCATCATGTTGCGGTGCAGCCCCTCGCGACGAAGGTCGAGGAAGCGGTAGGTCAGGCGCGTCTCTTCCGGGTAGTCCTGCTCTCCGAAGACCGGCAGCGGCAGTTCCTCTGCCGGGCCGAGAACCTCAAGGGCGGTCACGTAGACCTCGATCTCGCCCGTCGGAATCTTCGGATTCACAAGCGACGCATCGCGCGCCTTCACCCGCCCGTCGATCCGCACCACCGTCTCGGCCTTGAGCCGCTCGATCGCAGAAAACGCCGGGCTGTCGCTGTCGGCCAGCACCTGGGTCATCCCGTAATGGTCGCGCAGGTCGATGAAGAGAACCCCGCCGTGGTCGCGGACCCGGTGAACCCAGCCCGAGAGCCGCACGCTCTCGCCGGCATGGGACTTGGTCAGGTCGGCGCAGGTATGGCTGCGATAGGCGTGCATGGGCGTCCCCTTTCGAGAGGCGATTTCCGGTCCGCGCCGATACACAGCGTGGCGCGGGCGAAGTCAAGGGCAAGCGCCTGCCGGTCTTTTCAAACGCGCCCCGCGCCGCTAGCGTCGCCCGACGACGAAGGACACCGAGATGCCCGACAGGACAGCCCCCGAGCCCCGGACCGCGTTCACGCCCCGCGCCGACGCCATCCTGTCGACGGTCATGCTCGGCTTCTGGGCCGCCGTCACGCTCTGGCAGCAATGGGGCCTCTGGGCCGAGGATCTGTCGGCCGTCTATATCGCTGGCTGGCTCTGGCAGAACGGGCAGCCGGACCTCATCTACGCGACGCCCCCCGCCTTCTTCGGCGGCGTCGCGGAAAGCTGGTTTCCGGCGATGGAGGCGCTCGGCCTCTCGGGCAAGACGAGCTTCGCCTATGTCTACCCGCCGATCTGGGCGGCCCTGACCGCACCGCTGACCAACATTCTGTCGCCGCAGGGCTTCCTCGACGCGGTCGCGCTGGTGCAGATCCCGCTTCTTGCCGTCTCGGTCGTCCTCGCCGGCCGGCTTCTGAAACCCGAGGCGATGCCCTGGTGGGTCTGGACGGCGATCGGCCTCGTCATCCTCAACCTCTCGATCCAGTCCCATGTCGCGATCTGGTACAATCAGCCGACGATCACCACCGGCTTCCTGATCCTGCTCGCGTTCGAAAGGCTCGGCGTCGGCCGGCCCATCACCGCGGGTGCTGCCCTCGCGCTCGCCGCCGCGATCAAGCTGACGCCCGCGGCCTTCGTCCTGATCTTCCTTCTCGACCGGCAGGTCCGGGCCGCGGTCGCCTTCGCGATCGTCGGCGGCGCGCTCGGGCTCATGTCGATCCTTCTTGCCGGCTGGCCCGCCCATGCGGACTTCCTTGCGAGCCTCCACAAGGTCGCCAGCGTCGTCTACCTCATCGCCATCAACGTGTCGCTGAAACCCGCCCTCTTCGCGGCGGGCTCCAGCCTGGGGTTGCTGCCGCACGTCGATCCGGCGGCGAGCGAGCACATCTATACAGACCTGCCCGCCTGGATCGGGCCGGCCCTGTCCATCGCCGCCGCCGCGCTCATCCTCGGCTTCGCGCGGATCCTTGCCCCCCTCGACGGCCGGCTCCGGCGCGGTGTCGGGGTTCTTGCGCTGTCGATCATCGTCGCTCTTTTTGGCCCGCTCGGCTGGCTGCACTATTACCTCATGCCGATGCTGCTCCTGCCCGGCCTTCTCGGCCTCTTGCCGCCCCGCGCGGCGCTCGCCGTGATCGCCCCCGTCAGCCTTCTCTCGCTCGCGCTGGTCTTCGCGGACATCCACGTCCCGCCCTGGCCCATCGCGTCCTATGTCTGGCTCGCCTCGGCAAGCTGGCTCGCGGTCCTCGCCGGGCTTTTCGTCGCGGCCGCCCGCCGAAGCGCGTCCTGACCGGTCCTTCGGGCCTTGCGCCCCGGCCCGTCTTGACTATAACCCCGTTCAATTTGCGCAAAGGGGTCCGGGGTCATGCCGAAAAGAACCGATATCAAGTCGATCATGATCATCGGAGCGGGCCCCATCGTCATCGGCCAGGCCTGCGAGTTCGACTATTCCGGCGCACAGGCATGCAAGGCGCTGCGCGAGGAGGGTTACCGGGTCATCCTGGTGAACTCCAACCCCGCGACGATCATGACCGACCCCGGCATGGCCGACGCCACCTACATCGAGCCGATCACCCCCGAGATCGTCGCCAAGATCATCGAGAAAGAGCGCCCCGACGCGCTCCTGCCGACGATGGGCGGCCAGACCGGCCTCAACACCTCGCTCGCGCTTGCCGATATGGGCGTTCTCGACAAGTTCAACGTTGAACTGATCGGCGCCAACCGGCAAGCCATTGAAATGGCGGAGGACCGCAAGCTCTTCCGCGAGGCGATGGACCGGATCGGGCTGGAAAACCCGAAAGCCACGATCATCGCCGCCCCGAAGAAGGACAACGGCCGCTACGACATCAACGCGGGCGTCGCCGAAGCGATGAACGCGCTGGAGGAGATCGGCCTGCCCGCCATCATCCGCCCCGCCTTCACGCTGGGCGGCACCGGCGGCGGTGTCGCCTACAACCGGGACGACTACGAACGCATCTGCCGCTCCGGCCTCGACGCCTCGCCGATGGCGCAGATCCTCGTCGATGAATCGCTGCTCGGCTGGAAGGAGTACGAGATGGAGGTCGTCCGCGACAAGGCGGACAACGCGATCATCGTCTGCTCCATCGAGAACGTCGATCCGATGGGCGTTCATACCGGCGATTCGATCACCGTCGCCCCGGCGCTGACGCTGACCGACAAGGAATACCAGATCATGCGCAACGGCTCGATCGCCGTCCTGCGCGAGATCGGGGTGGAAACCGGCGGATCGAACGTCCAGTGGGCGATCAACCCCAAGGACGGCCGCATGGTGGTGATCGAGATGAACCCGCGCGTCTCGCGCTCCTCCGCGCTGGCGTCGAAGGCCACCGGCTTTCCCATCGCCAAGATCGCGGCGAAGCTCGCCGTCGGCTACACGCTCGACGAGCTCGACAACGACATCACCAAGGTGACCCCGGCGAGCTTCGAGCCGACCATCGACTACGTCGTCACCAAGATCCCGCGCTTCGCCTTCGAAAAGTTCCCCGGCTCCAAGGCGGAACTCACTACCGCGATGAAATCGGTGGGCGAGGCGATGGCCATCGGCCGCACGATCCACGAGTCGCTGCAAAAGGCGCTCGCCTCGATGGAGACCGGCCTGACCGGCTTCGACGAGATCGCCATCGAAGGCGCGCCGGACAAGGCCGCCGTGGTCAAGGCCATCTCGGTCCAGACTCCGGACCGCATGCGGCTCATCGCGCAGGCGATGCGGCACGGGCTCTCGGATGACGAAATCCAACATGCGACGGCCTTCGATCCGTGGTTCCTGGCCCGGATTCGCGAGATAATCGAACAAGAGGCCGAGATCCGCAAAACCGGCCTGCCCGTCACCGAGGACGGTCTGCGCAAGCTCAAGATGATGGGCTTCACCGATGCCCGCCTCGCCTCGCTCACCGGCCGCGACGAGGGCCAGGTCCGCCGCGCCCGGCTCCGCCTCGGCGTGCGGGCGGTCTTCAAGCGCATCGACACCTGCGGCGCCGAGTTCGAGGCGCAGACGCCCTACATGTATTCGACCTACGAAGCCCCCGCGATGGGCGACGTCGAATGCGAGGCGCGACCCTCGGGCGCGAAGAAGGTCGTCATCCTCGGCGGCGGCCCGAACCGGATCGGCCAGGGGATCGAGTTCGACTATTGCTGCTGCCACGCCTGCTTCGCGCTGACCGATGCGGGCTACGAGACGATCATGATCAACTGCAACCCGGAGACCGTGTCGACCGACTACGACACCTCCGACCGCCTTTATTTCGAGCCGCTGACGCTGGAACACGTCCTCGAAATCCTGCGGGTGGAGCAGGAGAACGGCACCCTTCACGGCGTCATCGTCCAGTTCGGCGGCCAGACGCCGCTGAAACTCGCCAACGCGCTTGAGGCCGAAGGCATCCCGATCCTCGGCACCACGCCCGACGCCATCGACCTCGCCGAGGACCGCGAGCGGTTCCAGAAGCTCCTCAACGAGCTCAAGCTCAGGCAGCCGGTCAACGGCATCGCCTCCTCCGACGAACAGGCGATCGAGATCGCCGAACGCGTCGGCTTCCCGCTCGTCATCCGCCCCTCCTACGTCCTCGGCGGCCGCGCGATGGAGATCGTGCGCGACATGGACCACCTCAGGCGCTACATCACCCATGCGGTCGACGTCTCGGGCAAGAACCCGGTGCTGCTCGACAGCTACCTCTCCGGCGCCATCGAGGTTGACGTCGACGCGCTTTCCGACGGCACCAACGTCCACGTCGCCGGCATCATGGAGCATATCGAGGAAGCGGGCGTCCATTCCGGCGATAGCGCCTGCTGCCTGCCGCCGCATTCGCTGACCCCCGAGACGGTCGAGGAGCTGAAGCGCCAGACCGTCGCGATGGCGCTCGCCTTGAAGGTCAAGGGCCTGATGAACGTCCAGTTCGCGATCAAGGACGGCGTGATCTATGTGCTTGAGGTGAACCCCCGCGCCAGCCGCACCGTGCCCTTCGTCGCCAAGGCCACCGACTCGGCCATCGCCTCCATCGCCGCCCGGCTCATGGCCGGCGAGCCGATGGCGACCTTCCCGATGCGCGCGCCCTACCCCGAGGGCGTCGGCCCCGACACCGACCTGCCCTTCGCCGATCCCCTGACCCTCGCCGACCCGATCACGCCCTGGTTCTCGGTCAAGGAAGCCGTCATGCCCTTCGCCCGCTTCCCCGGCGTCGACACGATCCTAGGGCCCGAAATGCGCTCGACCGGCGAGGTCATGGGCTGGGACCGCACCTTCCCCCTGGCCTTCCTAAAGGCCCAGCTCGGCGCCGGCACCCACCTGCCCGAGGCCGGACGGGTCTTCATCTCGATCAAGGACATGGACAAGACGGCCGAGATGGCCGGGGCCGCCCGCGACCTCGTCGCGATGGGGTTCGAGCTGATCGCCACCCGCGGCACCGCCGCCTTCCTGACCGAACACGGCATCGCGTCGGAGACCGTGAACAAGGTCTATGAAGGCCGGCAGGAGGGCAAGCTCCACATCGTCGACCGCCTGAAGAACGGCGAGATCGCGCTACTCTTCAACACGACCGAGGGCCAGCAGGCCATCGACGACAGCCGCTCGATCCGCGCCGTCGCGCTCTACGACAAGATCCCCTATTTCACCACGGCAGCGGCAAGCATCTCCGCCGTGCAGGCGATGAAGGCACGCGGCGAGGGGATCGGGGTGAGGACTTTGCAGGGGTGAATCTAACTAGTCGTCGCCCGACCTCCAATAAAGTCATGCAATGCCATTTGTAGCTTGCCGCCAAATGGTACTTCCCTAAGAATCTTAGACGACACTGTCGGCGGCGAGGACAACAAGACCATGATCCTGATAATAGCCGTGTCGTCCAAAACCAATTTCTTTGGGCCATAAGACGTGCCAAAAATATTCCGCCTTTCGGGCATCGATTCTTTCCACTTTCCAATAATTCCCTGGAAATCCTTCAACCAATCGGAAATTTTCTTCACCTTGACACGCTCATCCAGAGACTTAACATCTGATATCTTTGCGCCCCTCAACGTTTCGTTCAGCTTTGCTAGCGGATTTCGTGCATTCGGAGGCGGCGGAGAAATGCTATAACCAATACTAGGCAACTCATCTTTGAGCTGCTCCAAATACTTTGAATCTGATATATATATTTCGATGGAATCCAAGTTCAGCGGCACCACACCACCACCGTGAGAAATGGTATCTCTATACCCCTGCCGTATCGATGCCAAACTATCACGAATGAACGAAAATTGTCCGTCCGCGACCTCTAACATTGCGGATATCTGAAACAGCTTACGTTGAAGAGGCTGCGGGACATCCTGATTGACCTTGTACTGCAGTTTATGCTCAATTGCGGCCCACGCATGTTGAAGCACCGTGCGAACCTGTATCTCGCATTTCATTCCCTTGAATCTTTTAAATTCGGAAAGCTTAAGCCTATCAGAATTCATCTCAACCACCAAATGTCGAGACAAGTATCCAAATTCTTTTGGGTTTTCTATCTGATCCTTCTTGACACTATTCCTCTCATCTATCGCAAAATTATCTCTAATCAGGCTGTCAATCGTCTCGATATCTTCAAAGTAATAGCATATAATGCGACAGGCACTGAGGTCAGTAATATCATTTAAGGGATCATTGTACTTTGCACTCTCTCTATCCAACTTGTTAAGGAATGAGTCGATAGACTTCGTTCTCGCCTCGATACTTACTACATCGAGACGCTCTTGAGCCAATACCTTTTCCAATATGCTATGTATCTCTCTAGTGTAGTCGTAGAAGCGCGTTCTTTCCTTAGAATATATCTCCTCCCAGCTACGACCAAGGGGCTCATCGCTCGGTTCGATAATTTCAAATGACATCGATCACATCTTCCCCATTACTTCTTACAATATTGAATAACCACATTTGTTAAAGAGTCAATTTGGCTCGCGGCCACAAGCAAAATCACAGCAAGCAGAAGAGCGCGCTTCAGCGCACCGCTCTCTGGGCAAGCCAACTCCCCGCCCGATTTGTCCCGCGACAAATCGGCCCACGCCTGCCTGCCCCCGGCAGGCGCGTTACCGCGCCCGCCCAGTCAGGCGCGCCCCGATTTCCGAATGTCCGGCGCGAACCGATAGCCCCTTGCCCTCTGGCTCGCGCCTCCGGGCAATCGGATCGCGCGGCCGTCCACTGGACGCCCGCTTTCACGATCCTTCGTGCGCCAAGGCCCGGCCGCCCCACACCGGCCACATAGACGGCCCCGGCGACAGCGCTTGCGTTGCCGGTCAGGGTCGGCGCGCCGGCCCCTCGCTGTAGCTACGGAAAAACTACGCCAAGCCTACGCGCTCCCTACGCAATACATACGCTTGACTTCCCGGTCGAAAAGCCCCATCTGCCGCAGGTCCGACTGGCCCGCTGCCGCGTGAGCAGCCGTTCCCCGATGACGGGGGCAGAGGCCCGGACACCGGTTCCCATGTCACGCCAGGGGTCCTGCGGTCCGCGTTGGACCGCGCCCCGCTGATACCGCGACGCGTCCCGATGGGACTCGGCGCACTGACCTTTTCCGGCCCTTTGAAAGGGGCCGTACCGACAGGATAACACCTTGAATTACTTCGAAGAACTCGGCATCGACGCCCGTGTCGTCGCCAACCTCACCGAGATCGGCCTGACCGAGCCGACACCGATCCAGACCCGCGCCATCCCGGCCGCGCTGGACGGCCGCGACGTCATGGGCCTCGCCCAGACCGGCACCGGCAAGACCGCCGCCTTCGGCCTGCCTCTGGTGACCAAGCTTCTGGAAATCGGCCGCCGGCCCGAGCCAAAGACCTGCCGCGCGCTGATCCTTGCGCCGACGCGGGAGCTCGCGACACAAATCACGGAAAACCTTCAGAAATTCGCGCTGAAGACCCCGGTCCGCACCTTCCGCGTCGTCGGCGGGGCGAGCCTCAACGCCCAAGCCCAGCGCCTCGCCTCCGGCATCGACATCCTCGTCGCCACACCGGGCCGTCTGATCGACCTTCTCGACCGCAAGGCGGTGAAGCTGACCGATGTCCGCTTCCTCGTCCTCGACGAGGCCGACCAGATGCTCGACATCGGCTTCATCCATGCGCTGCGCCAGATCGCGCGGCTCCTGCCGGCGAAACGGCAGACGATGCTCTTCTCGGCGACGATGCCGAAGCTGATGGACGAGATCGCCGCGACCTACCTGAGCAACCCGGTCCGGGTGCAGGTCTCGCCTCCGGGCAAGGTCGCCGACAAGATCGACCAGGGTGTGCATTTCGTCAATCAGGGCGACAAGGCGAAGCTCCTCGCTGATTACATCGCAAAGCATCCCGGCGAACTGGCGCTGGTCTTCGGCCGCACCAAGCACGGGTCGGACAAGTTGATGAAACTGCTCGACGCCTGGGGCTTCAGCGCCGGCGCCATCCACGGCAACAAGAGCCAGGGCCAGCGCGAGCGCACGCTGCAGGCGTTCCGCAACGGCGATCTCAAGATCCTAGTCGCGACCGATGTCGCGGCGCGCGGCATCGACATCCCCGATGTCCGCCACGTCTACAATTACGACCTGCCGAACGTGCCGGAGAACTACGTGCACCGCATCGGCCGCACCGCCCGCGCCGGCAAGGCGGGGCGCGCCGTGGCCTTCTGCGCCCCGGCGGAATTCGGCGAGCTGAAAGCGATCGAGAAGGTGATGAAAGCCGCGATCCCGGTCATCGGCGGCAGCGCCCCGTCGGGGGCCGAGGCCGATGCCGCGGCGAAGGATGCGAAGGCGCGCGGCGGCAAGGGTCGGCAAGGGCCGCGCAATGACGGGCAGAAGACTCGGCCCGCGAAACGCCCCTCGCGGCGGCCACGGCGCGCCAAGGCGGCGTGATCGCGGGCACCGGGGCGCATCGCGCGCCCCGGTCCGACCGGCCGGGGCCCCGCGCGGGTCAGAGCGCTTCTTCCTCAAGGTGCAGCTTCATTTCGATCAGCACCTTCTGGATCGCCAGCGTCTCGTTCAAAAGCCGCTTGGCCTCGTTGATCGAGATCTTCCCGTCCTGGATCGAAAGATTGTACTCGGCCATCAACTGGGCAAAGCGCTGGCTCAGCGCAACGACGGTCGAGTTGACCCCGCCCTCGGTCGAATTCTTGCGATCGTGATCGTAGCTGAGCGTGATGCCGCGAAGATCGGCGAGGGCGGCGGTGACATGCGGAAACCGCGCCGCCCCTTCCAGCGCCGCCACGACGTCGATCGGCATGAAGCGATCGGCATGGTCGGGGTCGTCCGAGTAGTACCTGCCGAGCGTCGCCTTCGACTTTCCGCACAACTCGGCAGAGGCCTCGATGCCGACATCCTTCACCAGCGCTTCGCTGTGCTTTTTCAGATAGTTGCCGACCGGCTTCGCCACGGACATCCTCCCATGCAATGGAGCCCAGCCGGCGCGGCCGGGGGAAATCGCCACCTCCTTTCCCCTTAATGGCTCGGAACGGATTTGTCATTTCTAAACCGTCTCCGGTGTTCGGGGATGGGTAAGAGGTTCCGGTGACCCGACGCCGGTTCGAGTAGGGGTTCGTCGCGCCTTTGACGGGTGGGAGAGTCGAAGCCGGTCCAGCCGGCAGAAGCGCGACGGACCTTTCAACGTGTACGAGTGACTGCACCATCGCGGGGATGTCGGCCCTGATGATGGGCGTTGGTGTTCCAGGCAACCGGGGTCCGGGGAAGGTCGTTGGGGGACTTCTCCGGAACCCCGGGGCTCCCGTCTTGAACCCCGGACCGCAGAGGCGCTATCTGGGCGCATGGCCAAGCTCTATTTCCATTATTCGACCATGAATGCCGGCAAGTCGACGCTGCTCCTTCAGGCTTCGCACAATTACCGGGAACGCGGCATGGTCACCTATCTGCTCACCGCGCGCCTCGACGACCGCGCCGGGGCGGGCCGCATCGCCAGCCGCATCGGCATCGGCGAGCCGGCCGAGACCTATGACGCCGGCACGGATCTTTTCGCCCTGCTCCGCGCACGGCTGGAGGACGGACCGGTCGATTGCGTCTTCCTCGACGAGGCGCAGTTCCTCACCCCGGATCAGGTCTGGCAACTGGCCCGCGCGGTCGACGATCTCGGCCTGCCGATCATGGCCTACGGTCTCCGCGTCGATTTCCGGGGCGAACTTTTCCCCGGCTCGGCCGCGCTTCTGGCGCTGGCCGACGAGATGCGGGAAGTGCGCACCATCTGCCACTGCGGCAAGAAGGCGACCATGGTGGTGCGGCGCGGGCCGGACGGCAAGGCGCTCCGCGACGGGGCGCAGGTTCAGATTGGCGGGAACGAGACCTACGTCTCGCTCTGCAGGCGTCACTGGCGCGACGAGATCGGCGACCGGGCGGACGGCGACGCCGCCTGATCCGGCGGAGGCGCCGTGTGGCGCCATCACTTTTCTCTCGCCCGCGCCGGAATCAGAACAGCCGTCCGCCGATGGGCACGTCGTGCCCCGGTCCGATCAGCACCACCTCGCCCGCCTCGTCGGGCACCCCGAGGACCAGCACCTCGGACTTCACCGGCCCGATCTGGCGCGGCGGGAAATTCACGACGGCCAGCACCTCGCGGCCGATCAGTTCTTCGGGCCGGTAATGCCTGGTGATCTGGGCCGAGGATTTCTTTTCGCCGATCTCCGGGCCGAAATCGACCCAGAGCTTGAACGCGGGCTTGCGCGCCTCGGGGAAAGGCTCGGCGCGGGTGATCCGGCCGACGCGGATATCGACCTTGAGGAAATCGTCGAAGGTGATCGTCATTTTCCAAGCTCCCTGCCCCGTTCGGCGGCGGCATGGACAGCCTCTTTCAACAGCGGCGGAAACCCGCGCCCCTCGTCCATCAGCACCGCCAGCGCCGCCGCCGTCGTGCCGCCCGGCGAGGTCACGTTGACGCGAAGCTGGCCGGGATCCTCCGTGGCCGCTTCCGCCAGCGCCCCTGCCCCGGCAACCGTCGCCTTCGCGAGTTGCAGCGCCAGCGCCCCGGGCAGTCCTTCGGCCTCGCCCGCGGCGGCCAGCGTCTCGATCAGGTGGAAGACATAGGCTGGCCCGGAACCCGACACGGCCGTCACGGCATCCATCTGGTGTTCGCCGTCGAGCCGCACGACCTGTCCGACCGCGCTCAGAAGCGCCTCGGCGAGCGCCAGGTGCGCCTCACCCGCGAGCGCGTTGCCACAGATCGCGGTAATGCCTTGCGCGATCGCCGCCGGCGTGTTGGGCATCGCCCGGACAATCGGCGTCCCGGCCCCCAGAACCGTCTCGTAGGTGGCGATGGTGGTGCCCGCCGCGACCGAGACGAACAGCGTTCCGCCGCCGCCCAGCGCTTTCAGGGACGGCAATGCCTCCGCCATCATCTGCGGCTTCACCGCGATCAGCACGATGGCCGGCGCGTCCGGCAGACCAGCGTTCAGATGCACGCCCTGCGCCCGGACCCAGTTCGACGGGTGGGGGTCGAGCACCCAGACGCTCTTCGCCGGCAGCCCGCCCTTCAGCCAGCCCGCCAGCATCGCCGAGCCCATCTTGCCGCAGCCCAGAAGCACCAGCCCCCGGTCGCGCACCGTTCCCATATCCATGATCGCCTCCTTCGTCCGGAGGCAGAGATTACCGATCCGGCGGCCGAGGGAAAGCCCCGACCGGCCCCAATTCAGGCCCGCCCGAAGGCCCGCGCCATCGCGACATCCATCGCGCGTTCCGGTGACTCGTCGCCCCAGCAGGTCAGCTGGAAGGCCGGATAGAAGCGCTCGGCCGTCGTTACCGCATCGGTGATCATCCGGTCGATCTGTTCCGGCCCGGCGATCTGGCTACCGGCGAGGCAGAGTCCGTAGCGCCAGACCATCAGCCTTTGCTCTTTCCAGAACGTGAAGGCCCCCGACCAGACCATGTCATTGGCACGATTCAGCGCCTCGTAAAGCGCCGGCAGGGTCTCTTCCGGCGGATCCATCTCGAACGTGCAGATGAGGCGCAGCGTCTCGTCATAGCTCGACCAGGCGAGCGTGATCGAATAGGTCCGCCACTGGCCTTCGACCGCCATCGCGATCTGGTCGTCCGTCACCCGGTCGAAGTCCCAGTCGTGATGCTCGGCAAGCGTCTCGACGATGTCGATCGGATGCAGGTCTTCGGTGTTGAGATAGGATTCGGATACTGACATGCCCGGCCTCTCGTGTTCTTGCCTCGCGTTTCAGGCAGCCGGCGAGGCATTGTTGCCTGCTCTAGGATCGGCGGAACATTCCGCTTCTCCTACCAGATATGGTGTAGGCCGCAGAGGCGTCTGTAAAGCAATATTTTGGGGATAATTCCCAAATGTTGTGGAAAGGGTGTGCAGGCATACGATCTGCCGCAGGCTGCAAGCCACCGGCAGGGCATCACGGCCGCCTCTTGGCCCTGACGGCCGCGAGACGGTGATCGGAACGCCGGAGTCACGGGCCGCGACGCGACCGCAAGCATAGGCGCGCCACCCATGCCTGCACATCAGCGCTGACTGATCGCCGATTTCGAGCCCGTCGCCGCGCTCGGCGCGAAGGGCATCCCGACCTATTGACGTCCTGAGGACAGCTCAGCCGTTCGACTTGCCGCCCCGGTTCGCGCGCGGCGGGTTGCCGACCGCCTCCAGCGCCTCGATCCGTGCCTTCAGCGCCTCGTTCTCCTCGCGCGCCTTCTGCGCCATCGCGCGGACGGCGTCGAACTCCTCGCGGGTGACGAAATCGCGGTCGGCCAGCCAGCGGTCCATCCAGGACTTCATCGCCGTCTCGGCCTCGGTCTTTGCCCCCTGCGCCACGCCCATCGCGTTGGTCATCAGCTTCGACATGTCGTCGAAGAACTTGTTCGGTCCGCTCATCGGGCGCCTCCCACGGGGCAAATCACATCTGCCGCCTATATGCGCGCGGGGGACCGAAAGCTCAAGGTTGACTTCGCCGCGGCCCCGCGCTCAGAGAGGGGGCAAGGAGACCGCATGCACGCCGCCATCAACTTTCCCGACATCTCGAACGAGATCTTCGCGATCGACCTTTTCGGCTTCCATCTGGCGCTCAGGTGGTATGCGCTCGCCTATCTCGCCGGGCTTCTGGCGGGTTTCTTCATCATCCGGGCGCTGATGCGTCGCCCCGTGCTCTGGCCCGGCGACCGCGCCCCGATGGCGCCGGAGCGGACCGAGGATCTTCTGACCGCGATCATCCTCGGCGTGGTGCTCGGCGGGCGGCTCGGCTTCGTCTTCTTCTACCAACCCGGCTATTACCTGTCGCACCCGGCCGAGATCCTGAAGGTCTGGGAAGGCGGCATGTCCTTTCACGGCGGTTTTCTCGGCACCGTGGTCGCGGGGCTCTGGTTCTGCCGGCGCCACGCGGTGCCGCCGATGCAGCTTTCCGACGCGATGGCGCTGGTGGCGCCGGTTGGTCTTTTATTCGGGCGGCTGGCGAACTTCGTCAATGCCGAGCTTTGGGGCCGGCCGACGGACCTTCCCTGGGGCGTGATCTTCCCGGGCGAGGCGGCGCAGGTCTGCGCGGACATCCTGCCGGGCACCTGCGCCCGCCATCCGAGCCAGCTTTACGAGGCGGGTCTGGAAGGGCTCCTCCTCGGCCTCGTCCTCCTCGCGGCTTTGCGCGCCGGCGCGCTGAAGCGGCCGGGGCGGATCACCGGGATCTTCCTTCTCGGCTACGGCCTGTCGCGCTTCGCGGTCGAATTCGTGCGCCAGGCGGATGCCCAGTTCATCACGCCCGACAACCCGATGGGGTATGTGGTCCATGCCGGTGGGTTGGGTCTTTCGATGGGCCAGATCCTGTCGCTGCCGATGATCGCGGCGGGGCTCTGGTTCTGGCGGCGGGCGCGGGCGTGACGCCGCTCGGGCAGATCCTCGCCCGGCGCATCGCGGCCGAGGGGCCGATGAGCATCGCCGACTACATGGCCGAATGCCTGCTCCACCCCGCGCACGGCTATTATGCGACCCGCGACCCCTTCGGCGCGGCCGGCGATTTCACGACGGCGCCCGAGATCAGCCAGATGTTCGGCGAGATGCTCGGGCTCTGTCTCGCGCAGGCGTGGCTCGACCAGGGCCGGCCCTCGCCCTTCGCGCTCGCCGAGATCGGGCCGGGGCGCGGCACGCTCATTGCCGATATCCTTCGCGCGATCCGGGCCGTGAAGGGCATGGCCGAAGCGGCCGAGATCCATCTGGTCGAGGCGTCGCCGGTGCTCCGCGCCCGGCAGGCGGAAACGCTTTCCGGGCATCGCCCGGTCTGGCACGACCGGGTGGAGGATCTGCCCGACCTGCCGATCTTCCTCGTCGCCAACGAATTCTTCGACGCCCTGCCGATCCGGCAGTTCGAACGCCGGGGCGCGGGATGGGCCGAACGCCAGGTCGGGCTGAGCGACGGGCGCCTCACGCCGGGCCTCGGTCCGGTGACGCGCTATCCTGCCCTAGCCGCCCGGCTCGACGACACCCGGCCCGGCGACGTGGTGGAGACCTGCCCGGCCCTGCCCGCCGTCGCCACCGAGATCGGCGCCCGTATCGCCCTGCTGGGCGGCGTAGCGCTGATTGTCGATTATGGTGGCTGGCACTCCCTCGGCGACACCTTTCAGGCGCTGAAGGCCCACAAACCCGTCGATCCCTTCGCGACCCCCGGCGAGGCCGACCTGACGGCCCATGTCGACTTCGAAGCCCTGGCCGCCGCGCTCGCCGGCGCCGGTGCCGGCGTGACGGCGATGACGCCGCAGGGCGTGCTTCTCGAACGGCTCGGGATCACCGCGCGGGCCGAGGTTCTTGCCCGCAAGCTCAGCGACGCCGCGCTCGACTCCCATATCGCCGCGCATCGGCGCTTGACCCATCCCTCGGAAATGGGACAGTTGTTCAAGGTGATTGCGAGTTATCCACGGGGAGGCCCCCCACCGCCCGGATTTGACCCTTTGCCATGACGCTCGAAATTCTTACGCATGACGCCCTCACCCCCTTGCGCCACGGGTTCTTCACCCGCAAGGGCGGCGCCTCTTCCGGGATCTTTTCGGGTCTGAACTGTGGCCACGGCTCGTCGGACCAGACCGAGGCGGTCGCGATCAACCGCGAACGGGTGGCCGCCGCGCTCGGGGTTCAGCCACCGTCGATGATCGGCGTGCACCAGGTCCATTCCGCCGATGTTGTTACCGTCACCCGCCCGATGGCGACCTCGATCCGCGCCGATGCCCTGGTGACCGCCACGCCCGGTCTCGCCCTGACGGTGCTGACCGCCGATTGCCAGCCGGTTCTCTTCGCCGACGCAGAGGCCGGCGTGATCGGCGCCGCCCATGCCGGCTGGCGCGGCACGCTTCTCGGCGTGCTCGAAGCCACGCTCGCCGCGATGGAGGCGCTCGGCGCCCGGCGAGAGAACATCGCCGCTGTGATCGGCCCGGCGATCAGCCAGCGCGCCTACGAGGTCGGCCCCGAATTCCTCGACGAATTCATGGGCGTCGATCCCGGCTATTCGCGCTTCTTCTCCGGCGGTCATGGCGACCGGGCGCATTTCGACCTGCCCGGCTTCGGTCTTTACCGGCTGCGCGAGGCGGGCGTCCGGCACGCCGAGTGGATCCGCCACTGCACCTATACCGATGCGGAGCGGTTCTATTCCTACCGCCGGTCGGTTCTGCGGCACGAGGCCGATTACGGGCGGCTGATTTCGGCGATCCGGCTCTGACGGCCCGGTGGCGCGACAGAAGCGCGCCGCTATCTCTGCCCCGAAAATTCCCATAACCCCGCCCAATCTCTGCCGCAATGCCCGGTAATATCTGCCTATCCGGTCGCAGAATCGGAAGCAAAGCAAGCGGCCCGCCAGAGGTCGTGAATTGAGGCAAAGGAGCAGTCAGATGAAACCGGAACGTCGCTGGATGAAATCGGTACTTGCCGAAAGCGCCAAGCCGGGCCCAGCCCTGCCCTGGCAACGCGGCGCCCGCCCAATCGCCGCGCGCAAGTGCGAAAGCCAGAGCGACACCGGTCTTTCCGCCCGCAGCTGACCCTTCCCAGCCCTCACTCGTCCCGGCCCACCCCTCCAGGGCAGGGATCCAAGAACCGGCGGACCGATCATTCTCCCCCAGGGATCGGTCCGCCGGCTTCCGCCATGCCGAGCGGGTGATTCGCGGCATGCGCGCCCGGCGAATCGTTGCGGAAGCGTTAATGCGCTCGACTTGTCGCGGCCCGATCAACAAAGCCTTTTCGGCCCCCCGGATTAGGCGGCACGCCCCTGAAAATCATCCTCAATTTTTGACAGGATCGGGAAAACCGGTCAGATTGTCTCCATAGTCAATCTGCATTTAGGGGTGGGGGCTCCGCAGAGTGACCAGACCGAAAGGCTGTTCGCGTGTCGTACCCTCATAATGGTATCGTCCGTCTGACGACGGATGTGTTCAACTCTCCCGTTCCTCAGGGCAGAAACATTCCCTCCCAACCCGTCGCCCCGGCGGAAACCCGGCCAACCCGGCGGCCCGCTCTGACGCGGCGCTATGAAATCGCCTATCTCGATCCGGCAGGGTCCATCGAGACCGGTACGCGCCTCGCCCCCGCGATTCCCGAATTTGAGGAGGCATTTTCCGCCTTCGCGCGGGGCAGCGTCATCGCCACGGCGGAAGGACCCGTCGCGGTCGAGGATCTTGTGCCCGGGATGGAGGCCCTGACCGGCGAAGGCCGGGCCGAGACCATCACCTGGATCGGCTCGATGACACTCTTCCCGCCCAGGGCGATGCCGGGCATGCATGGCGGCAAGCTGACGCGGATCACGGCCGACGCGTTCGGCGTCGGAAGGCCGATGCCCGACCTCGTCCTCGGGCCGCGCGCGCGCCTTCTGGTCAGGGACGCGCGCTGCCGCTTCGCCACCGGAATCGACAGCGCCTACGCGCCGGCACGAAGCTTCGCCGACGGGGTCTCGATCATCGAGGTGACGCCGGTCGCACCGGTCACGGTCTATCACATCGTGCTCGAACGGCAGGGATCGCTTCGCGCCGCGGGGCTCGAGATCGAAAGCTATCATCCCGGCACGCGCATGGCCGACGGCTTCGACCCGCAGGTGGCGCAGCTCTTCCTGTCGCTCTTCCCGCAGATGAAATCCTTCAGTGAATTCGGCGCGATGGCGCATCCGCGCATGTCGGCCCACGATGTGGAGGCAGCGCTGGCCGGCTAGGCCGCGCCGCCGTGCAAAGCGGGCGCCGCGCCGGTCAGGCGCTGCGCCCGAGCCGCGCTTCGAGCACGTCGAACGGCACGCCGGGCTGATCCTTGGCGCAGCGGATCACGAGGCTCGTCTTCACGCTCGCCACGTTCGGGGCCGAGGTCAGTTCCTCGGTCAGGAAGGTCTGGAACGACGACAGGTCCGGGGCGACGCATTTCAGGATGAAGTCGATCTCGCCATTCAGCATGTGGCATTCGCGGACAAGGGGCCAGACCCGGCACTTGGCCTCGAAGGCCGACAGGTCGGCCTCGGCCTGGCTGTGCAGTCCGACCATCGCGAAGACCTGAACCTCGAAACCCAGCTCGCGGGGATTGACGTCGGCGTGGTAGCCGCGGATATAGCCGCCCTCTTCCAGGGTCCGCACACGGCGCAGACAGGGCGGCGCCGAGATCCCGACCCGGCGGGCAAGCTCGACATTGGTCATGCGCCCATCGTCCTGCAATTCAGCGAGGATCTTGCGGTCAATCTCGTCGAGCCTGTTGGCGGCCATAATGGCTTCTCCTTGAATTTTTGCGGAACTTACAGTCGAAAGCCATGCTGCGCAATAATATTTCGCTCGCGCGCAACTTTTTGCACGCTTGGCAACCGTGCCTTGCCACGGCGCTGCTCATGAACAAGCCTGGTGGGCCATTAGTTGCCGGATTGGCGTTGTCGGCCGGGACCGAGGCCCCTATCATCAATCCCGCTGATCGACAAAATGGAGGCTGTCGCATTGGGACGGTCCGTTCCTTTGTGGGTGTTCCTCCTATGCCTCATTCTGTGGCTGCTTCTGACCGTCCTCTTCGGCGGCTTGGTCAAGTCGAAGGTCTCGGGCAGCGAACTGACCGGCCCGATCGGAAATCTGGTGGTGAAGATCGCGTCATTCCCGTCCCTGACCGCCCGCACGCTGGCCGAACTTGCCGGCATCGCGAGCGGGGGTTACCGGGACGAGGCGTATAGTGTCGAACGGGATGCCGATGCCGACTATTCGGGTTTTGCACCCATCAAGACCGCCCGGGATATTGCGCTTCAGGGCCTCCTTCTTCGCGCGGATTCAGAGCGCGCTTCCCCCGGCTGGCGGGTGCTCGTCGGGGCGTTCGCCATCGACGGAGAGGCGCGCAATGCCGCGCTCCTGATTTCCCCCGAACTCGAGGTGGCAAAGGTTTGGCCCCTCCAGGAGGTGGCGACCGGCAAGCTGCAGCCACGTTCGAACTACAAGAAGTTTCCGCACGGCTTTGAAATCCTGCGGGACGGCTCTTTCATCTATACGTTCGATGGCAGCGTCAGCGTGCAGCATGAAACCGCCTGCGGCGACAGCATCTGGGCGACCGACGGCCGCTTTACCCACACGATCACGCTGGACGACCGCTCCGAGTACCTCTGGTCCCTGCGCGACGGCACCGACCTTGTTCAGATCGCCGTCGCCGATGGGTCCATCAAGCGGGACATCTCTGTCCAGCAGATCATCGACGCCAACCCCGAGGTCGACATCCTCGAGCTTCGACGCGCCCACGGCAACGACCCCGAAAGGAACCGCCGCAACACGACCGGCTTTTGGCTGCCCGACAGCCTGCATCTGAATGATGTGGAGCCCCTTCCCGCCGCGTTCGCCCCGGCCTTCCCATCGTTCAAGCCCGGCGATCTTCTGGTCAGCGCGCGCGAACTCAACCTGCTCTTCGTGCTCGACCCCGAAACGTTGCGCTTCCGGTGGTGGCAGGTCGGCCTCGTAATCCGCCAGCATGATCCCGACTGGCTTCCGAACGGCGAGATCCTCGTCTTCAACAATCGTATGGCGCGCGACTACAGCGACATCGTCGCGATAAATCCGCAGACAAACCAACGCCGTGTCGTCTTCGACGGTCGGAAGAACAACTTCTATTCGCGAATTCGCGGCAAGGTTCAGAAATTGGAGGCGGGAGGCCTTGTGGTCACGAGCCCGCAGCAGGGGCGTGCATTCGAGGTCGATTCCGACGGACGAACCGTGCTCGACATCGTCAATACCAAGCCGGACGACGCTTCCGTCAACTACGTCGTGTCGGAGATGAAGTGGCTGCCGCCGAACTACTTTGACGGCGATGTTCCCGATTGCCTCGCCGCCATCAGCGACCGTGTTGCGCAGGGCGAGGCGCGTCCAACCCAGTGACTGGGGTTTTCGCGGGAAGCACAGGGGACTATATGACCGAGGACAGCTTCTGAAAGGGCGGACGATGGGCGACACGCGGCATACTAAGGTTCTGATCATCGGCTCCGGACCGGCGGGCTATACGGCGGCCGTCTATTCGGCGCGCGCCATGACCAATCCGATCCTCGTCCAGGGCATCCAGCCCGGCGGCCAGCTCACCATCACCACCGAGGTCGAGAACTGGCCCGGCGATACCCACGTGCAGGGCCCAGACCTGATGGTGCGGATGGAAGAGCACGCCAAGGCGATGGGAGCGGAGATCATCTCCGATCACATCGCGTCGCTCGACCTTTCGAAGCGCCCGTTCACGGCCGCCGGCGACAGTGGCACGACCTACACCGCCGACGCGGTGATCCTCGCGACCGGCGCGCAGGCGAAATGGCTCGGGCTTCCGTCCGAGGAGAAGTTCAAGGGTTTCGGCGTCTCGGCTTGCGCCACCTGCGACGGTTTCTTCTATCGTGGCAAGGAGGTCGTGGTGATCGGCGGCGGCAATACCGCCGTGGAGGAGGCCCTGTTCCTCACCAATTTCGCGACGAAGGTCACACTCATTCACCGGCGGGACGAGCTTCGCGCCGAGAAGATCTTGCAGGACCGGCTCTTCAAGCATCCGAAGGTCGAGGTCTTGTGGAACCACACGGTCGAGGAAGTGCTGGGCGATACCGACCCGCTCGGCGTCACGGCAGTGCGGGCGAAGGACGTGAAGACCGGCAAGACGACCGACATTCCCTGCGCCGGTTTCTTCGTCGCCATCGGCCATGCGCCGGCTTCGGAACTGGTCAAGGACCAGCTGGACCTGCATCACGGCGCCTACGTGAAGGTGAAGCCCGGCACGACCGAGACCTCGATCCCCGGCGTTTTCGCCGCGGGCGACCTCACCGACCATGTCTACCGCCAGGCCGTGACCTCGGCGGGGATGGGCTGCATGGCGGCGCTCGACGCCGAGCGCTGGTTGGCCGAGCAGGAGACCGAAACCGCCGAGGCGGCAGAGTAATCGCCGCTGCGGGTCAGCGGACCCGCCAGGGACGCCGCATCTGATGCCGATCCATCGAAGCCGGTGGGCGGCGGAGGGTTGCCGCGACCAGCGCCCTCGCCGCGCTTTACGGCGACAATCATGTTGTAACCGGGTCACTGACCGCCGGAACCGTCATAAATCACCGAATTTTCTTTCCTTCCGACATCGGCTGTGAAATGTGTTCAGCGCTGAACATAAATTGAGTCGAACACCCGGTGCCGATGACCGCCCAATCTCCTTCGGAAGACGATCAACTCTTCCGCCTTCTGCGCCAACTCGATCAGGCGCCAGACGCCTCGCAGCGCGCGACGGCGGGCGCGCTTGGCGTCAGCCTTGGCACGCTCAACACCCATCTGCGCGCCGCGAGCGAAGCCGGATTTATCCGCGTCGCCCAGCGCAGCGGCCCGGACCGCCGCCAGCGCTTCACTTATGAACTGACCACGAAGGGCGCCGCGACGAAGGCCCGCCTGACCGACCAGTTTCTGACCCGAAAACTCGCCGAATACGACGCGCTCCATGCCGAATTGACCGGCTCGGAAAGCGGTCTTCTCCATCTCAAGAAAAGGAACCCGTTGATGCAATCCAATCTCGCACCGATCCCCGAGCTCTACGTTTCCTACGACAGCGCCCAGAAGCTGAAGCACGAAGCCGGCAACCTGCCGTCGTGGGATCTGACCCCGCGCCAGATCTGTGACCTCGAACTTCTGATGAACGGCGGTTTCCACCCTCTGAAGGGCTTCCTGACCGAGGCCGACTACGACGGCGTAGTCGAGAACATGCGGTTGGAAAGCGGGGCACTCTGGCCGATGCCGGTGACGCTCGACGTCAACGAGGCGTTCGCCGAAGGGATCGAGCCCGGCCAGGACATCGCGCTACGCGATCAGGAAGGCGTCATCCTCGCCATCCTCTCGGTCACCGACAAGTGGGAGCCGAACAAGGCGCGCGAGGCCGAGAAGGTCTTTGGCGCCGACGATCTGGCCCATCCGGCGGTCAACTACCTGCACAACCAGGCGGGCAAGATCTATCTCGGCGGGCCGGTCACCGGCATCCAGCAGCCGGTCCACTACGACTTCAAGGCCCGCCGCGACACGCCGAACGAGCTTCGCGCCTATTTCCGCAAGCTCGGCTGGCGCAAGATCGTCGCCTTCCAGACCCGCAACCCCTTGCACCGCGCGCACCAGGAACTGACCTTCCGCGCCGCGAAGGAAGCGCAGGCGAACCTCCTCATTCATCCGGTCGTCGGCATGACCAAGCCCGGCGACGTCGATCACTTCACCCGCGTGCGCTGCTACGAGGCGGTGCTGGACCAGTATCCGGCCGCGACCACGCATCTGTCGCTTCTCAACCTCGCGATGCGCATGGGCGGCCCGCGCGAGGCGCTCTGGCACGCGATCATCCGCCGCAATCACGGGCTCACCCACATGATCATCGGCCGCGACCATGCGGGGCCGGGCAAGAACAGCCAGGGCAAGGATTTCTACGATCCCTATGCCGCGCAGGAACTGGTGCGCCAGCACCAGGAGGAAATCGGCATCGAGATGGTCGATTTCAAACAGATGGTCTACGTGCAGGAAAAGGCGCAGTACTTCCCCGTTGACGAGGTGCCGGAGGGCGCGACCGTCCTCGACATCTCGGGCACCGAGCTGCGCCGCCGGCTTCGCGAAGGGCTGGAGATCCCCGACTGGTTCTCCTTCCCGGATGTGGTGACGGAACTGCGCCGCACCTCGCCGCCGCGCGCCAGGCAGGGCTTCACCGTGTTCTTCACCGGTCTCTCCGGCTCCGGCAAGTCGACCATCGCCAACGCGCTGATGGTCAAGCTGATGGAGATGGGCGGCCGTCCGACGACGCTTCTCGACGGTGACGTCGTCCGCAAGCACCTGTCGTCGGAACTCGGCTTCTCGAAGGAACACCGCGACATCAACATCAAGCGCATCGGCTATGTCGCGAGCGAGATCACCAAGAACGGCGGCATCGCAATCTGCGCGCCGATCGCGCCCTACACCTCGACCCGACGCGCTGTGCGCGAGATGATCGAGGCCTATGGCGCCTTCGTCGAGGTCCATGTCGCGACCAGCCTCGAGGAATGCGAACGCCGCGACCGCAAGGGCCTCTACAAGCTCGCCCGCGAAGGCAAGATCAAGGAGTTCACCGGAATCTCGGACCCCTACGAGGCGCCGCAGAACCCCGAGCTCAAGGTCGAGACCGAGAACGTCGACGTCGACAACTGCGCGCACCAGGTCATCCTGAAGCTGGAATCGATGGGCCTCATCAAGGCCTGACCCACGTCACCCCGGAAGAACGCAGACGCCCGGCCGGGAAAGCCGGGCGTCTTGCTTTGCGTTCGCGCCCGAAGGGCGTATATGGGCCGGACCTGACGCAAACGGAGCACGCCCAATGGCACACAAGGTCTTCATCGACGGGGATGTCGGCACGACGGGTCTTCAGATCCGCGAGCGGCTCGAACGTCGCGACGACATTTCGCTCGTCAGGATCGACCCGGCGCTCCGCAAGGACAATGCCGCGCGGCTTCGGGCCTTCGCCGAGGCCGAGGTGGCGATCCTTTGCCTGCCGGATCCGGCGGCTAAGGAAATCGTCGCGCTTTGCGAATCCGAGGGCCTGCCCACACGGATCATCGACGCCTCGACCGCGCACCGGACCCATCCGGACTGGAGCTTCGGCTTCCCCGAACTGGCCAAGGGCCAGCGCGATACGATCCGCGGCTCCAATCGTGTCACGAATCCCGGCTGCTGGTCGACCTGCGCCATCGCGCTGATCCGGCCGCTGGTCGATGCGGGGCTGATCGACACTGCGGCACAGATCGCGATTTCGGGCGTCTCGGGCTATTCCGGCGGCGGCAAGTCGATGATCGAGGAATTCGAAGGCGGCGCCGTTCAGGGGTCTTTCCTCTACGGCACCGGCCAGACGCACAAGCACCTGCCGGAAATCGGCCTCTACAGTGGCCTCTCGCGTCCCCCGGTCTTCGTGCCTTCGGTCGGGCAATATGCGCAAGGCATGGCGGTCGCCGTCGAACTGGAGCTCGACGCCAAGGGCATCGACCATGCCGAGAAGGCTCTGATGGCGCATTACGGCGGTGAGCATTTCGTCGCGGTCGTTCCGGCCGAAGCGCATGAACCGCGCGTCTATCCGCAGATGCTGAACGGGACGAACCGGATGGAGCTTTCGGTCCACGGCAATCGCATGACCGGGGCGGCAACGCTCATCGCCGTTCTCGACAATCTCGGCAAGGGCGCCTCGGGCGCGGCGGTTCAGAACCTGAACCTGATGCTCGGTGTGGACGAGGCCGCCGGGCTCTGAGCCGCACCGCGCAGGCATAAGCCCCGGCACAAGGGCCGGGGCTTTTCATTTGGCGGCGGGGGTTCAGCCCGGGCGCTTCATACGCTCCATCAACCCGTCCTTCAGGACGAACTGATGGTAGACGGCACCGATCACATGCAGCGCGGCCAGCGCCGCCAGAACGTTGAACAGGACCTCATGCGCCTCGCCGGCCAGATTGATGCCACCGTACCAGGCGGCAATGCCCAGGGCCGGAATGGCGATGAGGCCGAGATAGAGCCCGAAATGGGTAAGCTTGGCCGCGCGGTCGAGCAGGGGATGGCCGCCTTTCGGCAGGCCCGGCGCCCCGCGCAATCCCCGGATCGCAATTCGCAGAACCGCGAGGACCAGAATGGCGATACCGCCCCAGACATGCGCCGCCGCGGTATTGCCATAGGCATCGCGGCCCTGATGAAGCGCAAACCACGCCGATTTCATCGCATCGCTGCTGATGTAGCTGGTGACCAGAATCAACACGATGCCCCAATGCAGCATGATCTGCGTGCGGCTGTAGCCTTTGACCTCGGACATTTGACCCTCACGTTTTCTTGCGGACGCCCACTGCGCTCCGCACTTCACGTAACACGCAGTTAGTGGCCGTTTCTGTCGCTGGTCAATGCAACCGGGGTTGCAATGGTCAGTGCGCGCTGACCGGGGCCATATCGTTCTGCCGCGCCAGCGCGAAGGCCATCCGCCGGTCCTTGACCAGCGCCAGCCGTTCGCCAGAGGCGTCGTGAACCGCATAAAGCGTTTCAAGCCCCATCGCCTGTGCCCGGATCTCCTCCGGCAGATCGGCGACGGGAACCTCGCGCACATAGACGATGCGCTCGCCCGAATCCGGCCCGAAATCGAATTTGGTATCCATGCCCGTTTCCTCCTTAGCCCTTGGTGATGCGGATCGTCTGCACCGTCTTTTCCGGGATCGCCCGGACCAGATCGACGTGCAGAAGCCCGTTTTCCAGCCGCGCCCCCGCCACCTCGACACCCTCGGCCAGCACGAAGCTGCGCTGGAAGGCGCGCGCTGCGATGCCGCGATGCAGGAAGATGCGGCCGTCATCCGTGTCCTCGGCCTGACGGCCGCGGATCACCAGTTGCCGGTCCTCGACCGTGATCGCGATGTCATCCTCGCGGAATCCCGCGACGGCGAGCGTGATGCGAAAGCCATGTTCCGAGGATTGTTCGATATTGAACGGGGGATAGGTTTCGTTCCCGTTCTTCGCGGTGCGTTCCACCAGCCGTTCCAGCTGATCGAATCCCAGAAGGAAGGGATGGGCGGCAAAGGTCAGTTTCGTCATCCAGGCATGTCCTCGACATCAAGCGACACTACATGAGGCCCCCGAACGGGCAGCCTCATGGGAAATATGGAGGTTCCCGGACGCCCCGACAAGGCGCAGAGGCGCGAAAAGCTTCCCGCAATCGCCTGGACTTGCTATCGTCCGTTACCGCTCCCTGGAACGACTCAAGACATGAACGACATGAACGCGCATATGGAAATGGACAATACCGAGGTTCTGCGCGTGAAACTCGAAGTCCTGCGGCAGGAGCACCGCGACCTCGACGAGGCCATTCACGTGATGGAAACGTCGGGCCGCGCCGACCAGCTCCGGCTGAAACGCCTGAAAAAGCAGAAGCTGATGCTCAAGGACCAGATCGCCCGGATCGAGGATATCCTGACGCCGGACATCATCGCCTGACCTTGCCCCTCCCCGCGCCGTCGCTATAGTGCGCGCTCCATTTCCCGGGGGGCGGAGAACGGCATGAGCGTGAAGGTCGGCATCATCATGGGGTCGCAGTCCGACTGGCCCACGATGAAGGAAGCGGCGACGGTTCTCGACGAACTCGGCGTCGCTTACGAGGCGAAGATCGTCTCGGCGCACCGGACCCCCGACAGGCTTTGGGCCTATGGCAAGACCGCCGTCGAACGCGGGCTTCAGGTGATCATCGCCGGCGCCGGCGGCGCGGCGCACCTGCCCGGCATGATGGCGTCCAAAACCCGCGTCCCGGTGATCGGTGTGCCGGTGCAGACAAAGGCGCTCTCGGGCGTCGACAGCCTTTATTCCATCGTCCAGATGCCGAAGGGCTATCCGGTCGCCACGATGGCCATCGGCGCCGCCGGGGCCGCCAATGCCGGCCTCATGGCCGCCGGCATCCTCGCCCTGCATGACGCCGCCCTCGCCACGCGCCTCGACAGCTGGCGCGATGCCCTTTCCGCCTCGATTCCGGACGCCCCGAAAGATGAGTAAACCGCTTCCCGCCGGCGCCACGATCGGCATCCTCGGCGGCGGCCAGCTTGGCCGCATGCTGTCCGTCGCCGCCGCGCGGCTCGGCTACAAGACCCATATCTATGAGCCCGCCGCCAGCCCACCCGCAGGCGACGTCGCCCATAGGGTGACGACGGCCGCCTATGACGACCTCGCAGCGCTTTCGGCGTTCGCGCAGTCTGTCGACATCGTCACCTACGAGTTTGAAAACATTCCCACATCCGCCCTCGACGCACTCGAGGCCCATTGCCCGATCCACCCCAACCGCCGCGCCCTCGCCATCAGCCAGGACCGGCTGGTCGAAAAGGCGTTCCTGCGCGATCTCGGCCTCATGACCGCGCCGTTCTCCGCGGTTGACGACGCCGAGGATCTTGCCGATGCGCTGGACGAGATCGGCGCCCCGTCGATCCTCAAGACCCGGCGGCTCGGCTATGACGGCAAGGGCCAGGCCAAGCTCGATACGGCCGGCGATGCCGACGCGGCGCTTGCGGCGATGGCCGGCGCTCCGGCGATCCTCGAAGGCTTCATCGACTTCAGTCACGAGGTTTCCGTCATCGCCGCGCGCAGCCTTTCGGGCGAGGTGACCGCCTTCGATCCGGGCGAGAACGTCCATCGCGCGGGCATCCTGCGCACGACGACCATCCCCGCCCGCCTCAGCGAGGCGCAGCGTACCGACGCCGTCTTCCTCGCCGGCCGCATCCTCAACGCGCTGAAATATGTCGGCGTCATGGGGGTGGAGCTGTTCGTGACCCGCAAGGGCCTGATCGTGAACGAGATCGCGCCTCGGGTGCACAATTCCGGTCACTGGACGCAGAACGGCTGCGCCGTCGACCAGTTCGAACAGCATATCCGCGCCATCGCCGGATGGCCGCTCGGCGACGGATCGCGCCACTCGGACGTGGTGATGGAGAACCTGATCGGCGACGACATCCACAAGGTGCCCGAGATCGCGCGCGCCCCCCGCGCCGCGATCCATCTTTACGGCAAGGCCGAGGCGCGGCCGGGCCGCAAGATGGGGCATGTGAACCGGATCACGCCACGGAAATGACCACCGCGCCCTGGCGGTGGCGGGCCTCGACGTAGCGGTGCGCCTCGACGATATCCTCAAGGGGATAGGTCCGGTCGATCATCGGCCGCAGCTTTCCCTCGGAAATCATGCCTTTGAGCACGTCGAGGTCGGCGGCGGTGTCGCCGCTCGTGCCGATCTTCAGGCGCGGCCCGCCGGCAATCTTCGCCCAAAGCGCCTGCATCATCTCGCGGAACCCGAAGTTCAGCGGCAGGAAAAGGCCGCCCGGTTTTAGAACCCGGCGCGCGCGGGCGAAATCAACGGCGCCGACCGCGTCGAAGACAAGATCGTAGCGCACGGACCCTTCGGTGAAATCCTCGGCGCGGTAGTCGATGAACTGCACGGCGCCCAATCCCAGAACGAGGTCGCGGTTGGCCCCGCTCGCGATCCCCGTGACCGTTGCGCCCATCGCGCGGGCGATCTGCACCGCGTAGATGCCGACACCACCGGAGGCGCCAACGACGGCGACGCTCTGGCCCGGCTGGATCCTGGCGAAGTCGCGCAGGAACACGAGCGCGGAGAGCGCGCCGAAGGGCAGCGCCGCGGCCTCCTCGTTGCTCAGCGTCGCGGGCGTTTCGACGATGGGGCCGTCGGCGGGCATCACGAGGTATTGGGCATGCGCGCCCTTGCCGGAAAAGCCGAAGACACGCGTGCCCTGCACCGGGGCGCTGACGCCCTCCCCCAAGGCCGCGACCTCGCCCGCGAACTCGACACCCAGCACCCGGTTTCTCGGGCGCGTCAGCCCCGTCATCAGCCGCCCCGGCAGCCAGAGGATGCCGGGATAAGCCGCCGCGCGCATCCGCCAGTCGGCGGTCGTGACCGAACTCGCGCGGACCCGCACCAGCACCTCGCCCGGTCCGGGTTCGGGCTGCGGCAGATCCGCCTCATGAAGAACCTCGGGCGGCCCGTATCGGTCGTAGACGATGGCTTTCATGGTTCCGCCTCCGGTCGGTCACGTCCGGGCGGAGCCTATACTCCCCCGCCGTCACATGAAACATCGCTTCCCCGTGATCGTCGGCGGCCTGTGTCGTCCGCGAGGGACGGCAGGCTTTCACCGCTCCCGAAAAATCCGCTGCGCGGCGTCGAAATAGCTCAGGTCGTGATCGAAACGGCCCTTTGCGAGGAACTCCAGCACCTCGGCCACGACGACCGGATTGTTCATCATGAACGTGTGGGTGACCGGCAGCACGATATGGTCGCGCATTCCGCCGATCTTGGTGCTTTCCACGCTGACCTTGCCATCGTCCTCGCCGTCGATCACCGCCGAATAGACCGGGTTCAGGGACTGGTTGCCCGCGATGATCCCGAGATCGAACTGCGCCGCCGGCAAGGCGTTCGGCAGGCTCGACGGCCCTGTCCCGAGCTCCAGCCCCGCAGGACCATTGAGCCAGCGGAACGCATCGAGGTCACCGAAGGCATCGACCAGTTCCGATCCGTGGTTCGGCGGGGCCAGCATCACCACCCGCCCCATATGCGCCGGCCGGTGATCGGCCAGCCAGGCCCGGACCAGGATCCCGCCCATCGAATGGGTGACGAAATTCACCCGGTCGTCCCCGCATTCCGCGACGGCCGGCCCGACCTCAGTGGCGACCAGCGCCTCGATCGTCGCCTTGGTCGATGGATAATCGTGGTTCACGACCTTGTAGCCCGCCCGCGTGAGTGCCTCCTGCAGGACCAGAAGCGACGTCTCGCTTCGCGCGAGCCCGTGCAAAAGTACCACGCAATCCGCCCGCGCCGCCGGAGCGGCGGTCAGGACAAGAAGCGCGAGTACGAATTTCCACATGACCCGGAGATAAGGAATTCATACCGACGTTGCGAGCCTCTTGTCCTCGCCGTGACGCTTCGTCACTCTCGTGCGCATGAAAACCCGCTCTCCCCGCCTAGCGACCCGTGCAATCATCGTCCAGGACGGAAAGCTCCTGCTCGTCAATGCCTATCCGGGCCGCCGGTCGGACCTTTGGTGCGCGCCCGGCGGCGGGGTGGAGCCGGGTATGTCGCTGCCCGACAACCTCGCGCGGGAGATTCACGAGGAATGTGGGCTTCGGATCTCGGTCGGCCCCCTCGCGCTTGTCAACGAGTTCCACGACCCGCGCTCGGGCTTTCATCAGGTCGACCTCTTCTTCCGCTGCGCCGTCGCCGGCGGCACCCTCGACCCCGGCTGGACCGATCCGGCCCGTGTCGTCCACACAACGCGCTTCTTTGCCCCTGCGGAGCTTGCCGCGATCCGGCTGAAGCCCGACAGCCTGTCGCGCGTCGCCTTCGGGCCGGACGGGCCGGCCGAATACGACCCGCTGGAGGTCATCGTGACATGAGCCGCGCCTTCGTGAAGGAGGACGGGCCGGACAACGAACCGTTACCCGACCTGCCGATCAGCCCGCATCCGAACTACGTCACCCCGCGTGGCCTGACCGCTTTGCGTGACCGCCTGATCGCGACCCAGACGGAACTGGCGCGTCTGAAGGCGCGGACGGATCGGCTCGACAAGCTGCCGGAGAAGGCCGCCGAGCGCGACATCCGCTATCTGGAGGCGCGGCTCCGCTCGGCGATCCCGGTCGATCCCGCCGATCAGCCGCTGGACGAGGTGGCCTTCGGCGCGCGGGTGACGGTGGCGGACGAGGACGGCACGGAAACGGTCTACGAGATCGTCGGCGAGGATGAGGCGGATGCGAGCGCCCACCGGATCGCCCCGCAGGCGCCGCTCTCCCGTGCGCTGCTCGGCGCGCGGGTCGGCGACGTCGTCGAATGGCGTCGGCCCGCTGGCAGGATGGAGCTTGAGGTGATCGCGATCGCCTATCTCTGACGCGGCGGCTTCAGCGCGATCGCGACCCCGCCGAGGACGAGCGCGGCGGAGATGAGGAACCGCAAGGTCAACGGCTCGCCCAGAAACACCATACCGCCGGCAACGGCGATGAGCGGCACGGTCAGCTGCGCCACCCCGCCCCGCGCGGCGCCAAGGGCAGGCAGGACGGAATACCACAGGGCATAGCCGAGGCCGGAGGTGAGCGCGCCGGAAACCGCCGCGAGAAGCAGGCCTTGCGCCATGGCTGGCACCGTGTCGGGCGAACCGGGCAACGCCGCGACGACGAGAAGGGCCACCGGAACCGCGAGGACGAAGTTCCACGCGGTCGCGCCGAGCGGATCGGAGGCGCCGCGCGCGGAGAGCGAGTAGATCCCCCACCCGATCCCGGCGGCCGCCATCAGCCCAGCATGGACGAGGCTGCTATTCGCGCCGGACCCCGGCGCGAAGAGGTAGACGAGCCCGAAGAACGCGAGGCCCGAACCGAGCCAGCGCCGCGCGGGAACCCGCTCCCGCGCGAGAAGGGCGCCGGCGAACATGGTGATCTGGACCATGCCGAACAGGATCAACGCGCCGGTCCCGGCGTGAAGCGCACCATAGGCGAGCGAGAACCCGAACAGATAGAGAAGGAGCGACAGTGGCCCCGCGACCCGCCCCTTCGCACCCGGCCAGATCGCCCGGCCTGTTGAAAGATGGCGCAGACCAACAAGAACCGCGAGCATCCCCGCCCCGGCGAGCAGGCGGACGATCGCGAAACTCACCGGGTCGATCAACCCCGGCCCTACCGCCGCCCGGTTCAGCACCGAGTTCGCCGCGAAGGCGGTCATGGTGAGGGCGGTCAGAAGGATGAGGCGCATGGCCAATGGCTAAGCGCCCGGACCGCCGGACGCCAGCCAAATATTTGCCGCTAAGCCGCCGGAGCGATGTTGGGGTTGAGGCGGAAGAAATTCTGCGGGTCGTATTTCTTCTTCAACTCGCGCAGCCTTGGCAGGTTGACGCCGAACGACGTCTGCACCACGTCCTCGTCGCCTTCGGGGATATAGTTCAGATAGGCCCCACCAGAGCCGAAAGGCACCATCGCATCCGCCGCCTGACGCGCCCAGGCGATCTGCTCCGCATCCTGCGCGGCATCCGGCCACATCGGCAGGATGGCAACAAGGTAGTCGGACCCGCGCTGCGCAAAGGCCGTGGCATCGGCCGGCCGGCGCTTCACCTCGCCTCCGAAACACTCGATCAGCATCGCCGACCCCGGCACAGTCATGCCTTTGGACTGCTCTACAATCGTGTCGATCGCATCGTCGGTCAGTCCGTTCAGATAGGCGGATTTCCAGTAGTTGCGCGATCCCGGCAAATAGGCGGCGTCAAGCATCGACTGAAGCGCGGGGAACGGCATGACGTGCAGGTCGGCGACAAGCATCCCGCCGAGTTCCGTCAAGGGCTTGACCGCGCGCTCGCCGTCGGCCGGGTTCTCTCCGATCCAGCCGGGCACAAGCGCGGTCAGCGGTGTGCCGTCAGGCCCCCAAAGCAGCGCCGCGTAAACGGTAAGCTCCGCCGGTGCGGTGGCCATGAAGTCGCGATAGCCGCGCAAGACCCGGGCCGCATCGTCGCGCGGATAAGCGATCAGGCCACCAAAGATCATTGAGACCGGATGCGCCTGATAGAGGAAGGACGTGACCACGCCGAAGTTTCCGCCGCCACCGCGAATGGCCCAGAAAAGATCGGGGTTTTCCGTGGCGCTCGCCCGACGAAACTCTCCGTTCGCGGTCACCACATCCGCCTCGATCACGTTGTCGCCCGCCGTTCCGTACTTGCGCGCGAGCCAGCCGAAGCCGCCCCCGGTCGTCAATCCGCCGACGCCGGTCTGCGAGACGATGCCAAGCGGCACCGCAAGTCCATGAATATGCGTTTCGCGGTCGACATCGCCAAGTGTTGCGCCCCCCTGAACGCGTACGCGCCGGCTGTCAGGATCGACATGAACGCCCCGCATGCCGGACAGGTCGATCACCAGCCCGTCGTCACAAAGCGCACGCCCGCCGACATTGTGCCCTCCGCCCCTGACAGCGACGAGAATGTCGTTGTCGCGCGCGAAATTCACGGCGGCGATGACGTCGGCCGCCCCGACACAGCGCAAGATCGCGCCCGGATGCCGGTCGATCAGCGCGTTCCAGATCTGCCGGTCCTTCTCGTAGGTATCGTCACCGGGGCGAACAAGAGCGCCGCGCACCTGTCCGGCAAAGGCGTCGATCTTGTCCGGGGCGATCCTGGCGCCGGCACGGTTCTTCAGAGATGTACTGGTCATAGCTTACCCCCCTCTTGACACTGCGCTTGATCATTCCGGCGACTTCAGCGGCGTCCTACGGGCGGGCGCCGCAAGTTATCGAACTTTAGCGAAAAAGGAGCGAAAAGTCGCCGTGCCAAGCGGGTTCACGCTATGCGTGTTCCGCGCCCGTGCCCCGGACCAATGCCGGTTGCGCAACCAGGTCATTTCGCCAGCCTCAAGGGCAGGCCCGCGACCGAAAGCATTCGCGCTATCAGTGTGGGCGCACCCGCTGCAAAACGAATCGACAAGTTTTAGGACGTCCGTTTTCGGCCGCAGCCTTTGCGTGCTGGCCGATCAAATGAGAAAGGGCCGCAATCGCGGCCCTTCCCGTTCGGTCGCTTTGGGGCGAACGATTACATCATGCCGCCCATGCCGCCCATGTCGGGCATGCCGCCGCCGGCCGCGCCCTTCGGCTCCGGCTTGTCGGCGATCATCGCTTCGGTCGTGATCAGAAGACCCGCGATCGACGCCGCGTCTTCGAGCGCCGTGCGCGTCACCTTGGCCGGGTCGATCACGCCGAACTTGAACATGTCGCCATATTCTTCGGTCTGGGCGTTGAAGCCGTAGGCCGCATCCTTCGACTCGCGCACCTTGCCCGCGACGACAGCGCCGTCGACACCGGCGTTCTCGGCGATCTGGCGCAGCGGCGCTTCGAGCGCACGGCGCACGATGACGATGCCAGCATCCTGATCGGAGTTGGCGCCCTTGAGACCGTCGAGCGACTTGCCGGCCTGAACCAGAGCGACACCGCCGCCGACAATCACGCCTTCCTGAACGGCCGCACGGGTCGCGTTCAGCGCGTCGTCCACACGGTCCTTGCGCTCTTTCACTTCGACTTCGGTCATGCCGCCGACGCGGATCACGGCGACGCCGCCGGCGAGTTTCGCAACACGCTCCTGCAGCTTCTCGCGGTCGTAGTCGGAGGTGGTTTCCTCGATCTGGGTGCGGATCTGGGCGACGCGCGCTTCGATCTCGGCCTTTTCACCGGCGCCATCGACGATGGTGGTGTTGTCCTTGGTGATCGAGATCTTCTTGGCCTTGCCCAGCATGTCGATGCCGACATTCTCGAGCTTCATGCCGAGGTCTTCCGAGATCACCTGGCCACCGGTGAGGATCGCGATGTCCTGCAGCATGGCCTTGCGGCGGTCGCCGAAGCCCGGTGCCTTGACGGCGGCGATCTTCAGGCCACCGCGCAGCTTGTTGACGACGAGGGTCGCCAGCGCTTCGCCTTCGACGTCTTCCGCGATGATCAGGAGCGGCTTTTGCGACTGGATGACCGATTCCAGAAGCGGAACCATCGGCTGGAGCGAGGAGAGCTTCTTCTCGTGCAGCAGGATCATGCAGTCTTCGAGGTCCGCGACCATCTTGTCGGGGTTGGTCACGAAGTAGGGCGAGAGGTAGCCACGGTCGAACTGCATGCCCTCGACGACTTCGGTCTCGGTCTCAAGACCCTTGTTCTCTTCGACGGTGATGACGCCTTCGTTGCCGACCTTCTGCATCGCGTCGGCGATCTGGCGGCCGATTTCGGCTTCGCCGTTGGCCGAGATGGTGCCGACCTGCGCGACTTCCGCGCTGTCGTTGACCGGGCGCGCCGCTTTCTTGAGCGCCTCGACGACCTTCGCGGTCGCGAGGTCGATGCCGCGCTTGAGGTCCATCGGGTTCATGCCGGCGGCAACCGACTTCATGCCTTCCTTGACGATGGCCTGAGCGAGAACCGTCGCGGTCGTGGTGCCGTCACCGGCTTCGTCGTTGGTGCGGGAAGCGACTTCCTTCACCATCTGCGCGCCCATGTTCTCGAACTTGTCCGAGAGTTCGATTTCCTTGGCGACGGTCACGCCGTCCTTGGTGATGCGCGGGGCACCGAACGACTTGTCGATCACGACGTTGCGGCCTTTCGGGCCAAGCGTCACCTTCACCGCATCGGCGAGGATGTTGACGCCGCGCAACATGCGGTCACGGGCATCGCTGTCAAATTTGACGTCCTTAGCAGCCATTTTGCTTGCTCCTGGTTGTCTGGATTGGGATTTCGGTCAGCGGCGGTCTCAGGCGATGATGCCGAGAATGTCGCTTTCCTTCATGATCAGCATTTCGGTGCCGTCGACGGTCACTTCCGTGCCCGACCACTTGCCGAAAAGGATCCGGTCGCCCGTCTTGACCGACGGTGCGATCAGCTCGCCCGAATCCTTGCGCGCGCCCTCGCCCACGGCGACGACTTCGCCCTCGGCCGGCTTTTCCTTGGCGCTGTCTGGGATGATCAGACCACCCTTGGTCTTCTCGTCGCTTTCGACACGCTTGACCAGAACACGGTCATGAAGCGGTTTGAATGCCATCTGGTAACACTCCCTAGGTTCCAGGTTTGAATGCGGTTAGCACTCATCTAGATCGAGTGCTAACGCGGTGTAGTTAGGTCGGGCGCAAACCCGAGTCAACTCCCGCCTCGCGTAAAATTGCCCCGCCTTCGGCTTGGCCTCGCCATATGTGCATGCGAGGATGCCGGAGATATGAAACGCGAGTTCCGGAAGTGACGATGATCCGCGCCACCCTTCTCTGTCTTCTTCTGGTTCTGCCGGGCCGGATCGCCGATGCGGCCTGCGCCGGAACCGACCTCTGGCCGACGCTGCCGGACGCCGACCGCGCCGTGATCGAAGCCGCGGTTGACAGCATTCCCTACCCGCGCGGCAATTTCTGGCGCGCGACCCGGGGCGGCGAGGTGGTCCACCTCGTCGGCACCTACCATTTCGACGATCCGCGTCACGACGCGATCGCCGAACGCCTCGCCCCGATCATCGCTTCGGCAGAAACCCTCCTCGTCGAAGCCGGACCGGAGGAGCAGGAGCGGTTGAAATCCGAAATGGCCCGGCGTCCCGACAGGCTCTTTCTCGTCAGCGGTCCGACCCTGCCGGAACAACTGGAGAAGGCGGACTGGCAGGCCCTGGCATCCGCCATGCAGGCCCGCGGCATTCCCGCCTTCATGGCCTCGAAGATGCAGCCCTGGTATGTGTCGATGATGCTCGGCGTCCCGCCCTGCGCGATGACAGAGCTGGGTCAGGGCGCGCACGGGCTCGACCAGAGGGTCATCGAGATGGCTGAGGCGGCAGAGATCCCGGTCCGCGCGCTCGAACCCTATGACACGGTCTTCGGTCTTTTCGACACGATGGCCCCGAAGGCGCAGATCGACATGATCCTCACCACGCTCGCGATGGGCGATCGGGCCGAGGATTACAGCGCGACATTGACGGCCGCCTATTTCAACGAAGATGTCCGCATCACCTGGGAACTTGGCCGGCTTGCCGCCTATGCCATGCCCGGAGCGACGACCGAAAGCGTCGATGCCGACATGGCCGAGATGGAAGAGGCGCTGATGAACCGGCGGAACCGGTCCTGGCTTCCGGTGATCGAGGCGGCTTCGGCGCAAGGCCCGACCTTCGTCGCCTTCGGCGCCCTCCATCTCTCGGGCCAGGACGGCGTGTTGGCATTGATGGAGCGGGCGGGATTCACAGTTGAACGGCTGACGTTCTGACGGTCCGCCCCCATTCGGAAGCCGCGTGGCCAAAAGCCGGCTCTGCGCCCCGTGACAACCCCGCCCGCAGCGCCTATAAGGCGCGCGATTTCCCCATCTCCGACGGATGACGCACATGATCAAAGTCTTTGGCCACAAATCCCCCGACACCGATTCCACCGGATCGCCCATCATCTGGGCCTGGTACCTGACGGAGGTGAAGGGCACGCCCGCGAAGCCGGTCCTTCTTGGCGAGCCGAATACCGAGGCGGCTTTCGTCCTGAAACGCTGGAACCTCGACAAGCCCGAGATCATCGCCGATGTGGCCGCAGGCGATACCTGCGTCGTCGTCGACACCAACAACCCGGCCGAACTTCCCGCTTCGATCAACGAGGCGAATGTCGTCCAGATCATCGACCACCACCTTCTGGCCGGCGGGTTGAAGACCAAGGGCCCGATCGACATCACCATCCGCCCGCTCGCCTGCACCGCGACCATCATGCACGACCTTATGGGCGGCGACGCGGCGAAGATGCCGGAGGCGATCAAATGCGCGATGCTGTCCTGCATCCTTTCCGACACGCTGGAATTCCGCTCGCCCACCACGACCGCGCATGACCGCGCCGTGGCTGAGGATCTCGCCCGCCAGCTCGGCATCTCGATCCCCGATTACGCGTCGGAACTGTTTGCCGCGAAGTCCGACGTCTCGGCGTTTTCCGACGCGGAACTCCTGCGGATGGATTCGAAGGAATACAACGTCGCCGGCAAGGAACTGCGGGTTTCGGTGCTGGAGACGACCGCGCCGAAAGTGGTTCTCGACCGCAAGGACAGCCTGATGAAGTCCATGACCGACGTCGCCAGGGAAGACGGCGCCGATCAGGTCCTTCTTTTCGTCGTCGACATCCTCAAGGAGGAGGCGACCCTGCTCGTGCCGAACGATCTGGTCAAACAGATGGCCGAAGCCTCGTTCGGCGCCAAGGTCAGCGGCGACACGGTCGTCCTGCCCGGCATCATGAGCCGCAAGAAGCAAATTATCCCGGCCTTGAAACTCTGACGTCTCCCGCGCGTTACAGAAGGGCGCCTTCGGGCGCCCTTTCCTTTCCCGACGCCGTGCGTCGGCCCTAGTGAAGCCCAGGAGGCAAGCAAATGACCCGGATCATCCAGTCGCTGTCAGACGTTTCCGATGGCTACGAGACGCTTTTCTGCGACCTCTGGGGCTGCCTGCACAACGGCCGTGCCCCCTTCCCCGCCGCGGTCGCCACGTTGCAATCCTTCCGCGCCGGTGGTGGCCATGTCGTCCTGCTAACCAACGCGCCGCGCCCCAACGGCTTTGTGGAAACACAGCTCGACCGGATGGGCGTGCCGCGCGACGCCTGGGACCTGATCGTGTCGTCCGGCGACGCGGCGCAGGCGGCCATGTTCTCGGGCGCGGTCGGGCGGAAGGTCTATCATCTGGGGCCCGAAAAGGACCTCGGCTTCTTCACCGACATCCCGGCCGAGTTCGCAGACGAACCGGAGATCGTCCGCGTCCCTCTGGACGCGGCCGAGGGGATCGTCTGCACCGGTCCGTTCAACGATCTCACGGAAACGCCGGAAGATTATCGGGCGACGCTTCTTTATGCGAAGACAAAGGGGCTGAAGCTTCTGTGCAGCAACCCCGACCTGGTCGTCGACTACGGCGACAAGCGCATCTATTGCGCCGGTGCCATCGCCGCCCTCTACGACGAGATGGGGGGCGAAAGCCTCTATTACGGCAAGCCTCATCCGCCGATCTACGATCTCGCGCGGCGGCGGCTTGCAGCGACCGGGCAGGACGCCCGTAACGACCGCATCCTCGCCCTCGGGGATGGCATCAACACCGACATTCAAGGCGGTATCGGCGAGGGGGTCGACACGCTGTTCGTCACCGGCGGCCTCGCGGGAGAGGCGTTCGGCCCGGATGTCGAGGCGCCTGATGCCGGGCTTCTGGAAAGCTGGCTCGACGAACGGCAGCTTTCGCCGACCTACAGTATTGGCCGTCTGCGTTAGTTTATGACCGGTCCGCAACAATATTTCATATTTTTGTCGATTTTGGCCCGATAATTACCCGAAGCCATTGCGCTATCCGGCCGCATGTCTTATGCTGCACTGCAACATGACCAGCCGGGATTCGCGATGATGCTCGACAACTTGCCGCGCGGAACAATCTGCATCGAAGACCTGGAGATCGGGATGACCCGCTATCTTCAGAAGACCGTCACCGACCGCGACATCGAGATGTTCGCGGAAGTGTCGACCGACCGCAACCCGGTGCACCTCGACGACGATTACGCCCGCGACACGATCTTCGAGGGGCGTATCGCGCACGGGATGCTGACGGCCGGCCTTATCTCGGCGGTCATCGGCGAGCAGCTTCCGGGGCATGGCACAGTCTATCTCGGCCAGTCGCTGAAATTCATGGCGCCGGTGCGCCCCGGCGACACGGTCTATGCCGAGGTCAAGGTCACCGCGATCGACCATGCCCGGCGCCGGGTCACCCTTGAAACCCACTGCGCGGTGGGCGATACGGTTGTGCTGAAAGGCGAGGCGGTGGTTCTGGCGCCAAGCCGCAAGTTCGACTGACGCGGCGGGCGCTCCCGCCAGACGGGGGCAGATGCGCATTCACGAGCATTGGAACGGGATTGAACCGTCCGACCGGGGGGCCTCGGTGGCGATGGGCAATTTCGACGGTGTGCATCTTGGCCACCAGGCGGTGATCGACCTCGCGCGCAAGGGGCAGGCGCCGCTCGGCATCGTCACGTTCGAACCCCATCCACGCCAGTTCTTCGCCCCCGACGCCCCGCCCTTCCGGCTCATGAATGCCGAGGCGCGGACGCATCGGTTGGAAAAGCTTGGCGTGACGCAGCTTTACGAACTGCCGTTCGATGCGGCACTGGCGGGAATGGAGGCCGGGGCCTTCGTCGCCGACGTCCTCGTTGCCGGGATCGGCGTTGCCCATGTCACGGTCGGGGCGGATTTCTGCTTCGGCAAGGGCCGCAAGGGTAACGTGGAAACGCTGCGCAATGCCGGTCGCCGGCACGGCTTCGGCGTCACCATCGCGGAGCTTGTCGCGCAGGACGGCGAGGAGATCTCGTCGACCGCGATCCGCGCCGCGCTGAGCGAGGGCCGCCCCCGCGACGCGGCCCGGATGCTCGGCCACTGGCACCGGATCGAAGGCGCGGTGATGCATGGCGACAAGCGCGGCAAGGATCTGGGCTTTCCGACGGCGAATATGGGGGTCGAGGGGCTGCATCTGCCGAAGCTCGGCGTCTACGCCGTCAAGATCGACATCCTTACCGGACCGCATCAGGGCAGCTACGATGGCGCGGCAAGCCTCGGCGTGCGGCCGATGTTCGGAGAGAACCAGCCGAACCTCGAAACCTACATCTTCGATTTCTCCGGCGGCATCTACGGCGAGCACCTCTCGGTCGCCCTGATCGATTATCTGAGGCCCGAGATGAAGTTCGACGGGCTGCCGGACCTCATCAAACAGATGAATGCCGATTGTGACCGGGCGCGGACAATCCTCACCACGCTCTGACACCCCTTTCCTTTCGCACCTCACTCGGCCAATCTCGCCCCCCATGAAACACGATATTCCCCGCGACGGGCTTCGGCCCGGCTTCTGGAAGCGCCCGCTGAACACGCTGACCCCGCGGGAATGGGAGGCGCTTTGCGACGGCTGCGGCAAGTGCTGCCTGAACAAGCTCGAGGACGCCGATACCGGCGAGGTCTTCTTCACCCGCATCTCCTGCCGCCTTCTCGACACCGAAACCTGTCGCTGCGGCCAGTACGAGGAACGCAAGCGCTTCGTGCCGGAATGTGTCGTCCTCAGCCCCAAGACCATCGCCGAGGTCGCCTACTGGATGCCCTCGACCTGCGCCTACCGGCTGCGCCACGAAGGCAAGCCGCTCTACGACTGGCATCCGCTGATCTCGGGCGATCCCGAAAGCGTCGAGAAGGCGGGCGAATCCGTGCGGGGCTGGACCCTGCCCGAGTTCGAAATCCCGGAAGAAGACTGGGAAGACCATATCATCGAGGACCTCTGATGGAATTCGCCTCAGACAATTCCTCGGGCGTCGCGCCCGAGATCATGGCCGCGCTGAGCGCGGCCAATGCCGGCTACGCCCCGTCCTACGGCACCGATCCGGCGATGGACCGGGTGCGGGCGCTGATCCGCGAGATCTTCGAGGCGCCGGCGGCAGAGGTTTACCTCGTCAACAACGGCACGACCGCGAATTCCCTGTCGCTGGCCACCTATTGCCCGCCCTGGGGCGCGGTTTATTGCCACGACACCGCCCATGTCGAGGTCGACGAATGCGGCGCGCCGGAATTCTTCATCGGCGGCGGCAAGCTGGTCAAGGTGCCGGGCGCGGACGGCAAGATGACGCCGGACGCGCTGAGGCAGGCGATCGACGCGACGCCGCATGGCTTCGTCCATTCGGTGCAGCGCGCGATCGTCACGCTCACCAACACGACCGAGGCGGGCACGATCTATTCCGTCGCCGAGACCGCCGCGCTCTGCGCCGTTGCCAAGGATTACGGCCTGCCCGTCCATCTCGACGGCGCGCGTTTTGCCAACGCGCTCGTCGCCACGAATGCCAGCCCCGCCGAGATGAGTTGGAAGGCCGGCGTCGACATCCTGTCCTTCGGCGGCACCAAGAACGGCTGTATGGGGGTCGAGGCCGTGGTGCTTTTCGATCCGAAGAAGGCGTGGGAATTCGAGCTGCGCCGCAAGCGCGGCGGGCATCTCTTTTCCAAGCACCGCTACCTTTCGGCGCAGATGGAGGCCTATCTGACCGACGGTCTCTGGCTGCGCCTCGCGCGCGACGCCAATGCCCGCGCGGCATCGCTGGAGGCGGCGATCCTGTCGCTGCCCGGGGCCAGCCTGCTTTATCCGCGCGAGGCGAACATGGTCTTCGCCTACCTGCCGCGCGGCACACACCGCCGGGCGATGGACGCGGGCGCGCACTACTATCTCTGGCCGCATGACGAGACGCTGGACGGCCCCGGCGATCAGCCGGTCAGCGCCCGCTTCGTCTGTTCCTGGTGCACGAGCGACGCCGATATCGAGGCTTTCGCCGGGATCATCCGCGGTCGAGATTGACGCCGATCAGCCCTGCCGTCTCGTCCGGATGGGTGATCGGCACCATATGGGCCGCGCCCGGCACGGTGGCCACCCCCACATCCGGAAGCCGCGCCGCGATCTCCTCGGCGATGCGCTCGACGATCGCCGGGGAGCGATCGCCGCGGATCAGGAGGACCGGCATCTCGAGGCATTCAAGCCCGCCGGGTTCCAGGATGCCGCCGCTGTCGTCGTAAAGCGCGCGGTTCCCGGCGGCGACAAGCGCGATGCGACGGGTGATGTCGGCGCGGCTGTTCGCACTCATCCGCGCCCAGTCGACGCCGGTGCCCCAGACCCGCGTGAAGGCTTCTGCCGCCGCCTCCGCCCGGCCCTCCACCATCGCCGCCTCGAACGCGGCCATCTCCAGTTGGTGGTCCTCCCATTCCGGGAAGCCCTTGGCGGCGGCGAACAGAACCGGTTCGATCAGCGTCAGGGTTCGGATCGCCTCCGGTGCGGCGATGGCGAGGTTGAGCGCCGCCACTGCGCCGAAAGAATGGCCGACAAGGTCGACGGGCGTCTCGATGAAGCTGGCCGCGATGCGGGTCGAGAGGTTGAGAAGGTCGCCCTCTCCGTTCCAGTCGCCGGACTTCCCGTGGCCCGGCAGGTCGAACGCGGTCAGCGTCAGCCGGTCTGCAAGCCGATCCGCGACCCCCGTCCAGGCCCCCGAACCGGCCAGAGAACAATGGATTGCCAGCGCCGGCCGCGCCCCGTGGCCGCTGACCTGCCAGAAGGTCGGATGCCCCGCCCTGGCACCGAGCGGCATCAGAGCTTGCCCGCCAGATGCAGGTCGAGATCCTCGAGACGGTCCTGCCCAAAGAAGCGCTGACCGCAATCGGTGATGTAGAAGGGCGAGCCGAAGACGCCCTTGCCCACCGCTTCCTCAAGGTTGTTGGCATAGGTCTCGGCCCCCATCAGCAGGCCGCTGTCGGCAAGGCGCGCCTCGAATCCATGCGCTGTCAGTAGGTCGCGCACGGTGTCGTCCTGAGAGATGTCGCGCTCCTCGGCCCAGCAGGCGCGCAACACGCCGTGGACCAGCCCGCCGAGATCACCGCCCGCCCCCTTCGCCATTGCGGCCTGCGCGGCAATGATCGCATAGGACGAGGGCGCCGCATTGGCGGGCCAGAACATCGGTTGCGGGTTGATCTTCATCCCGGCCTTCTTCGCCTGACGCGCGATCTCTTGCAGCCGGTACTCCTTGCGGCTGTCGTGCCGGTCCTTCAGCGCGGTGCCGCCGGTCCGGCCAAAAAGGGCGCCGATGTCGAGGGGCTTGTAGGTGATCGTCGCGCCATGTCTGGCCGCGATTTCCTCCAGCCGCGTCCCGGCGAGATAGGTGAAGGGCGAGATCGTCGAGAAATAGTAGTCGATATGTGGCATCGGCGCATCTCCTAGAGGTTTGCGGGGAAGCTAGCCGGGTGGTAAGCGGGAGGCAACGTCACGAATCCGTCATCCGGCGCGGGCCCGCGGCCCACCCCCACGACAAGGACCCTACGATGGCCAACATGACCGAACCGAAGCTCATCGCCGGTAATTCGAACCGACCGCTTTCGAACGCGATCGCAAGGCGGATGTCGATGCACCGGGGAATGAGCGTCGGGCTCGTCGATGCCCGGGTGGAACGTTTCAACGATCAGGAGATCTTCGTCGAGGTCTTCGAGAACGTCCGCGGCGAGGACATGTACATCATCCAGTCGACCTCGAACCCCGCGAACGACAACCTGATGGAGCTTCTGATCATGACCGACGCGCTGAAGCGGTCGTCGGCCAGCAGGATTACCGCCGTCATCCCCTATTTCGGCTATGCCCGCCAGGACCGCCGCGCCAAGGCGCGGACCCCGATCTCGGCCAAGCTCGTGGCGAACCTCATCGCCGGGGCCGGTGTCGACCGGGTTCTGACGATGGACCTGCATGCCGCCCAGATCCAGGGTTTCTTCGACATTCCGGTGGACAACCTCTACGCCGCGCCGATTTTCGCGCTCGATATCGAGCACCACTTCAAGGGCAAGCTCGATCAGGTGACGGTCGTCTCCCCAGACGTCGGCGGCGTGGCGCGGGCGCGCGAGCTTGCCCAGCGGATCGGCTGCGGGCTCGCCATCGTCGACAAGCGGCGGGTGAAGGCCGGCGAAATCGCGGAAATGACGGTGATCGGCGACGTCTCGGGCCAGACCTGCATCATCGTCGACGACATCTGCGACACGGCCGGCACGCTCTGCAAGGCGGCCGAGGTGCTCATACAGGGCGGCGCGAGCGAGGTTCATTCCTACATCACCCACGGCGTCCTGTCGGGCCCGGCAGTGGAACGTGTGACGAATTCGGTGATGAAAAGCCTTGTCATCACCGACTCGATCGAGCCGACCGAGGCGGTGAAGAAGGCCAAGAACATCCGCATCGTTCCGACTGCGCCGATGTTCGCCCAGGCGATCATGAACATCTGGTCCGGCACATCCGTCTCGTCGCTCTTCGACGCCGAGACGCTGAGTCCGATCTACGAGGGCATGTATTCGCGGGGGTGATCATCTCCCGCGCCTCGCCTCAGGGCGCGCGCGGTCCGTTCATTCCGTCCGGGCGAGTGTGCAGGTCATCGTCGTGCCGTCCGGGTCCGGCTCCCGGTAGGTGGCCTCATCGCCCTTGATCCAGATCGAACGCCCAAAGCTCCCCTCATACTTCGACCCCGACCCTGTCGGTGAAAGCGATCCGGTATCGACCGCGTCGCCGCGTTCGAAGCGGACGCTCGGCAAGGTCGTGTCGAAGAAGTAGGTCACGACCTCGTTGGCCGGATTGCCGTCACAGGCCCAGAAGGCGACGGAGGTCGGCTTTTCCAGCAACCACTGCGCGACAAGCTCCCCTTCGCGGCGAAGATAGGCGGCCTCCACGCAGGCTTTCAGATCGTCCGCCTTCCAGCAATCGTCGCGGCCCTTGACCCAGCCGCGCTGATAGGCCCGCAACGCGTCTTCCGCCTGCTGCGCGCCTGCGCCAAGGCTCTTGGCCACGGCGAGCGCAGCCGCATATCGGTCAGCAACGCGCCTGTCGAGCTGGGCAAGTCCGGCATCGGCGCAGACCAGCTTCTCCGCATCGCTCTCCGCTTTCGCGCAGTCGAAGGCGGGACCGTCCTGACCAGAAGCCGGGGTGACGGACAGCAGGCTGAAGATCGCAAGACCGCGAAACATGAACCTCTTCCTTCCGGTTGGCGTGAGTCACCTCGGGATCTCGACAGTATCTTCCGATGCTAGCGATGTTCCGCGACCGATCAAGGGACTGACATGCGCGCGGGACACTTGCCAGGTTGCGTATTCGCCCTATACATCGCCGCCGTTTCGCTTTAGGTGCCGTCATTCGCCGCGCCGGGGCGTTCTCCCCCGCTTCCGGGCCGAAGGCGCGGTTCCCGCCCGCGATCCCGGGCCGATCCTGAAAGACGACATGATGACCAAGACCCCGACCCTGATCCGGCCCCTGGCCGACGCGCTGGCCGAGCGCGGCTATGCCGTGCTGACCCCGGTGCAGGAGGCGGTGACGCAGGAAGGACACGGGGACGCGGACCTTCTCGTCTCGGCCCAGACCGGTTCGGGCAAGACCGTGGGCTTCGGCCTGGCCATCGCGCCGACGGTCCTGGAGGGCGAGGAGAGCTTTGGACCGGCCGGGGCGCCGCTCGCCCTCGTCATCGCGCCGACACGCGAGCTTGCGCTTCAGGTCAAGCGAGAGCTTGGCTGGCTTTACGCTCTGACCGGCGCCACCGTGGCCTCCTGCGTCGGTGGCATGGACATGCGCGACGAACGCCGGGCGCTTGACCGGGGCGCCCATATCGTCGTCGGCACGCCGGGGCGCCTGCGGGACCATATCCAGCGCGGATCGCTCGACATGACGGCGATACGGGCGGTCGTGCTCGACGAGGCCGACGAGATGCTTGACCTCGGCTTCCGCGAGGACCTCGAATTCATCCTCGGCGAGGCACCCGAGACCCGCCGCACGCTGATGTTCTCGGCCACGGTGCCGAAAGCCATCGCGATGCTGGCGCAGAAGTACCAGAAGGACACGGTCCGCATCACCACGGGCGGCGAACGCAGCCAGCACGCCGATATCGACTACCGGGCGATGCAGGTCGCCACCCACGATGTCGAACACGCCATCGTCAACGTCCTGCGCTTCTACGAAGCCCAGAACGCCATCGTCTTCTGCAACACCCGCGCCACCGTGAATCGCCTGACAACGCGTCTTTCGAACCGCAGTTTCTCGGTCGTGGCGCTTTCGGGCGAACTGAGCCAGTCGGAACGCACCCATGCGCTTCAGGCGATGCGCGACGGGCGCGCACGGGTCTGCGTCGCCACGGATGTCGCCGCACGCGGGATCGACCTGCCCAATCTCGACCTGGTGATCCACGCCGAACTGCCATCGAACGGAGAGACGTTGCTCCACCGCTCGGGCCGCACCGGCCGCGCCGGCCGCAAGGGCGTCAGCGCCCTCATCGTGCCGAAGAACGCCCGGCGCAAGGCCGAGGGCGTGTTGCGGTTCGCAAAGGTCACGGCGGAATGGGTCGATGCGCCCTCGGCCGAGGCGGTGCGGCTGAAGGACGAGGAGCGGCTCTTGTCCGATCCGGTCTGGACCGAGGCGGTGACGGAGGGCGACGCTACCTTTGCCGCGCGGCTTCTCGACCTGCACGGGGCCGAGCGCATCGCGGCGGCCTTCGTCAAGGCCTGGCGCGACCGGCACTCCGCGCCCGAGGAACTGGCATCCGTCGATGCCCCGCCACGCGCCGCGCAAAACTTCGGGCCGAGCCGCTGGTTCGCGATCTCGGTCGGGCGGGCGGATCGGGCCGAGCCGCGCTGGATCCTGCCGATGCTCTGCCGCGCCGGGAACCTCGGCCGCGAGGATGTCGGCGCGATCCGGGTGCAGGAGACGGAAACCTTCGTCGAAGTGCTCGCCTCGCGCGCGCCGGCCCTTCTGGCGGCCGTGGGCGCCGGCGGAAAGCTCGAAGGTGCCGCGGTGCTCAGGGCGCTCGACGAGCCGCCCTTCGCGCCACGCGGGCCGGCACCGGCCCCGGAGGCGCGGCCTGTGGCCGAACCGGCGAAGCGGCCGGACAGGAAGCCGGACGGGTGGAAAGCGAAGCCGAAAGGTCGCCACATCGCTCAGGAGGTTGCGGCCGAGCACGGGCTTCTCCCCGAACCGCAGGCTCCTGGCCCGAAGGCAAAACCGGCAGGAAAGAAACCGCATCGCAAGGGTACCGGCCCGGCAACCAAGGCCGCGGCCCCGAAAGGCGGAAAGGCGCCGCGCAAGCCTGCAAAGGCGGCTCATCGCAAGGGCGGCATGGCCCCGCCGCGCCGCGGGCGGAGCTGAGCGCCGTCCTAGTCGATCACCCAGTCGTCGTCGCTGGCGACCTCTCCGATCGCCAGCCAATCCGCGCGGACACGGGCAACGCGGGTGTCGCCCCAGGTGCGGAAAACGATGACGAAACCTTCGGGATTGACCATCTCGGCCGAAATGTCGGCCCGCTGGTTGGTCTTCTGGTCCATGTCCCACATCGAGATCGAGACATGGACGACCGGCTCGGCCCTGAACGGTTCGGAGAACTCGACGATCCGCCGCAATTCTCGCGGGCCATTGCCGGTCCACATCGCACCGCCGTCCTGGTAATCGGAAAACAGCACGATGGACCCGCGCTCGACCCCCGTCAGATGACTGCTCAGCCGTCGCATCCAAACCCCTCGGCGTTTCGACCATCTAAGCCCGGCGGGACGCGGCGGAAAAGCGGAAAATCCCCGGCGGTCGGCAGGATCTGGCTGTGGAGGAATTCCACCATTCCCGCACAGGGAGAGTTAACGTAAGGTAAGTGCACTTCCGCCGGTTTCCGGTCACCGAGTCGATTTTGGCCGGGGCCGCGGTGGGGGGGTGTGTTTTCAAGCAAACCCATTTGAGGAGGATGTGAGATGCCTGATGGCGATCTTATCTCGATCAACGACCTTCCCTGTTGCCCTGAAATCGCGAAAGAGCCCTGCTGCGAGCGGCTGCGCATTTCCTACCGGCTGACCAACCGGCAACTCGACGTGCCGGTGGAAATCACCATCGTCGCCGAACTGGAGCGCTGCCCGGGGCCGATGTCGCTGGGCGACGTGGTCTATTCGACAACCCTGCTGCCGGGCGAAAAGGTCCGGCTCTACACCTCGACCCGGAACAACCGCTTCACCTACGACGCGGAGTCCGAGGTCAGCTACCGGCATGAACAGTCGTCGGAGGAGACGTATTATATGCGGTCGATGGACCGCTACATGTCCGACCTGACGGTGACCGACAGCGGCTCGGCCTCGTCCTCGTCGCATTCGGATTTCGAGACGGATGTGGACGGCTCCTATGCCTCGATCGGTTTCGCCGGCGGCGGCAGCGTCAACGTGGAGGGCGACTTCAACTCGCGCAGTTCGTCGTCGTTCCTGCGGCAATTGTCGAGCCACGCGCAATCATCGCATGACCGGTCGGTCCAGGCGACGCGGGCGGCCAATTCGGTACAGATGGGCGAAGTGCAGAGCCGGTCCCATGCCGAAGGCGAGAGCGAAAGCGCCTATGAGGCCTCGACCCGGACCTTCGAGAACAAGAACCAGTGCCACGCCGTGACCTATTTCGCCTATCCGCTGGTGAAGAAGCAGACGCTGCGGTTCCGCATCGTCGCGGTGCTGCGCCGGGTGGTCGACGCGGCGGCGTCGAGTGCGGTCGAGGCGCGGCCCGTCCGGCCGGCGACCGGCGTCAAGGTGCTGCCGAACGGCATCCTCGCCACCCAGACCGCGCGGCTCGACGTGCAGACGGCGGGGCGGACCTCGGCGGCGGCGCAGCAGGCGAATGTCGTCTCGGGCGTCGGCTCGATCGGCATCGGCGGGTTTGCCGGTCTGACCGCGGTCGCCTCGCCCTTCCGGGTCGCGACCAATGTGCAGCCGGTTCCGGCGGACGTGCAGGACCGGGTACTAAAGAAGGTCGACGACGATCTCGTGAAGGAAGGCATTCTGGCCAAGGCCGGGTCGGACGAGGTGGGCGCGAAGCTTGCCGCCGAGCTGAGCTTCGAACGCACCTACTGCCTGCCGACGCAGGGCATCGTGGTCAAGGGCTGCCTCGACAAGTGCAACACCTGCGAGGAGGAGCGGCAGAAGTCGATGCAACTCGACCTCGTGCACAAGGATCTGATGAACCAGTTGCTCGCCAAGCAGATCCAGCTTCTGGAGAAAAGCCAGGAATACCGGTGCTGTCCGGTTGGCGAGGCGGAAACGGACGAAGTTTAACCCTCGATGCGCGAGACACAAGCGGCCCCTCTCCGGGGCCGCTTGGCACGGGTCCTGTGACTGCCCCCGGTTGAAATGGGCGCGTCCATCGGATGGCCGAAGGGGCGCAATTTCGGGAAGGGGTTTTCAGAAATGAGAACGGCCCCCGCGAGGGAGCCGTCTGTTCGCGCATTCGAAGGGCGGCGCCTTACGAGATGCCGATGTGATCGCCCATCGCCACCATGTCGGCGAGAAGCTTGGCCGCGTCGTCGACGAGGTCGTGATGCCCCGCCTCCTTGGCCACCCGAAGCCCCTCTTCCGCGCGGGCCACGAACCGCTTCACCACGTCAGACGTCACCTCGCTGACATGCAGCGCCTCCTCGGCGAGAAGCGTCGTGCCGTCGCCGGAGATCTCGGCAAAACCGCCGGTCACCGCGTAGTCGTCGGTCCCGCCGTCGGCCTTGACGATCCTGAGGATGCCCGGACGCAGCGTCGTGATCAGCGGCGCATGCCCCGGCATTGCGGTCAGGTCACCGGCCGCGCCCGGAATGCGGACCTCGCGCGCCTGAACGGAGGCGAGCCGCCGTTCAGGGCTGACGAGATCGAACTGCATCGTATCGGCCATGTTGCCCCCTTACGCCGCGTCTGCGGCCAGACGCTGCGCCTTGGCTTTCACTTCCTCGATGTCGCCAACCATGTAGAAGGCGCCCTCGGGCAGGTGATCGTATTCGCCGGCAACCACGGCCTTGAAGGACGCGATGGTCTTTTCGAGCGGCACCTGGACGCCGTCGGAGCCGGTGAATACCTTCGCCACGTCGAACGGCTGCGAAAGGAAGCGCTGGATCTTCCGGGCGCGGGCCACGGTCAGCTTGTCCTCTTCGGAGAGTTCGTCCATGCCGAGGATGGCGATGATGTCCTGCAGCGACTTGTAGCGCTGAAGGATACCCTGCACGTCGCGGGCGACGTTGTAGTGCTCTTCGCCGACGACGGCCGGGTCGAGGATTCGGCTCGTGGAGTCCAAGGGGTCAACGGCCGGGTAGATGCCGAGTTCGGAGATCGCGCGCGACAGAACCGTGGTGGCGTCGAGGTGGGCGAACGAGGTCGCCGGCGCCGGGTCGGTAAGGTCGTCGGCCGGAACGTAGATGGCCTGAACCGAGGTGATCGAGCCCGCCTTGGTCGAGGTGATGCGCTCCTGCATCGCGCCCATGTCGGTCGCGAGCGTCGGCTGGTAGCCCACGGCCGAAGGAATACGGCCGAGAAGCGCGGACACTTCCGAACCCGCCTGGGTGAAGCGGAAGATGTTGTCGACGAAGAACAGAACGTCGGTGCCCGACTGGTCGCGGAACTGCTCGGCCAGCGTCAGACCCGACAGGGCGACGCGCATCCGGGCCCCCGGCGGCTCGTTCATCTGACCGTAGACAAGGGCCACTTTCGACTTTTCCAGATCGTCCGGAACGATAACGCCCGACTCGATCATCTCGTGATAAAGGTCGTTGCCCTCACGGGTCCGCTCGCCCACGCCGGCGAAGACCGAGAAGCCCGAGTGCACCTTGGCGATGTTGTTGATCAGTTCCATGATCAGAACCGTCTTGCCCACGCCGGCGCCGCCAAAGAGGCCGATCTTGCCGCCCTTCGAATAGGGCGCGAGAAGGTCGATGACCTTGATGCCGGTGACGAGGATTTCCGACGAGGTCGACTGGGCGGAGAATTCCGGCGCCGGCTGGTGGATGGCGCGGGTTTCCTTGGCCTTGACCGGGCCCTTTTCGTCCACCGGCTCGCCGATGACGTTGAGGATGCGGCCGAGCGTCGGGTTGCCGACCGGAACCGAGATCGGCTCGCCGAGGTCGGTCACCGCGGCGCCGCGAACGAGGCCTTCGGTCGCGTCCATCGCGACGGTGCGCACGGTGTTCTCGCCGAGGTGCTGGGCGACCTCGAGAACCAGCCGCTTGCCGTTGTTGTCGGTTTCAAGCGCGTTCAGAATCGCCGGAAGGTGATCGTCGAACTGCACGTCGACGACAGCGCCAATGACTTGCGTCACCCGGCCGGTCGCCTTCGTGGCAGCTGCTTTCGGTGCTCTTGCCATCTTGGTTTCTCCGGTTTCGTCAGAGCGCCTCGGCGCCCGAAATGATTTCGATAAGCTCTTTGGTGATCGCGGCCTGGCGCGAGCGGTTGTACTGGATCGTCAACCGGTCGATCATCTCGCCCGCGTTGCGCGTCGCGTTGTCCATCGCGCTCATCCGGGCGCCCTGTTCGGAAGCGCCGTTCTCGAGAAGGGCCGTGAAGACCTGGGTCGCGACACCGCGCGGCAGAAGGTCGGCGAGGATGCCTTCCTCGGACGGCTCGTAGTCGTAGAGCGTCGAGGCGCCGGCGCTTTCGTCGAAGACGGCCGGGATCACCTGCTGCGCGGTCGGGACCTGGCTGATCACCGACTGGAAGCGGTTGAAGAAGAGCGTCGCCACGTCGAACTCGCCCGCCTCGAAGCGCTGGATCAGGTCGCGTGCGATGGCTTGTGCATTGTCATAGCCCACGCGCTTGACCTCGGAGAGATCGACATGGGCGACGAAATGCTTGCCAAGGTCGCGCTTGAGTTGTTCGCGGCCCTTCTTACCGACGGTGAGGATCTTCACCGTCTTGCCCATTGACAGAAGCTCGTTCGCCTTCGCACGGGCAAGCCGGACGATGGTCGAGTTGAAGCCGCCGCACAGGCCGCGTTCGGCTGTCATCACCACCAGAAGGTGGGTCTGATCCTTGCCGGTCCCCGACAGAAGCCGGGGCGCGGAGTCCGATCCGCCGACCGAGGTGGCGAGGCCGGACATGACCGCGGTCATCCGCTCGGCGTAAGGACGCGCGGCCTCGGCCGCGTCCTGGGCGCGGCGGAGCTTGGCCGCCGCGACCATCTGCATGGCCTTCGTGATCTTCCGCGTCGACTTGACGCTTCCGATCCTGTTTTTCAGGTCCTTAAGGCTGGGCATATCCCTGTCCTTCCCTCCCGCGCGTTACGCGAAGGTCTTGGCGAATTCGTCCAGGCTCGCGCGGATCTTGTCCTCGGCCTCACCCTTGATCTTCGGATCTTCCTTGGTGATCCAGTCAAGAAGGGCCTTGCCATTGGTGCGCAGGTGCTTGAGGAGCCCCGCCTCGTACCGGCCGACATCCTTGACGGCGATATTGTCGAGGTAGCCCTTGGTGCCGGCGAAGATGACGCAGACGATCTCGGCGTTGGTCAGCGGAGAATACTGCGGCTGCTTCATCAGCTCGGTCAGGCGCGCGCCACGGTTCAGCAGCTTCTGGGTCGCCGCGTCGAGGTCGGAACCGAACTGCGCGAAGGCCGCCATTTCGCGGTACTGCGCAAGCTCAAGCTTCACCGGGCCCGCGACCGACTTCATCGCGTTGGTCTGCGCGGACGAGCCCACGCGCGACACCGAAAGGCCGGTGTTCACGGCCGGACGGATCCCCTGGTAGAAGAGTTCCGTCTCAAGGAAGATCTGGCCGTCGGTGATCGAGATCACGTTGGTCGGAATGAAGGCCGACACGTCGCCGCCCTGGGTTTCGATGATCGGCAGCGCCGTCAGCGACCCCGCGCCGTTGTCCTCGTTCAACTTCGCCGAACGCTCCAGAAGACGGGAGTGCAGGTAAAAGACGTCGCCCGGATAGGCTTCGCGTCCGGGCGGACGGCGGAGCAGCAGCGACATCTGGCGGTAGGCCACGGCCTGCTTGGAGAGGTCATCGTAGATGATCAGCGCGTGGCGGCCGTTGTCACGGAAGTATTCCGCGATGGCGGTCGCCGAATAGGGCGCCAGGAACTGCATAGGCGCCGGGTCGGACGCGGTCGCCGCGACGACGATCGAGTAGTTGATCGCGCCCGTCTCTTCCAGCTTCTTCACGAGCTGGGCGACGGTCGAGCGCTTCTGGCCGATCGCGACGTAGACGCAGTAGAGCTTCTTCGACTCGTCGTCGCCGGCGGCCTCATTATAGCTCTTCTGGTTCAGGATCGTGTCGAGCGCGATCGCGGTCTTGCCGGTCTGGCGGTCGCCGATGATCAGCTCGCGCTGGCCCCGGCCGACCGGGATCATGGCGTCGACCGACTTGAGGCCGGTCGCCATCGGCTCGTGCACCGATTTGCGCGGGATGATGCCGGGCGCCTTGACGTCGGCGACGGCGCGCTTCTTGGTCTTGATCGGACCCTTGCCGTCGATCGGGTTGCCGAGACCGTCGACGACGCGGCCGAGAAGCTCGTCACCGACCGGCACGTCCACGATGGACTTGGTGCGCTTGACGGTGTCGCCTTCCTTGATCGAACGGTCGTCGCCGAAGATAACGATACCGACGTTGTCCACTTCGAGGTTGAGCGCCATCCCGCGGATGCCGCCGGGGAATTCGACCATCTCGCCGGCCTGGACGTTGTCGAGGCCGTGGACGCGCGCAATACCGTCACCGACCGACAGGACGCGGCCGACTTCGGCCACTTCCGCTTCCTGACCGAAGTTCTTGATCTGCTCCTTAAGGATCGCAGAGATCTCGGCTGCCTGGATTCCCATTATCCGACCTCTTTCATAGCATTCTGGAGGGAAGCGAGCTTCGAGCGGATCGAGGTGTCGATCATCTTCGAGCCCACTTTGACGATAAGTCCGCCGATGAGGCTTTCATCAACGGTGGTATTGAGCTTGACGGTCTTGCCGACCGTCTTCTTCAGCGACGCGGCCAGCTTGTCCGACTGCGCCTTGGTCAGCGCGGCGGCGGCGGTCACGTCGGCGGTCACCTCGCCCTTCTCTTCGGCGATCATCGCCTGAAGGGACGACAGAAGCTGCGGCAGGACGAAGAGGCGGCGGTTCGAGGCCATGAGGCCGAGCGTGCCGGCAAGCGTCGCCGAAAGCTTCATCTTCTTTGCAAGCGCCGCCATCGCCTTGGCCTGGTCGTCGCGGGAATAGACCGGCGATGCGATGACGGCGCGCAGTTCGGCGCTGTCATTCAATGCGCCGCCCAGCGCCGTAATGTCGGCTTCCAGCGCCGCGAGCCCCTTGGCTTCCTTGGCGAGTTCAAACACGGCCGTCGCATAGCGTCCGGCGATCCCTGCGGATATCGAAGCTGGTTCGGACACGTCCACCCTTCCGATTGTTCTGTCCCATCGCCTCTTTGTCAGGTCAGAGGCCACCCATGGCGTGCACTGTAGGCGCACGTCTGAATTCGGCGCGGGTGTAGCAGAGGCGTTCGAGCCTCGCAACCGCCTTGGTGAACTAATTGGGAACCGGGAAATCGTGCCTTTTCAGGCATTTCGCCGCCGTGCGGCAAAGTGCGGCATTTCCGGCACTCGAAGTTTGGACGTTAACATCCGCCGGGGCAGCCAGAATCCCCTCGAAAGGGGTCCGTGTCGCACTGTTCCCGGCATCTCGCGCCCTTGCCGCCGCACCTGCGTCACGCCGGCTCCGCAGCCGGCTTCGGCAACGCTTCGAGCACCTTGAGCGGCCGCTTGACGGCAGCGGCGAGGCCGGGCCGCTGGGGCGCATGGACCTGCTTGGACACTTCGAGCATCAGCACGCCCCCCGCCAGAACCGACGAGACCCGGTGGCCGAACCGCTCCCAGGCGGGCGCCGTCCGGAGCCAGAACCGGCGCGAGCTTGGCGGCGCGAAGAGCGCCGATTGCTGGCGTTCGGCGGCGAAGCTGTGACGCCGGAGCTGGGAGTCGAGCTGGCTCATGGAATAGGGCCGGCCGTAGCCGAAAGGCGTCTTGTCCGACCGCGACCAGAGCCCCGACCGGTTCGGCACGACGAAAAGCGCACGCCCACCGGGCCCCAGCACGCGCCAGCATTCGTCGAGGAGCGCGGTCGCGTTTTCCGATGTCTCGAGTCCGTGCATCATCACAAGCCGGTCGACCATCCCGGTATCAAGCGGCCACTGTGTCTCCTCGCACAGGACCGAAACATTCTCCATTCCCGCAGGCCACGGCATGACACCTTGCGGCGCGGGCATCAGCCCGATGACCCGGCGCGAGTCCGAAAGATAGGGCCGAAGCAGGGGGACGGCGAAGCCGAAGCCGGCGACGGTCTGGCCCTTGGCCGGCGGCCAGAGCTTGGTCACCTGATCGCGGATCGCCTTCTGCGCCACCCGGCCAAGCTGGGTGCGGTAGTAGAAATTCCGCAGGTCAAGAACGTCGAGATGCATTGCGTCCGTCGCGTCATTCGGCAAAAGTCGCGTGAAGCATACGGAAACGGACACGAAAAGCCATGCCGCTGGACATCGTCACCGTCCCCTGTCTGAAAGACAACTACGCCTTCCTTGCGCATGACGTGGCGACAGGTGCGACGGCCGTCGTCGACGTGCCCGAAGCCGCGCCCATCCTGAACGCGCTCCGCGAGCGCGGCTGGCGGGCGAGCCACATCCTGATCACGCATCACCATGATGACCATATCGCCGGGGTCAAGGCCCTGGCCGCGGCGACCGGCGCCCGTGTGATCGGCGCGGCCGCCGACGCCCACCGGCTGCCGCCGCTCGACGAGGCCGTTGCCGAAGGCGACATCGTGCGGATCGGCATGGACGAGGGCCGGGTCATCGACGTTTCGGGCCATACGGTCGGCCATGTCGCCTTTCATTTCCCGGCCTCGAAGGTCGTTTTCACGGCCGACAGCCTGATGGCGCTCGGTTGTGGACGCGTGTTCGAGGGGACGATGCCGCAGATGTGGCGCAGCCTCTCGAAACTGTCCCGGTTGCCGCCCGACACGCGGGTCTGTTCGGGACATGAGTACACCGCCGCGAACGCGCGCTTCGCGCTGAGCATTGAACCCGGCAACGCCGCGCTTATATCCAGAGCCGAAGCGGTGGACGCGGCGCGGCAGGAGGGTCGCCCGACCGTCCCGTCGCTTCTGTCGGAGGAGCTGGCCACAAACCCGTTCCTGAGGGCCGGTCTGCCAGAGGTGAAGCGGGCCGTCGGAATGCCGGACGCCAGCGACGCCGAGGTCTTCGTGGAAATCCGGAGCCGCAAGGACAAGTTCTGAACGCCCGGCCGGCTGAAGCGCAAAGAGACGTCCCGGCGACCTCGACGGGCATGGGAGCGTCGGTCGGGCTCCACGCGCCCCAAGCTGCGGTCGCCTTCATGGGCCGTTCACGAGATGCGGTCGTTTTCCGACAATTTGGTTATTATTGGGCGTAATCCGATCACATTTTGCGCTGCTTCTCTCGCAAAGAACAAAATCGGCGAGAAAACACTTGAAGCTGCCCGAATTCCACCGAAGTTTAAGAGTATGAGGCGAAGGTAGGACGAAGGCTGAGGCCCGACCTGCCAGAAGGAAAGGAGCACGAAGGTGCCGTCATTTTCGAACACGCTCGAACAGGCAATCCACGCCGCGCTGGCGCTCGCCAATGCGCGCCGGCACGAACTCGCGACGCTGGAACATCTCCTGCTCGCACTCGTGGACGAACCGGATGCGGCCAAGGTAATGCGCGCCTGCTCCGTCGATATCGAGGAATTGCGCAAGACGCTGGTGGAGTTCATCGACGATGATCTCTCGACGCTCGTCACCGATGTCGACGGCTCCGAAGCGGTGCCGACGGCGGCCTTCCAGCGGGTGATCCAGCGCGCGGCCATCCACGTCCAGTCCTCGGGCCGGACCGAGGTGACGGGTGCCAATGTCCTCGTCGCGATCTTCGCCGAGCGCGAGTCGAACGCCGCCTATTTCCTTCAGGAACAGGACATGACCCGCTACGACGCGGTCAACTTCATCGCCCACGGCGTCGCCAAGGATCCCTCCTTCGGCGAAACGCGTCCCGTCAGCGGCGCGCAGGAGCATGAGGAGCACGTGGCCGAAACGCCGGGCGAGGCCAAGGAATCCGCGCTTGCCAAATATTGCGTCGACCTCAACGAGAAATCGAAGAAGGGCGATGTCGATCCGCTGATCGGCCGCGAGGCCGAGATCGAGCGCTGCATCCAGGTCCTCTGCCGGCGCCGCAAGAACAACCCGCTTCTGGTCGGCGATCCGGGAGTCGGCAAGACCGCCATCGCCGAGGGTCTGGCGCTGAAGATCATCCGCGGCGAGACGCCCGAGATCCTCTCGAAATCGACGATCTATTCGCTCGACATGGGCGCGCTTCTCGCCGGTACCCGCTATCGCGGCGATTTCGAGGAGCGGTTGAAGGCGGTCGTGAAGGAACTGGAAGATCACGCCGACGCGATCCTGTTCATCGACGAAATCCATACCGTGATCGGCGCCGGCGCGACGTCGGGCGGCGCGATGGACGCCTCGAACCTTTTGAAGCCCGCGCTTCAGGGCGGCAAGCTGCGCTGCATGGGCTCGACGACCTACAAGGAGTTCCGTCAGCATTTCGAGAAGGACCGCGCCCTCAGCCGCCGGTTCCAGAAGATCGACGTGAACGAGCCGACGGTCGACGACACGATCAAGATCCTGATGGGCCTCAAGCCCTATTTCGAAAAGCATCACGACCTGCGCTACACGCAGGACGCGATCAAGGCGGCCGTGGAACTGTCGGCGCGCTACATCCATGACCGCAAGCTGCCCGACAAGGCAATCGACGTCATCGACGAGGCCGGCGCCGCCCAGCATCTCGTGTCGGAATCGAAGCGCCGCAAGACCATCGGCCCGAAGGAAATCGAGGCCGTGGTGGCCAAGATCGCCCGCATCCCGCCGAAGAACGTCTCCAAGGACGATGCCGAGGTGCTGAAGGATCTCGAAAAGACCCTCAAGCGCGTCGTCTTCGGCCAGGACAAGGCGATCGAGGCGCTGTCCTCGGCGATCAAGCTGGCCCGCGCCGGCCTGCGCGAGCCGGAAAAGCCCATCGGCAACTACCTCTTCGCGGGGCCGACCGGCGTCGGCAAGACCGAGGTCGCCAAGCAACTCGCCGACAGCCTCGGGGTGGAACTGCTGCGCTTCGACATGTCGGAATACATGGAGAAGCACGCCGTTTCCCGCCTGATCGGTGCGCCTCCGGGCTATGTCGGCTTCGACCAGGGCGGGATGCTGACAGACGGCGTCGATCAGCACCCGCATTGCGTGCTGCTCCTGGACGAGATCGAGAAGGCGCATCCGGATGTCTACAACATCCTGTTGCAGGTGATGGACCACGGCAAGCTGACCGACCACAACGGCCGTCAGGTCGATTTCCGCAACGTGATCCTTATCATGACCTCGAATGCCGGCGCCGCCGACATGGCCAAGGCCGCCATCGGCTTCGGCCGCGACCGGCGCGAGGGCGAGGACACCGCCGCGATCGAGCGGATGTTCACGCCGGAATTCCGCAACCGTCTCGACGCCGTGATCTCGTTCGCGCCGCTCTCGCGAGAGGTGATCCTGCAGGTCGTGGACAAGTTCGTGCTGCAACTCGAAGCCCAGCTCATGGACCGCCATGTCCATATCGAGCTGACGCCGGAAGCCGCGAACTGGCTGGCCGAGAAGGGCTACGACGACCGGATGGGCGCCCGCCCGCTCGGCCGGGTGATCCAGGAACACATCAAGAAGCCGCTGGCGGAGGAGCTGCTCTTCGGCAAGCTCACCAAGGGCGGCGTGGTGCGGGTTCTGGTCCGCGACGATGCCATCGCGCTCGAGGTCGAGGAACCGACCGCGCGCCGCATCACCGGCTCGAAGCCACCGCTTCTGACGGCGGACTGAAACCGAAGGCGGAATATATGAAAAGGGCGGCACCTGCCGCCCTTTTTCATTCCCGTGCGGCCACCGCCTGAACCTTTATTCGGCCACCAAAGGGAAGCGCCGCCGCCTGGTAGATGGTGCGGGCTGGTCGTCGGCCTTCCGGAAAAAGCGTCCCATACAGTGCGTTCACTTCGCCCACGTCGGCCAGATCAATGAACGCGAGATCGACGTAGACGATATCGGTCCTGTCAAACCCCGCCGCCTCGGCAATACGGAAGACATGCGCGAACGCGCGTTCGGCTTCTTCCCGCGCGGTCCCTGGCGCATACTTGCCGTCGGGTCCGACGGACAACTGCCCGCTGATCCAGCACTGATTGCCGACCACAACGGCATTGCTGATCGGCGATGGAGATGGCGGCACTCCGTCCGCCGCCACGACAAACCTTTTGGACATCGGCATCGCTCCGCTCGATCCGGTGGCATCGAACAGCCCCGCGCCGCCGATGACGGATGGCGGGCAAGGTACCACAAAGCCTTCGTGCCGCCACCGCTCAGCGTTCGGTCAGCTTCAGTTCGATCCTCCGGTTCTGCGCCCGGGCTTCGGGCGTGTCGCCCTCCGCCACCGGACGGTATTCGCCGAAGCCGGCCGCGGCCAGCCGTTCGGGCGGGAAGCCGAGGCTGTTCTGCATGTAGCGCACGACCGAAAGCGCGCGGGCCTGGCTCAGTTCCCAGTTGTCGTGGAACTGGCCGAAGCCCGACAGCGGCACGTTGTCGGTATGGCCGTCGACGCGGATGATCCAGTCGATCTCCGGCGGGATGGCCGCCGCGACCTCCTGCAACGTGGCGACGACCCCGGCGATCTGGCTGCGGCCTTCGGGGGCAAGATCCGCCGCGCCGGGCTCGAAGAGCACTTCGGAGGAAAAGACGAAGCGGTCGCCGACGACCCGCACGCCTTCTCGGCCCGCGAGAACTTCGGAGAGCTTGCCGAAGAATTCCGAGCGGTAGCGCGACAGTTCCCTGGTTTCGGCCTTCAGCGCCTTCGCCTCCTCCTCGAGCCGGATCCGCTCGGCCTCTTCCAAGGCCGCCCGGCGCTTTTCCTCGGCGGCGACGCGGGCAAGGGCGGAATTGAGCTGGCTGCCCAGGGCTTCGATCTGCACGCGGGAATCGGCATCCTTGGCGGCGGAGGCGTCGAGGAGGTTCTGGAGCGAGCCAAGCTGGCTGCGGAGTGCGGTGATCTGCTGGTTGAGAAGCGCCACCTTCCGCGCCGCTTCGGCAGAGGCGGCCCTTTCCTCGGCGAGCCGGGCATTGGCGGCGGCGAGGAGCGCCTTCTGACGCTCGGCCTCGCTCAGCGTGGTCTCGGCGGTCTGTTCGGCGGACAGCTTGGCGGCGAGCGCTGCGGCAAGTTCGGTCTCGATCGCCTGCCGGTCGGAGGCGCTGGCGGTTCTTGTCGCCTCGGCGGCGGCGCGGGCGGCGGCGAGTTCCTCGGCGCTCGCATTCTGCGCCAGAAGGGCAGCCGCGAGCTTGCCGTCGAGATCCTTGCGCGCGGCCTCGGCGGCGGCCAGAAGTGTCAGCGTGTCCTCGGCCTTCTTGCGCTCGTCTTCCAGGGCAAGCGTCATCGCGGTCAACTCGTCCTCGGCACCCTTGAGCCGAGTCCGGAGCGCCTCGGCCGCGGCGGCTTCGGCGAGCCGAGCCGCCTCGGCGTCGCTCAGCGCCTTCGCCTTGTCGTCGAGCGTGCCCTGGGTCTCGGCCAAAGCAGCCGCGTCCTTTTCGGCCCGCGCCCGCAGGTCGGCAGTCAAAGCCTCCAGCGCCGCGCGCCGCGCGGCGGCAAGTCGGGCGGCCTCGGCCTGCGCGTCGATCTCCTCGCGCGCCTTGGCCACGGCGAGGTTCAGCGCCTCCTGCGCCGTCAGAAGTTGATCGCGTTCGGCGCCAAGGGCGTCAGCCTCACCGCGCGCCGCGTCGCGTTCGGACAGAAGCGAGGCGACCTGCGCCTCGAACGATGTGATCTTTGCCTCCGCCTCCGACAGCTTGGCGGTCTGGCCTTCGATCTGCGAGGTCAGCGTCGCGATCAGGGCCGACTGGCGGTCGGCGGCGGCTTTGGCGTCGGTGAGATTGGCCGACAGCCCGGCGACCTCCGCGTTCAGGTCCGCCGTCCGCCCGCGTTCGAGCCCGAGCGCGTCGGCAAGCCCGGCGACCTGATCGGCCAGCGCCGCAAGCTCGTCGTCCTGGGTGTTGATGGTCTCGCGGAGCGTGAACTGGACGATCATGAAGATCGTCAGCACGAACATCAGCACCATCAGAAGCGCCGTCATCGCGTCGACGAAGCCGGGCCAGATATTGGCCGAGAAGCGTTGCCCTCCCCTCCCCTGCGACAGCGCCATCTCAGCCCCTCCGGGCGGCGTCGGCGCGGGCGAGCGCGCGCACCGCGCGGGTCAGCTCGCCGAGGTCGCCGCGCAGGTCGGCCATGCTTTCCTGCCGCCCCGCCGCCACCTCTTCGAGGAGCTTGAGAAGCTGCACGTCGATGGAACGCAGCCGCATCCGGCTTTCGGCATCGCCGCCATCGACGCCATCGACGCGAATGTCCTGGCCGGCCTTCTCCATCAAAGCGACCATCCGGTCCTGCCCCTCGGCGATGCGGGCAAGCTGCGCGTTCGACCCCGTCTCGGCCTCAAGCCGCCGCGTCAACCCCTCGACCGCCGCAACCACGCCTTCGAGCCGCGCGTTCACCGCCGCGCGCCCGGCATCGGTGCGCTCGAGGATTGCCTGCAAGGTCTCGACCTGCCCGGCCATGTGGTCGAGAACCCCCGCCACCGCCTCCTGATCGAAGGCGCCCTCGCCCTCGCCGCTCGCGAAGGAGAGGCGGGTGAAGGAGGTGAGCCATTCCTCAAGCTCGCGGTAGAAGCGGTTCTGGCCGTGGCCGGCGAAAAGCTCCAGAAGCCCGACCACGAGCGACCCGGCAAGGCCGAGCAGCGAGGAGGAAAACGCCGTGCCCATCCCGCCAAGCTGCGCCTCGAGCCCGCTCATCAGCTTGTCGAAAACCTGGGTGCCGCTCTCGCCCTCCTGCGGGGCGAGCGCGCGGATGGTGTCGACGACCGCCGGAACGGTGATGGCGAGGCCGTAGAAGGTGCCGAGCAGGCCGAGGAAGATCAAAAGGCTCGCGAGGTAGCGGGTGATGTCCCGCGCCTCGTCGATGCGTGTGGCGACGGATTCGAGGATCGACCGGGCCGAGGAGTTCGAGATCTGCCCGGCCCGTGGCCCGCGCGAGCGCAGGAGCGCCGCCAGAGGCGCGAGAAGCCGGGGCGCGATGGTGATCTCATGCCCCGGACGGTGGGCGGCGAAGCCCTCGATCCAGCTTACCGAGCGCATGAGCTGCGCGACCTGCCAGAAGCAGGTCAGCACGCCGAGGACGAAGACCGCGAGGATCAGCCCGTTCAGCCAGGGATTGGCGATGAAGATCGAAAAGATTGGTCCGTAAGCGACATAAGCGCCCGCCCCGACCAGGGCCGAGACGAGGAGCATCATCGCAACCTGCCGCACCGGCTGGGAGAAAAACGGCTCGGCCTCGCGCATGGGTTTGTCCATCAGGATCGACACCCCTGTTCTGGTTACCCCGGACAATAGGCGGGGCGGCGCGGTCTCACAAGCGGTTAAGGGACAGGTCGCGGACCCGGGCGGAAAGCCAGTCGAGGTCGGGATCGGCAAGGCCAAGCTCGCCCAGATGGGACGCCGTGTTCCAGAGATATTCGGTGTTCGGGCCCCGCCCCCCGACGGCGGTGGCGATGATGCGGGCCTGTTCCTCCAGCCCGAGGCCGCCGCAATACTGAACGTGGTCGGGGTCGATGACATAGGTCACCGCCTCCACCCGCCGCCCATCAGCGAGCGAGACCGGAAGGGTCTTTTCCAGATAGGCCGAGGAGATCAGCTCGCGCTCCCGCAGATAGCCGAGCGTGCGGTCCGCATTCTCGGCCGCGACGGCAAAGGCCACCCCGTCGCAGGCGGCCCCCTCGGCCGCGTCGAGCGCAAGGACGAGGCCCGGCTTCGCCTCGGTCCCGCGGTGGTGGATCGAGCGCATGCAGAACGACCGGTGCCAGCCGGAAAGCCGCGCCAGAGCCCGCTCCTGCCAGTCGAAGCCCGGCTCCCACATCAGCGAGCCATAGCCGAAGACCCACAAAGAATTCATGTCCGCCTGCTGGTTTCCGCCATCCCCGGTCTATAAACAGCATCGTGGCGAGTGAGGAAAGGCCCCTTTGATGCGCATCGTTCTTTGGCTCGTGGCGGCATTTGCGGCGATCTACGGAGGCTACTGGGTCGTCGGCTCCCGCGCGCTCATGGCGGGGGCGGAGGCGACGCTGGCCGAGATGCGGGCGGCGGGTCTCGCGGATTACGGCACGATCAGCCTGGCAGGCTTCCCCTCGCGCTTCGACGTGACGCTGACCGAACCGGAGCTGACCAGCGTTGACGGTGCCGTCGCCTGGTCCGCGCCCGAGCTTCACGTTCACGCGCTCTCCTACAAGCCACACCACGTCATCGCCACCCTTCCTGCCCAACAGACCCTCCGTCTTGGCCGCGAGACGGTCGCGGTCACGTCGGAAGAACTGAACGCCAGCGCCGTCTTCGGCCTCGACCCTTCGTTGCCACTCGACCATGCGCAGGCGGTCGGACGGCGGCTTGATCTCCGGTCCGATTTCGGCTGGGGCTTCGCCGCCGAAGAGGCGCGGGCCGCGATCCGCGAAGGCTCCGATCCCCTGACTCAGGAGGTCGGGGTGGAATTGACCGGCCTCACCCTTTCGGGCCTTCCGGCGGATCTGATCACCACCGGCGGCGCACTGCCGGACCGGGGCGAGCGGGCCTATCTCGATGCGCGGATCGAGCTTGACCGGCCGCTTGACCGCTTCGCCGCGACCGAGCCGATGCGGATCCGCGCCGCCGACATCCGCTCTCTGGCCCTCGAATGGGGGCCGGTGCGGCTTGCCGGCAGGGGTGTGCTGACGATCAGCGCAGGCGGCGAGCCGGAGGGCCGGCTGGATCTGAGCGTGGAGAACTGGCGCGCGGCGCTGAAACTGGTGACGGCGCTCGGCCTGGTCCGCACAGAGACGGCACCGACCGTGGAGCGGGCGCTGGAAAGCCTCGCGCTCCTCAGCGGCAATGCCGAAAGGCTGTCGATGCCGCTGGTGTTCCGTGGCGGTCGGATGAGCCTTGGGCCGGTGCCGTTGGGGCCCGCGCCGCGGTACTGATCGCCGTCAAAGGAGGTGTCAGCGGCAATACGCCCCGCGCCCGCGCGCGGTGTCGAGGTGGAAGTGGTCCGCGTGGAACCGGTCCGACCCGGGCCCGAGCACGGTGTTGAAGGGGCCGCAGGCCGCCTTGCGGACCGAGGCGAGAGGCGTGCCGTAGCTTTTCGAGCCCCAGCCCTTCAACACGGTGACCGCAGTGCCGTCGGCAAGAAGGAGCGCCGAGATGTCCACCGCGCGGCCGCGCCCATGCTCGCTGACCTTCGCGCCCTTCTGGTTGTTGCGCCCCCGGCAGGAATAGCTCGCCGCGACCTGAAGTGCCGCCAATCCGCCGCCCTTCCGCCCGATCACGGGTTTCACGCCGGTCTCGACCCAGGTCTTGAGCGCTTTCGCCGTGGGACAGTCGATGGATGCCGGTTGGGTCAGCGCGACGCCCGCGACCGAGATCACGCTGACGCCATTTTCGAGACCGCACCCCTTCAGCTGCGCCGCGATCGGCGGGATTGGCTTTCCCACGATCGCCGGATCGCCGCAGATGGCGCCTTTCTTGCCGATCGTCGCCTCGGGCACCGGCTGGGTGCGGAAGACGACCTTTTCGACCTGTGCCGGGCGTGCCGATGGCCGGTCTTCCGGCCGGAGCGACGCCAGGGGCGCGAAGGCCGACGGCGCGAAGAGAAGCGGTTCGTGGAATGCGCGGGCGACCTCGGGCGCTATCTCGGGCCGTGCCTTAGGACGCAAGCCGCGCCGGGTCACGACCAGCGCCGCCTCGACAACGTCTGCCGCTTGCGCATGGGGCCGGGCCGTGGGCCGGAGCGATTCCGCCATCGGCGCCGCGCTGGCGGCCGAGACGAGCGTGGCCCAGAGGGCGAGCGCCGAAATCGCCTGCGCCCTCACTGTCCCGCCACCTTGGCGCGGCCAAAATCGGGAGCGTCGGTGTCCTGGCCGGCTTCGATGATGCTGCGCCGGATGGCGCGCGTGCGGGTGAAATAGTCGAAAAGCTGGTCCCCGTCGCCCATCCGGATCGCACGCTGGAGCGCAAAGAGCTCCTCTGTGAAGCGACCGAGAATATCGAGCGTCGCGTCCTTGTTGGTCAGGAACACGTCGCGCCACATGGTCGGATCCGAGGCCGCGATGCGGGTGAAGTCGCGAAAGCCCGCGGCGGAATACTTGATGACCTCGCTCTCGGTCACGCGGCGGAGGTGATCGGCGACCCCGACCATCGTGTAGGCGATAAGGTGCGGCGTGTGGCTCGTCACCGCCAGAACGAGGTCGTGGTGTGCCGCATCCATTTCCTCGACATTGGCGCCCATGCCTTCCCAGACGGCGCGGAGCCGCGCCACCGCGTCGGGCCGCGCATCGCCGGGGATAAGAAGGCACCAGCGGTTCTGAAAGAGCGTCGGAAATCCGGATCTTGGCCCGGAATGTTCGGTCCCGGCGAGAGGATGTCCGGGGACGAAATTGACGCCTTCGGGGATGTGCGGGGCGACCGCCTCGACCACCGCCTGCTTGACCGAGCCGACATCGGTGACGGTCGCGCCGGGCTTCAGCTGCGGGCCGATCTCGGCCGCGACCGCGCCCATCGCGCCGACCGGAACGGCGAGCACGACGAGGTCGGCGCCCTTCACGGCCTCGGCCGCCGTCGCGAACACCTCGTCGCAGAAGCCAAGCTCCAGTGCCGCCTCCCGCGTCGCCCCTGTCTTCGCGTGGCCCGCGATGGAACCGGCAAGGCCCCATTTCTTCATCGCATGGCCCATCGACGAGGCGATGAGGCCGAGCCCGATCAGGGCCACGCGGTCGTATATCGGCGCCGTCATTTGCCCCCCTTGAACTTGCCGATCGCATGGGCGACCCGTCGGCACGACGCCTCGTCTCCGATCGTGATGCGCAAGCAGTTGGGCAACCCGTAGGAGCTTACGCGCCGGACGATCAGCCCCTGGCTTTGCAGATATTCGTCGCAGGCGGCGGCCTCCGCCTCGTCGGCGAAGCGGGCGAGGATGAAGTTCGCGGTCGACGTGTCCGACGGCACGCCCTTTTCGGCCAGCGCCTCTGCCAGCCAGGCGCGCATCCGGGCGTTGTCCTCGCGGCAGCGGGCAACGTAATCCTGATCGCGCACCGCCGCCTCCGCCACGTCGAGCTGCGCGTTCGACAGGTTGAACGGCCCGCGAATGCGGTTCAGGACGTCGATGATCGACTGCGGCCCGTAACCCCAGCCGATCCGGAGCCCGCCGAGACCGTAGATCTTCGAGAACGTCCGGGTGATCACCACGTTCCGCCCCTCGGTCGCCAGCGCCGCGCCTCCGTCGTAGCCCTCGACATACTCCGCATAGGCGCCGTCGAGGACGAGGATCGCCTGTTTCGGCAGGCCGGCGGCCAGACGCTCGATCTCCGGCAATCCGATCATCGTGCCGGTCGGGTTGTTCGGATTGGCAATGAAGACGAGCTTGGTGTGCCGGGTGCAGGCGGCAAGGATCGCGTCGACATCGGTCGTGCGGTCGCGCTCGCGGACTGCGACCGGTGTCGCGCCAGCCGCCATCGCCGAGATACGGTACATGAGGAATCCGTGCTCGGTGAAGACGACCTCGTCCCTTGGCCCGGCATAGGCCTGACAGAGGAAGTGGATGATCTCGTCCGAGCCGACTCCGCAGATGATCCGCGCGGGGTCGAGCCCGTGAACCTCGCCGATCGCCTGCCGCAGCGAGGCGTGGTCCGTCGAGGGGTAGCGGTGCAGCTTGTGAACGGCGCGCTGGAAGGCCTCCTTCGCCTTCTGCGACGGCCCGAACGGGTTTTCGTTCGACGAGAGCTTCACCGCGTCGCTGATCCCGGCGACATGAGATGACCCGCCCTGATAGAGGGCGATATCCATGATCCCCTTCTGGGGGCGGATCGGGTCGGTCATGGCAGCAACTCCGGCAACTTCGCGCTTCATAGCCGCGCAGAGCCACCGACGCCAGTAGGGATTGCGCCGCGATCAGGCGCGGTCCGGCCGGGCGGCCACCGCGATGCGCGCCTCCCGCCGCGGGGCGGCGAGCGCGACGAGGAGGATCATCATCCCGACCGTCGCGAAGGGCGTACCGGGGAAAAGGCCGAAATTGCCGTCGTCGCTGAGGATGCGCGGGATATCGTCGGGCCGCAGGTTGAGCGCGACGCCGGTCAGCCCGGCCACGAGCCAGGGCCCGTGGAGCCGCGGCAGCGCCATCAGCGCCAGCCCGACGAAGAGGAAGTCGTAAAGGTGCAAGGGCGCGAGGGCGAGGACGACCACCGTCTCGACCAGCACGAGGTCGGCGGCGGCGTGGCAGACCGGCCGGCCCGCACGCCGCGCGCCGCGCCGGCAGGCGAGCGCCACCCCCGCCGCGACCGCTATCGTGATCGCCATCGCGGCAAGGTTGCCGATGTCGCCGCCGGTCACCTGCCAGACCGCATGGCGGACGCCCGACATCTTCGGCGCGGTATTGGCGAAGGCGGCGCCATCATAGGCGCCGACCTGGTGAAGCCAGTGCAGGACCGCCGCCGGCTCGATCAGCATCGGCGGCACGATCAGGACCAGCGACAGGAGCCCGGCATGGAAGACGACCCGGAACGTCTCCCGCCCCGCCAGCATCAGGCCAAGCCCGATCGGCAGACCGATCTGCGGCTTCACGAAGAGGATCGCCAGGCCGATGACCGCCACGACGGGGCGGTCGCGCGCGATCCCGGCCAGCAGGAGCGCGCCTCCGAGGAGGATGACCGAGGTGATCTGCCCGCCGATGAGGTCGAAGTGCAGCGTTCCGAGGCCCGCCATCAGCACGAGGTGGCCAGTGAAGAAGCCCAGCCGCGCCAGCGGCATCGACGCGGCGAACCTCGCGGGCATCCGGTCGGCGCGCAGCGACAGCGCGAGGGTCGCGCTGACAAGCGGTACGATCGCGACCTTGAGCGACAGCCAGATCTCCCAGGCGGCCTGCATCTCGAAGAAGCCGAGCCAGACGGAGAACCACCAGAAGTTCGGCGGATAGGGCCAGATGACCGGGACATGCCCCTCGGGGACGTGCCTGAGGCCGGTTTCATGGAACGCCTCGCCGTAGGGCGAGACGCCGTCGGCCCACATCTGCCCCGCAAGCCAGAAATAGCGGAAATCATATCCGATGTCGTCGGCCCGCAGGTCCGCGAATTGCCGGAGGAACGCGATGGCCACGACCGCAATCCAGATGAGCGCCACGGCGGCGAGGCGGCGGGCAAGCGGCGCGGCGGCTGGAGCGGGCTCGAGGGCCGTCTGGGTCGTCATGTCCGTTAGTCCTCGCTCAACCACTTACATATCCACGCACCGGCGCCCGCCGGGGATTTGACCCGACTATGAAGACAGATGGGGCGATTTTGTGGCTTTGTCGCCCGGAAATTGAAAAAGCCGCCGCGGTTTCCCGCAGCGGCCCGTTCCGTCGAACCGGCGACTTGGCCGGATCAGATCAGTTCTTCGCGTAGAATTCGACGACGAGGTGCGGTTCCATCTGCACCGCGTAGGGCACGTCGCCCAGCGCCGGCGTGCGCACGAAGGTCGCGGTCATCTTGGAATGGTCCGCCTCGATATAGTCCGGCACGTCCCGCTCGGCGAGGCCGACGGCCTCAAGCACGATGGCCAGCTGGCGCGACTTGTCGCGGACGGCGACGACGTCGCCTTCCTTGACGCGGTAGGAGCCGATGTTGACGCGCTGGCCGTTCACGGTCACGTGGCCGTGGTTCACGAACTGGCGGGCGGCAAAGATCGTCGGCACGAACTTGGCGCGGTAGACGACGGCGTCGAGACGGCGCTCCAAGAGGCCGATCAGGTTTTCACCGGTATCGCCCTTGACGCGCTCGGCCTCGCCATAGATGCGGCGGAACTGCTTTTCGGTCAGGTCGCCGTAATAGCCCTTCAGCTTCTGCTTGGCGCGAAGCTGGGTGCCGAAGTCGGACAGCTTGGTCTTGCGGCGCTGGCCGTGCTGGCCCGGCCCGTATTCGCGGCGGTTCACCGGCGATTTCGGACGGCCCCAGATGTTCTCGCCCATGCGGCGGTCGATTTTGTACTTGGCAGAGGTGCGTTTGGTCACCGCTGATCTCCTTCTAAGGACGCCGCCCCGAAGGCGGCTATGAAGGGCGTTGTCCTTTCCCTTTCGGGCGACAGGTTTCCCCTTGCGGGGTCCACCAACACCAAATGAATGACCCGGGCGCTTTCGTCCCGGGACGGGCGGCTTATAGCGCCGCGATCGGCAGAGTCAACGCCTGCGCCCCACTTCGGGGCCGGAAATATCCGTCTGGGGGCAGACCGCGTTCGCCGCCCGAATGCAACCGCAAACCCGCTCGCGCCTCAGGCCGCCACGTACCGAAGGATCGCAGCCTCGGACGCGGTGAGATTCCGCCTCGCATAGGCGCCGTATCGGAACGGGTCCGCGTCAAGCCCCGGAACCACGCCCAGAAGCGCCGCGCGCTGGTCAGGGTCGATCAGGTCGAGATCGGCATTGGCGGGGTGGAAGCTTTCCGTCTCCACGCCGTTGGCCCAGACGATCTGGTGGCGTTCGGTCAGAAGGTGGATGTAGGTCACTTCCCGCAAATGGGTTTCCGTCACAACCATCCGGTCGTCGATGAGATCGCGCGCTGCGGCCAGAACCTCGGTTTCATTGAAGAGCGCTTGAGCCCGCGCGCCCGTGACCAGGAGGCGGTGATCGGGCGACACGATGAGGTCATCCTCCGGCCGTCCATCACCGATGCCACCCGCGCGGATGCGGACGGGACGGAGACGGGGCATCGCGTAGAGCCGCGCGCCGCTCATCCGCCGCGCGCTGGTCCAGAGCACCTCCACCGCGCCGTCATCACGAGTCAGAATGGGATCGCCGGGACGGATCGCCTCGACCAAACGCGGACCGTCCGGCGTCGCGATCCGGGTGCCCGGCGTGAAACAGATCATGCCGCCATCGTCCCCCGCCCCGAGCGGCGGGTCGACACTGTGCCCGGTGACGTAAAGGTCGGTGTCCCTCGGCGGCAATGCGCCCGCGACCATGAGAAGCGCCGGCTCCGCCGACGGATCAAGCACGGTGATCGTGTAGGTCGCATGTCCGTCGGTGACCACGAAGCTTTGCGCAACGCGCATATCGTCATCGGCAGACAAAGTCCGATCGGCACCGGACGGACCGCGTCCGAGAAGCCGTCGCGCGACCGGCGCCGCGCGGCGATGCAGTTCGGCGGCACCTTCGGCCCCGTCGAGCAACAGAAGCTCCGCCGGGCCGTCCACCCGCACCGGGTCGCCCCACCAGCGCCATTGCGCACCGATCTCGATCGCCAAAACCGGCGCCGAGCGGATGCCATCCAACTCCATCTGCGCCGCAGAGATCACGAACGTGCCGCGATAGCCGGTCACCATGCCTGTCGATCCACCCACTTTGTCGTTCTGGGCCGTTCCGGTCCTTCTTATGGGTAAAATAGCACGCGGACCGAAATCGGCGAAAGCCGCGATCTCCGCGCACCGAAAGCCGGATCCGCGCTGTTGCACAATGGACTCTCTCCGCCCGCCCCTTGCATAGGGCGAAGATTTCTGCACCCCTGTCGGCCCGCCCGACAGGAGCCACGATGCAGAGCCACCGCCCCGCCGACCTCTTCGCCGCCTTCGCGACCGGTGGCCTCCTGACGCTGATGGTGCTCTTCAACGGGCAGTTCGCCGCGAACGGAACCGCGCTCTTCGCATCGTGGGCGGCGCATGGGACGGGCATGATCGCGGCCCTCGTCTTCCTCGCGCTGGTGCCCCGGCTGAGAGGAACGGGCCCCCGCATGACGGCGCCCCTCTGGTCCTATCTCGGCGGGCTCTCGGGGGCGGCGACCGTGATGCTGACGTCGACCACGGTCAATTCGGCGCTTGCGCTGTCGGGCACGCTCGCGCTCGGGCTTGCCGGCCAGATCGCCTTCGGGCTGATGGCTGACCGTTTCGGGTATTTCGGCCTTGCCCGCCGCCGCATCGCGCCACGCGACCTTGCTGCGCTCGCGCTGATCCTCGCGGGCAGCGGCCTGATCATCTTCGGGCGGGGAGGCTGACCCTTGGCCTGGATGATCGCCCTCGCCTTTCTCGCCGGCGTCCTGGTCTCGGTCAGCCGCTCGGTCAATGGCCGGCTCGCACTCTCGACGTCGGCGATGGTGTCGTCGCTCTGGAACCATGTCGTGGGTTTCGTGGCCCTTTCGGCGGTAGCGCTGATCTTTGGCCGGCTGATGCCCGACGGCGTGCCCGACGCGCCGCCGACCGCCTGGGCGGGCGGTACGCTCGGAGTGATCTTCGTGGCCTCGGGCAGCTACCTCGTCGCCCGGATCGGCGCGGTGGCGACGGCAATGCTGGTCATCGCCGGTCAGATGGTCTCGGGCGTCGCCCTCGACCTCTTCCTCGGGCATGCCGACGGACTTGTCTTCAAAACCGCGGGCGTGGCGCTGATCCTCGCAGGCATGGGCCTCGCACAGACCCGCCGGCGGGGATGAGGGACTTGAATTTGGCTTGCGTCGGACCACGCTGAGTGGCGCGCAGTCGGGTTCCCCCGAGGAATGGATGAGACGATGAAATGGACGCGGCCCGCGGCACGTGCCGCAAAGGATCACTGCATGACGAGGGTCAAGAGACGCCATGACCGAACGCATGGTCGAGGCCCGGAAAACGCGCCGAAATCGTCAACCATCGAAGGCTTATGACAACTCTGTCTGTCAGGAGAGTTCTGGAGCGGGCGGCGGGAATCGAACCCGCGTCTCCTGCTTGGAAGGCAGGGGTCTTACCATTACACAACGCCCGCTCGGCGCGCTATGAGGTAAGAGATGTAACCTGCGAGGTCAAGTGGGCCCCCAAGGCAATCTGGGAGGAACTCACGGATAAAGCATGCGCCGCCACCGTCGGAGCCGGAAACGGGCTGTCGGCGTCCCTCGCCCGAGAACTGTCCCGCGATCACAGGCTGACGCTCGCTGCACGTAGCGGAGAGAAGATGAAGGCCGTGGCTGGCGAAACCGGGGCAGACAGGCTGCTGCTAGACGCCACCGACAAGGCAGCGATCCAGGCTCTTTTCGACGCCCTGCCCGAGAGTCGCCGCGGGTCGTAATCTACGTTCCGTCGATGCGCGGCCGCGGCCCCGTGGCGGAGCTTGTGGCAGAAGACGTGCGGCGCTCGGTCGAGGTCGTCGCGAAGCGAATTCCGTTTCTTGGTCATTGCCCCGCTCGGAACACGCTTGAAGTGCGGACGTTTAAGGGCCGCAGGTCGGCAGGCCAAGCCGCGCCGACATCGCCATCTGCACCATGCAATAATAGTTATTGAAAATATCAATTATTAAGAGTACCTATTTCCGCAAGGAGGAGCAGATGTCGAATCAGGATGATGGCGCAGAGGATCGGAGCAACGGCGAAATCAAGGATACCGTGCTCGGATCCTTGATCGGCTACCAGTTGAAGCGGGCCTACATGCAGATCCAGCCGCATGCGCAAGCCGCGCTGGCCGAGGACTCGCTGCGGGTCGTGAGCTTCTCCTGCCTGTCGATCATCGTCGACAATCCGGGAATCGCCCAATCCGAACTCGCGACCGCCTTGCAAATGGAGCGCTCCAACCTGGTGATCGTCATTGACGAACTGGAGGAACGCGACCTCATCAACCGCAACAAGGTTCCGACCGACCGACGGCGCTATGCGCTGACGGCGACGCTGCGCGGCCGCCATCTCCGCGACCGGGCCGCCGAAAGGGTCAGCCGCGTCGAAGCCGAAATCGTCGACCGCCTGAATGAGGACGACCGGGCCCGCCTGATGTCCGTCCTCGAAAAGGTCAGGGATCGGCTGGCCAGCTAGACGACCAGATCCGCGCCGGCCGAGGTGGCCGGGGCGCATTGCTCAGGGAGGAGCTTCATGAAAACGCGCTTTGCCGCGACTTTGCTCGCATGCTCAATTTCCGCACTTGCCGCGTCGGCCTCGGCCGACACGATCCGTGCCACCAGCGCCTTCGGACCGAACCACGCCATCGCGAAGGATGTTTATCCGACGATCTTCAAGAAGCTCGAAGAGCTGACCGATGGCCGCTGGACCGGGCAGGACACGCCGTCGGGCCTTGTCGCACCGAACGAGATGTCGACCGGCCTGCGCGACGGCGTCACCGAATTCGGCCCTTTGCTGATGCCGTATTTCATCGCTGAATATCCAGACTCGGCGCTTGTGGCCGAATTGTCCATGCTGGGGTCCAGCGGCCAGGTCATCTCGGCCGCGGTGACCGAATACGTCGCCACCTGTGAACCTTGCCAGGCGGAGTTCGCCCGCAACGGTCAGGTCTATCTCGGTTCCGACACGACGCCGCTTTATCAGCTTCTGTCCACCAAGCCGGTCAAATCGCTGGACGACATGAAGGGCCTGAAGGTCCGCAGCGGCTCTCCCTTCTATGCGGCCTATATCGAGGCGATGGGCGGTGTCGCGGTTCAGATGCCGTCCAGCGAGTTGTTCGAAAGCCTCAGCCAGGGCGTGATCGACGCCACGTTCAGCTCGCCCCACGAAGTGATTGCCAACCGGTTGGGCGATGTCGTCGGCTACGTCACCGAACTGAACGAAGGCGTCTTCAACGGTGCGGCAGTCGCCACCGCCAGCAAGATTTTGTGGGACCGCATGGACGACGCCGATCGGCACGCGCTGGCGGCCGCCTCGCAATTCGGACTGGTGGCCGGTATCGCCGGCTTCGAAGCCCAGATCCGGGAGGTCAAGGACAAGAAGCTAGTCGAGTTCATCGCGCCGGATCAGGCCATGATCGACGCGCGCGACCAGTTCAACGCCGACCGCCTGGCCGGCGCGGCCGCGATCCTCGAAGAGCGTGGCGTCTCGGATGCCCAGGCCAAGATCGACCGCTACAAGGCGCTGATCGACAAGTGGGAAGGGCTGATCAAGCCCGAGATGACCGCAGACGAAATCGCCGCCCTGCGCGACCAGGAGATCTGGTCCAAGATGGATTACGCCGGCTACGGCCAGTGACGCCGCCGGCGCGCGCCGCATTCCGGCGCGCGCCGCTTTCGCAACCATTGCCGGGAGGGTCGGATGCTAAAGCCGATCGAAACTGCCATAGCGCGGATCAGTATGGTTCTGGGTGGCGTGGTGCTGATCCTGATGATGCTTCAGGTCGTCGTCGATGTCTTCATGCGCGCCTTCCTCGGCGCCGGCTTTCCCGCCACCTCTGACCTTGTCAGCAAATACTACATGGTCGCGGTCAGCGTGTTCCCGTTGGCCCTGACCGAATTGAAACGCCGCCACATCGAAGCGACGATCTTTACCCAGAACCTCACCGGCACTCCCCTGAAGTTTGTGGAACTGCTCGGCTTCGTGATCTTCGGCGCGGTTCTGGCCGTTCTGCTGGAAGGTTCCGCTGCCGAGGCCCTGCGTCAGATGCAGCGCGGCGCCTATGTCGAGGCCGGGACGATCCGCTTCCTGACCTGGCCAAGCTACTGGATCCTGCCGCTCTCGTTCGGACTCGCACTGATCGTCATCGCGATCCGCATCCTGGAAGTGCTCGCCGGGCGCTTCGACGACCGCGAACACGACATCATCGAGCAGGTCGAAGCCCTCAAGGAGAATGACTGATGGAGCCGGTCACCATCGGCGTCCTGGCCCTTCTGGCCCTGCTGGCGCTGATCGCGCTGCGCGTGCCGATCGCCGCCAGCCTGATCGCTGTGTCCTTCGTCGGGATCTGGTCTGTCGCGGGCCTGCGCCCCGCCCTGTCCATGCTGTCGACGATCCCCTACACCACGTCGGCGAGCTGGACACTGTCCTCGATCCCGATGTTCCTGCTGATGGGATACATCGCCTATCACTCCGGGCTGACGCGCGGCCTTTTCGAGGCCGCCCGGGTCTGGTGGGGCTGGCTGCCCGGCGGTCTCGCCATCGCCTCGCTCGCCGGTGCGTCGGGTTTTGCCGCCGTGTCCGGTTCCTCGGTCGCCTGCTCTGCCGCGATCGGGCGGATCGCGGTGCCGGAAATGGCGCGCCAGGGGTACAACCTGTCCATCGCCACGGGCGCGGTCGCGGCGGGCGGCACCATCGGCGCGCTGATCCCGCCCTCGATCATCCTGATCCTGTTCGGCATCCAGGCCGAGACCTCGATCAACCAGCTCTTCCTTGGCGGCCTCTTCGTCGGCCTCGCCTCCCTGGCCTTCTACATCGCGGCCGTCCTGGTCGTCTGGTGGCGCGACCCCGCCAAGCTTCCGCGCGCCGAACCCTACACGATGGGCGACCGCTGGCAGAAGACGGCCGAGATCTGGCCGGTCCTGCTGCTGATCGGGGCGGTATTCGGCGGGCTCTTCTCGGGCTTCTTCACCGCCACCGAGGCAGGTGCCTTCGGAAGCTTCGCGGCAATCCTGATCGGCGTGTTGCGCCGCTCCCTGACCTGGGAGGGGTTCCGCGAAAGCCTTGTCGACACCTTGCTGTCGGGCGGCGCGCTCTTCATCATCGCGATCGGTGCGAACCTCTTCACGCGCCTTGTCGCGATGTCGGGCCTGTCGAACCAGATGGGTCTGCTGGTCGAGGGGCTGGGCCTCGGCACCTTCGCGCTGCTCGTCGCGATCGTGGTGATCTACCTGATCCTCGGCATGTTCCTCGAACCGATCGGGGCGCTCCTGCTGACACTGCCGCTTTTCCTGCCGATCCTGGCGCAGCATGGCGTCGACAAGCTGTGGTTCGGCCTTCTCGTCGCCAAGCTTCTGGAGATCGGGATGATCACCCCGCCGGTCGGGCTCAACGTCTTCGTCATCCATTCGGTCGCGCGCGACTACGTGCGGCTCGAACAGGTCTTCGCCGGCATCGTGCCGTTCATCCTGGCCGATCTGGCGCTGGTCGCGGCGATGCTGGCCATCCGCGGCTTCATGTAGAAAGGGAACTCGGATGCATATTTCGGGTCAGATCGCGCTGGTCACAGGCGCCGGCAGCGGACTTGGCGAGGCCACCGCCCGCAGATTGGCCGGGCAAGGCGCCAGGGTCGTCGTGATGGACATGTCGCAAGCCTCCGCCGATCGGGTGGCAGGCGAGATCGGCGGCCTCGCGCTTGCCGCCGACGTATCGGACCCCGTCGCGGTCGAGGCCGCGTTCGAACGGGTGCAGGCCGAGCTCGGCACACCGCGCATCGTCGTCAACTGTGCCGGTATCGGGACCGCCGCCCGAATCCTGCCGCGCGACGGCACCCTGCCGTTCGAGGTTTTCGAACGGACCCTGCGCGTCAATCTCTTCGGCAGCTACGTCGTGCTCAGCCTGGCCGCCCGCGCGATGTCCACCGCCGAGCCGCTCGACGCGGACGGGGCGCGCGGGGTGATCGTCAACACCGCCTCGGTCGCCTATGAGGATGGCCAGATCGGCCAGGCCGCCTATGCGGCCTCGAAAGGCGGCATCGCCTCGATGACCCTGCCCGCCGCGCGGGAACTGGCCCGTTTCGGCATCCGCGTGATGACGATCGCGCCGGGCCTGTTCGAGACCGCGATGAGTGCCGGGCTGCCGCCCGGTGCGAAGGCCTCGCTTGAAGCCGGCCTGCCCTTCCCGTCGCGGATGGGCAAGCCCGACGAATACGCCATGCTGGTGCAAGCCATCGTCGACAATCCCCTGCTCAATGGCGCGGTGATCCGCATCGACAGCGCCGTGCGCCTGGCCCCGAAATGACGATCCACAGAGAGAGAAGAATGTCCGATCACGTGAAATACCTGACGACCGAAGTGGATGGTCAGATCGCCACCGTCACCCTGACCCGCCCTGACAAGCGCAACGCCATGAGCGACGGGCTGATCGCGGCGATCGAGGCCGCCTATTCCGGCCTGCCGCCCGAGGTCCGCGTAGTGATCCTGACCGGCGCAGGCGGCCACTACTGTTCGGGGCTCGACCTGTCGGAACATGTCGACCGCTCGGCCGAGGAAGGCGTCTATCATTCGCGCAACTGGCACCGGGTGATGGACGCGATCCAGTTCGGCGGGCGCGTCACGGTTTCGGCGATGACCGGGGCGGTGATTGGCGGCGGGCTGGAGCTTGCCGCCTCGACCCATGTGCGCATCGCCGAGCCTTCGGTGATCTTCCAATTGCCCGAGGGCCGGCGCGGGATCTTCGTGGGCGGCGGCGCCTCGGTCCGCGTGGGGCGCATCCTCGGCGCCGACCGGATGGTCGAGATGATGCTGACCGGGCGGAAATACAATGCCGAGGAAGGGCTGCGCCTCGGCCTGACCCATTACAGCGTCGGCGCGGGCGAAGCGCTGCCCCTGGCACGCAGGCTCGCTGCCGAAATCGCCGGCAACGCACCAATGTCCAACTATTTCATGGTCCAGGCGCTCTCACGCATCAACGACATGTCGCGCGCCGACGGGCTGTTCACCGAAAGCCTCTGCGCGGCACTCGTGCAGACTACACCCGATGCGCAGGAAGGCCTTCGCGCCTTTCTCGAAAAGCGCGCGCCTGTATTCCGCTGATCCAGAGCACACCGGGGGGAGAGATGACCGCAATTCCCGCAGCACCGAACGAGCCTGCCGCCCGCGCCGAATGGGCGCGCAAGCTGACGCTGACGCGCAATGTCCCGCACAAGGTGACGGTGGAGCGCCGAACCGACGGCACGATCCTGCTGGGCTCGGGCTATGACCTGCCCGACCCGGTTCCGAACACGGGTGCCTGGCTCAACCGCTGGGCCAGGGAAGCGCCCTACCGCGTCGCGGTATCCGAACGGCCCGAGGTCGGCCCCGGCTGGCGCAATGTCACCTATGCCGAACTGCTCGCGCAGGTGCGCGCCGTCGCCGCCGCACTCATCAAGCGCGGTCTGGGCCAGGGCGACTGTATCGTGATCATGTCCGGCAACGGGCTCGACCATCTGCTCCTGTCGCTCGGTGCGCAATATGCAGGCGTGCCGGTGGTGCCGCTGGCCGAGCAGTATTCGCTGATCACCGAGGCCCACGGTCGGCTGACCTACGTGCTCGACAAGGTCAAACCGAAGCTCGCCTTCGTCGACGACGCGACCCGGTACCGGGCCGCGGTCGAGCTTCCCGAACTGGCGGATGTCGAGGTCGTCGCGGTGCGCGGAGAGGCGGGGCGGCCGATCACCCCCTTCGCCGACCTGCTGGCGGGCGAGCCGTCGGTCGATGTCGATGCCGTCCACGCGACGGTCGGCCCCGACACCCTGGCCAAGATCCTGTTCACCTCGGGCTCAAGCTCGGACCCCAAGGGCGTGCTGACCACGCACCGGATGATGTGCGTCAACCAGGTGCAGATGGGCGTCGTCCTGCCCTTCCTCGACGATCACCCGCCTCGGATCACCGACTGGCTGCCCTGGAACCATGTCTTCGGCGGCAGCCACAACGTCAACATGATGCTCGCCCACGGCGGCACGCTGACCATCGACAGCGGCAAGCCCACGGGCAAGGGCTTTGCCACCACGCTCGGGAACCGCACCGACCGGCCGGGAACGCTGGCCTTCAACGTGCCGGTCGGCTGGGGCATGCTCGCCGAAGCCCTGAAGGACGATCCGGCACTGCAAAAGCATCTCTGCAAGGATCTCGACCTGCTGTTCTACGCCGGCGCCTCGCTGCCGCAGGCGGTCTGGGAGGCGCTCGAGCAGTTCTGCATCGAAGCGCGCGGCGGATTGCCGATGATGATCTCGAGCTGGGGCCTGACCGAGACCGCCCCGGCCTGCCTGATGGTGCATGAACCCATCGGCCGCTCGGGCGTGATCGGCGTCCCGCTGCCCGGCGTGATCGTCAAGCTGATCCCCGACGAGGACATGCGCTGCGAGGTCCGGGTGAAGGGCCCGAACGTGATGCCAGGCTATTACAACGACCCGGAACGGACCGCCAAGGCCTTCGACGATGAAGGCTTCTTCATCACCGGCGACGCCGTGAAATTCGTCGATCCGGAGGATCCGCAGCGCGGGCTGGTCTTCGATGGCCGCGTCTCCGAGGACTTCAAGCTCGAAACCGGGACCTGGGTGCAGGCGGGCAACCTGCGCATGTCCGCGCTCAAGGAGCTTTCGGGCATCGCGCAGGACGTGGTGATCTGCGGCCATGACCGCGGCGAGGTCGGGCTGTTCGTCTTCCCGACCCCCGCGCTGGCCAGTTCCGACGTCACTCGGGGCGCGATCACCGAGCCTCATCTGATGGCCCGGATCGAGGAGCGCCTGCGGGACATGAATGCCCAGGTCACAGGCTCGGCCAAGCGCATCACCCGTGCCATCGTCCTGGCCGAGCCGCCCTCGCTCGAACATCACGAGATCACCGACAAGGGATCGCTCAACATCCAGAAGATCCTGACCCGCCGCGCCGATTTGCTGGAAAGGCTCTACGACAACGAAGACCCGGCGCTGATCCGCGTCTGAGGAGGCTTAAGATGAAGAACATCGACTTCGACAAGGTCCGCGCGATCGACTTCCACACCCATGCCGAGGAAGCCTGCGGCTGTCATGCCGACGACGGCTATGACGATCTGCAATCGACGATGGCGAAATATTTCGGCGCGCCCTGGTCGCATCCTCCGACCATCGACGAAACGGCCGCGCATTATCGCAAGATGAATATCGCCGCGGTGATCTTCCCGGTCGATAGCGAGCGCGAGACGGGCTACCGGCGCTACGACAATTACGAGGTCGCCGATGCCTGCGCCAAGAACGACGATATCCTGATCCCCTTCGCCTCGATCGACCCGGCCAAGGGCAAGCTCGGCGCGCGCGAGGCCCGGGACCTGGTGGAAAACCACGGCGTTCAGGGCTTCAAGTTCCACCCCACGATGCAGGGCTTCTGGCCCAATGATCGGGCGGCCTATGTGCTTTACGAGGCGATTGCCGAGTCCGGCAAGCCCGCGCTGTTCCACACTGGACAGACCGGCGTCGGCTCGGGGATGCGGGGCGGCAACGGGATGCGGCTCAAGTATTCGGACCCGATGATCATCGACGATGTCGCGGTCGACTTCCCCGACATGCCGATCATCCTCGCGCACCCGTCCTTCCCCTGGCAGGAAGAGGCGCTGTCGGTCGCCCAGCACAAGCCCAACGTCTACATCGACCTATCGGGCTGGTCGCCGAAATACTTCCCGAAGATCCTCGTGCAATATGCCAACACGATGTTGAAGAAGAAGATGCTGTTCGGGTCGGACTGGCCGATGATCGCACCCGAGAAATGGCTCGATGCCTTCGACAAGGCGGAGTTCCGCGACGAGGTGCGCCCGCTGATCCTGAAGGAAAACGCGATGCGCCTTCTGGGCCTGAACGCCTGATCTTCCGGACCAACCACGACCCGAGGCACCGATGACCCCCTTCCAGGCCCCCGTCGACGACATCCTCTTCAGCCTGCGGACCTTCGCGGGCGACGTGCCCGCGCGCGACGCGGAGCTCTCCGAGGAGGTGATCCGGCATTTCGCTGCCTTCGCCGAGGGGGTGATCGCGCCGCTCAACGCGCCGGGCGACCGGCAGGGATGCCGGCTGGAAAACGGCCGGGTGCGGATGCCCGACGGGTTCGGCGCGGCCTATGCCGAACTGGCCGAAGGCGGGTGGCAGGGCCTGACCGCGCCGGAGGGCTTCGGCGGACAGGCGATGGACCACCTGACCGCCGCGGCCGTGTCCGAGATCTTCTCGGGCGCGAACCATTCGTTGCAGATGGTCACGGGCCTCGTGCCCGGGGCGATCTCGACGCTGCTCGCCCACGGGACGCCCGAACAGCAGTCCGCTTATATCCCGAAGCTGACATCGGGCGCGTGGCTCTCGACCATGTGTCTGACCGAGGCAGGCGCGGGATCCGACCTGTCACGCATTCGCACAAGGGCCAGCCGCGACGGCGCGGGCTGGCGCATCGACGGGCAGAAGATCTTCATCTCGGGCGGCGATCAGGACATGTCCGAGGGGATCCTGCATCTGGTGCTCGCGCGCACCGGAGCAGCCGAGGATGGCGTGAAGGGGTTGTCGCTGTTTCTCTGCCTTTCCGACGTCGAAGGGCTGCGAAACGCCGTCGCGGTGACACGGATCGAGGAGAAGCTGGGGCTGCACGCCTCCCCCACCTGCCAGATCGAGTTCGACGGCGCCCGCGCCGAACTGATCGGGGCAGAGGGCAAGGGGCTTGCCGCGATGTTCACGATGATGAACCATGCCCGGCTCGACGTCGCTTTGCAGGGCGTGGCGCATGCCACCCGTGCCCACGCGATTTCCGCCGCCTATGCCGCCGAGCGCCGGCAGGGCCGCCTGCCGGATGGCGCGCCCGCGACGCTCGCCGATCATCCCGACGTGCAGCGCATGCTGACCGAGCAATGCGACAGCGCCCGGATTGCCCGCGCGATGTGTCACATCGCGCTCGCCGAACTGGAGAGTGGCGCCCGCCCCGCATTGGTCGAGTTCCTGACGCCGCTCTGCAAGATCCACGCGACCGATGCAGGCATTCGCGCCGCCGATCTCGGCATCCAGATCCTCGGCGGGTATGGCTACCTCGAAGAGTACGGCCTGTCGCAGGTCTGGCGCGACGCGCGGATTACCGCGATCTACGAGGGCACGAACGGCATCCATGCCCTGACACTCGCCACGCGCGGGCTGCGCTTCGACGAAGGCCGCGCGATCGGGCAGTTCGCGGAACTGGCTACCAGGCTTGCGCCCGGCGATGCGGAGGTGCGGGCGCAGGCCGATGCGTGGACGGCCCGGGCGCGGGCCCTGGCCGGCATGGCCGATCTGCGCGCCGAGGCGCACGGCTTCGCGCAAGAGACGGCGGCACTGATCGCGCTGGCGATCGGCAGGCGGCTGGCGGCCTAGCCGCTCAGCCGCTCTCGCTTGCCGCCGTCGCCGCCTTTGCGGCGAGCGCCACGAACCGGCGGTATTCCTCCGGGCTCAGCCCCGGCAGGATGTCGGGTTGCAGCGCCACCACGACCGGCGTCAGCGCCGCTACAAGCTCCTCCCCCTGCCCGGTCAGCCGCAGCTCCCGCCCGCGCTTGTCCTGCGGGTTGACGATCCGCGACACGAGCCCCTTCTGCACCAGCCGGTCGACCACTGCCCCCACGGTCGCGCGGTCCTTCGCGATCGCCTGCGCGAGCCCCGCCTGGTCCATCCCCGGCTGGTAGCGCAGCGCGTCCAGCGCCGCGAACTGCACCGGCGTCAGGTCGAACCCGGCCTCGCGCACGCGGTCGTGGAAGACCTGGGTCGAAATCTGATGCAGGCGCCGGATCAGGTGCCCCGGCAGCAGGGGGCTTTTGGGTTGGCCGTCTGCCCTATCCATTCCGCTCTCTCCGGTAGCCGTCTCCGGCGGACCATAGCCGAAAATTGATAAGACGACATACTTTTTATTTGCGCCCCTCGCCGATCCGTGCAAAATAATAAGTCAACTTATCATTTCATGGGGAGGCGCCGCGGCATGCAGTACTATCTGAATGGATTTCACCCCGGCGATCCCGAGCTGCGCGACGCGGCGCCGGGGCGCGACACCGCCAAAGCCGGTCTTCCGGCGGAACTCGACGTGCTCATCATCGGCAGCGGACCGGCGGGCCTGACGCTCGCCGCGCAGCTTTCCGCCTTCCCCGACATCCGCACCCGGATCGTCGAACGCAAGTCCGGCCCGATGGACAAGGGTCAGGCCGACGGCATCTCGTGCCGGTCGATGGAGATGTTCAACGCCTTCGGCTTCGCGCACACGATCCTGCAACAGGGTTACTGGGTGAACGAGACGACATTCTGGAAGCCCGACCCGAAGGACCCTGCGAGGATCGCGCGCAACGGGCGCGTGCAGGATGTCGAGGACGGTCTGTCGGAAATGCCGCACATGATCCTCAACCAGGCGCGCGTGCATGACATGTATCTCGACATCATGCGCAAGTCGCCCTCGCGGCTGGAGCCGGATTACGGGCTCGAACTCGCCGGCCTGACGATCGACCCGGAGGCTGCCGACTACCCGGTGACGGTCACGCTGAAACCGGCCGAGGGGGCCGCCGGCCCCACCCGGACGCTTCGGGCGCGCTACGTCGTCGGCTGCGACGGCGCGCGCAGCCAGGTGCGCCGCGCCATCGGGCGCGAGCTTGTCGGCGATTCCGCCAACCAGGCCTGGGGCGTGATGGACGTTCTTGCCGTCACCGACTTTCCCGACATCCGCTGCAAGTCGCTGATCCAGTCCGCCGACGCGGGCAGCGTTCTCATCATCCCGCGCGAGGGCGGCTACCTCGTGCGGATCTATATCGAGCTGGAGAAGCTCAGCGAAGGCGAGCGGGTCAACCGCGACGTCACGGTCGACAAGCTCATTTCGGCGGCGCAACGCGTGTTCGCCCCCTATTCGCTCGAGGTGAAAGACGTGGTCTGGTGGTCGGTCTACGAGATCGGCCAGCGCCTGACCGACAAGTTCGACGACGTGCCTGCCGATCAAGTGGCAACCCGCCTGCCCCATGTCTTCATCGCCGGCGATGCCTGCCACACCCACAGCCCCAAGGCCGGCCAGGGCATGAACGTGTCGATGGGCGACACGTTCAACCTCGGCTGGAAGCTGGTCTCGGTGCTGCAGGGGCGCTGCGCGCCCGAAATCCTGCACAGCTATTCGGCCGAACGGCAGGCGGTGGCGCAAGACCTGATCGACTTCGACCGGGAATGGGCGCGGATCATGAGCGAACGCCCCGAGGACGGCGGCGATGGCAACGCGCCGAAGTTCCAGCGCTATTTCATCGAACACGGGCGCTACACGGCGGGCATGTCGGTGACCTACAAGCCTTCGACCCTGACCGGGGCGGCACGCTGGCAGGCGCTGGCGCCGGGCTTCCCGATTGGCGCACGGCTCCACTCCGCGCCCGTGGTGCGGCTGGCCGACGCAAAGCCGATGGAACTGGGCCACACCGTGCAGGCCGATGCGCGCTGGCACGTCTTCGCCTTCTGCCCGGACGAGGATCCGACCGCCGATGGCTCCGCCCTGCGCAAGCTATGCGACTTCCTCGAAACGGCGCCGAACTCGCCGATCCGGAAATACACACCTGCCGGCGCCGACACCGACAGCCGCATCGACCTGCGGGCCGTCTGCCAACAACCGAGCCGGGAGGTCGCGCTCGAGGCGCTGCCGGGGCTTCTTATGCCGCGCAAGGGCACATTCGGTCTGATCGACTACGAAAAGATGTTTTGCGCCGACCCGAACCCCGGCCGCGACATCTTCGATCTGCGCGGAATCGACCGCAAGACCGGCGCGCTGGTGGTCGTGCGGCCGGACCAATACGTCGCCCATGTGCTGCCCTTCGATGCCCACGCGGAACTCGCGCGGTTCTTCGACGGCTTCCTGCTGCCGGTTGCCGGGGATCGCTGATCCCCGCTATGCCGCAGATACCTATCCAGCGGTGAAGGCCGGCCACGCAAATCAGGTCGAGGCCCTTGAAGGAATCCAGCCGAGAGGCACAGGCACCGCCTACCCGAAAATCCGCACCAGGCCCAGCGAGATCACCGGCAGCGCGATCAGAAAGCCGATGCGCACGATGTCACTGATGAGGAACGGAAGAACTCCGCGGAAGCTCTCGATCATCGGAACGTCGCGTGCCATGCCGTTTATGACGAAGACATTCATCCCCACGGGCGGCGTGATGAGGCCCACCTCGACCACGACCACCGCCAGAATGCCGAACCAGATCAGCGTGTCCTCCCGCGGCATGCCGAAGTCCAGCCCCGCGATGATCGGGTAGAAGATCGGGATCGTCAGCAGCAGCATCGACATCGAGTCCATGACGCAGCCGAGCAGCAGGTAAAGCGCCAGCATCGACAGGAGCACCAGCATCGGCGTCATCTGCGAGGCCTGGATCGCGTTCGCCAGCAGCATCGGCGTCTGGGTCTGGGCGAGGAACGCATTGAAGATCTCTGCGCCGAGCAGGATCAGGAAGATCATCGCCGAGGTCGCGGCCGTGCCACGCAGGCAGTGCATCAGCCCCTTGAGCCGCAGCCCGCCATGCAGGATCGCAAGCACCCCGGTGCCGAATGCGCCGACCGCAGCCGCCTCGGTGGGCGTGAACCAGCCGCGATACATGCCCACGATCACCAGCGCGAAAATCAGGATCAGCGACCACGTCTCCTTCAGCGCGATCATCCGCTCGGGCCAGCGTACGCGCGGCCCGGCCGGACCGTCGGCCGGATTGCGGCGCACGAAGATCGAGACCGCGATCATGTAGCCCAGGGCGGCCAGCACCCCCGGCACGATCGCCGCGACGAACATCTTGGCAATGCTCTGTTCGGTCATCAGCGCGTAGAGCACCAGGATCACCGAGGGCGGGATCAGGATGCCGAGCGTCCCGCCGGCGGCCAGCGACCCGGTGGCGAGCGCGCCGCTGTAGTTGTAGCGGCGCATCTCGGGCAAGGCGACCTGGCCCATGGTTGCCGCGGTGGCGAGCGAGGAGCCGCAGATCGCGCCAAAGGCCGCACAGGCGCCGATCGAGGCCATCGCGAGCCCGCCCTTGCGATGGCCAAGGAAGGCTGCGGCGGTGCGGTAGAGCGCGCGGCTCATCCCGGCATGGGTAGCGAATTCCCCCATCAGCACGAAGAGCGGGATCACCGACAGCGAATAGGTCGAGAACTGGTAGTAGGTCGAAGTCTTGAGAAAGGCCAGAAGTGGCGTGACCCCGGTCCAGAGGCCGTAACCCCCGATCCCGACCGCCAGCATGGCGACACCGATCGGCACACGGATCGCCATCAGGGCGAGCAGAACCCCAAAACCCGTCAGTCCGGCGGAAATTCCGTTCATGTCATGGCCTTCCGCAAGTGTCCCCAAAACGTCGCCGCGCAGGTGGCGACCAAAAGCCCCATCGCGGGGACGATGATGAGGAAGCTCCACCAGACCGGGATCCGCAGCACCATCGACTGTTCGCCATAGGCTTGCATGTCGATGCCGCCATGGATCAGGCGCCACATCAGGAGCGCCGCGATCGCGAGGTAGAGGAGGTCTCCCAATGCCTCCAGCGCGTTGTTCATCCGCGGGTTCGCCTTCATCGTGAAGAAATCGACCAGCACGTTCCCGCCCACCGAATGGCACCACGGCAGGAAGCAGAAGATCGCGATCGCGCTGCCAATCTCGACGAGTTCGAAATCCCCCGAGATCGGCGCTCCGAACAGGGTGCGCTTGGTGACGCTGACGACCGTCATCAGCATCATCCCGACAAGCACAACGCCGCCGATCCCGGCAAAGACGCGACAGAGAGCGGCAATCCAGCCGGGCAGCGGCACCGGATGGCCGTGTTCGGTCAATGGTTCGGACATACCGCCCTCCTTCCTCGTCCTTACATGCCCATCGCCTTGGCGAGCATCGCCCTGGCGTCGTCGAGCATGGCCTGGCCGTCATGGCCGGCGTCGTTCATCGCCTTGACCCAGGCGTCGATCACCGGCTGGCTTGCGGTCTGCCATTCGGCGATATCGGCCTCCGGGATGATCGTGATCGTATGGCCGGCATCGACCGCCATCTTGCGCTGATCGTCTTCAGCCTTGTCGAAAGCCGTTCCCGCCATCGCGGCGAGCGTCGCGCCGGAGTTGTCGTCGATCACCTTTTTCAGATCGTCCGGCAGGCCGTCATACTTGGCCTGGTTCATCACCAACGCCATGACCGAAGTCGACATGCCGCCATTTTCATGGCCGAATTCAGTGTGATCCTTGGCGACCTCCTCGATCCGCAGCGTGCCGAAGACCTCCCACGGAATGACCGCGCCGTCGATCACGCCGGTGGTCAGCGCCTGCGGCACCTCGGGCACCGGCATGCCGACGGCGGTCGCGCCGAGCGCGTTCAACCCGTCGGTCATCGTGCGCGAGGGCGCGCGGATCTTCAGCCCGGCGAGGTCGGCCATGCTGGCGACCGTCTTGTCCCTGGTATGGATCTTGTAGCCCGCGGGCGCGTGGAGCATCAGGGCATGCACGTCCTTCAACTCGTCGCCGAGGTACTTCGCCTGGTAGTCCTGCAACGCCGCCGTGGTCTCGGCCGCAGTGCCGGCCATGAACGGCAATTCGAACGCTTCCGACATCGGGAACCGGCCCGGCGTGTAGCCGAGCAGCGTCCACGACACGTCCACGACCCCGTCGCGGGCCTGGTCGAAGAGCTGCGGCGGCTTGCCGCCAAGCTGCATCGAAGGATAGATCTGAACGTCGATCCGGCCGCCGGACTGGTCCTCGACCGCCTTGCTCCACGGCTCCAGCACGTCGCGCTGGATCGTCGAGTCGGCGGGCAGGAAATGTTCAACGCGCAGCACAACCTCTTGTGCGGCAGCGGCCCCGGCCAGCCCTGCGAAGGCGGCGGTGGCGAGCAGTAGATGTTTCATGGTGGTCCTCCCTTATGATTTCGTTGGGCGAGAGAACTCGCCCGCTTCGCCGGTATTTGCCCCGGGCGCAAGAATGCGCGCCCAGTCATGACCTGGTTGAAGGCGCGCAAGCGCCCCGGCCAGGGTTTCGGTCTCGCTCCTGCCGATCTCGGCCAAAGCGGTTGCGACGATCTTCAGCGCCTCGGCGCGCGGCATCTGATGCGCGAGATAGAAGCCCGCCGCCTCGGCCAGCATCGCGCCCCGGTCCTTGCGGAACGTCGCGTCGATCCGCACCGGGTCCGGTGTCAGTGTCCGGGCCAGCTCCTGCGCGAGGCGCAGCGCGGCGCCGGTGCGGATCACCATCTCGGGCAGGACGAGCCATTCGAGCGCGAGCGCCGATCCGTCGCGTTCCTGCGCATGGATCATCGCCTGATGCAGCGTGGAAATGGCGCCCGCGTTGAGCCGCGCGAGGCTGACCAGCGCCTCGGCCGCGACCGGGTTCGATTTCTGCGGCATGGTCGAGGATCCGCCGCCGGTGCCCGCCGTGACCTCGCCGATCCCGGACTGGGCGAGCAAAATGAGGTCGGCGCCGATCTTGCCGAGGGAGCCCGTCACCAGCGCCATCCATCCGCCAAGCTCCGCGATCGCGTCGCGGGCCGCGTGCCAGGGGATGTCGGCGGCGCCAAGGCCGAGGTCATCGGCCATCGCGCGGCGAACTTCGGGCATCCGGGGGGCGAGCGCCGCGCCGGTGCCCGCCGCGCCGTAGAGCGAGACGTTCAGGAGGCGCGGACGCAGCTCGGCCAGCCGGTCGAGATGGCGCGAGAGCGGCGCGCGCCAGACGGCGATCTTTGCCCCAAGCGTCGTCGGTGCCGCGATCTGGAACCGGGTCCGGGCGGCGATGGTCAGGCCGGCATGCGCCGATGCCTTCGTGGCGAGTTCGGCCTCCAGTCCGATCAACCGTGCCTCGATGAGGTCCAGCGCGGTGCAGAGTTGCAGAACCAGCCCGGTATCCTGGATATCCTGCGAGGTGGCGCCGAAATGGACCCAGTCACCATGCGCCCCGCAGGCCGATTTCAGCGCGCCAACCAGCGCCTGCGCGGGAATGCCGGATCTCGCGGTCACGGCGATCAGCCTTTCGGGGTCTGGCCTCAGGTCTTCGGCCGTGCGGGCAATTGCCTTGGCGGCATCCTCCGGGATGATGCCCAGACGGCCCTCGGCCCGCGCCAGCGCGGCCTCGGCCCGCAGCATCGCTTGCAGTTGCGCCCCGGCATCCATGACGGCGCGAAGCTCGATGTCGCTGAAGAGGCCGTCGGTCAACATCATGCGGCACGCAGACCCAATATGGCCCGCGCCTGCCCGCAGGTCGCGACGGGGCGGTCATATTTCTCGCATAGATCCACGGCGCGCTTCACCAGCGCCGCGTTCGACGGCGCCAGGGTGTCGCGACCGATCCGCACGTTGTCCTCGAGGCCCGTGCGCGCATGGCCGCCCGAAGAGATCGCCCATTCGTTCAGAACGATCTGGTTCGGGCCGATGCCAGCCGCGCACCAAGGCGCGTCCTCGCCGAAAAGGCGCTTCACCGTGTGGATGTAGTAGTCGAAGACGTCGCGATCCGCGGGCATCGCGTTCTTCACGCCCATCACGAACTGGACATAGGGCAGATCCTTGATCCGCCCGTCCTTCCACATCCTCGACGCCTGCAGGATGTGGCTCAGATCGAAGGCCTCGATCTCGGGCTTCACATCATACTTGATCATCTCCGACGCGAGCCAGTCCACGAGGTCCGGCGGATTCTCGTAAACGCGGGTCGGGAAGTTGTTCGAACCGACCGAGAGGCTGGCCATGTCGGGCGCAAGGGGCAGCATTCCGCCCCGTGCCTGACCCGCGCCCGAACGGCCGCCGGTCGAGAGTTGCACGATCATGCCCGGGCAGTGCTTCTCGATCCCGGCCCTCAGCGCTGCGAACCGCTCCGGGTCGCTCGTCGGCTTGCCCGCGTCGTCGCGCACATGGCAATGCGCGATGGTCGCGCCGGCCTCGAAGGCTTCGTGGGTCGACTCGATCTGCTCGGCAACCGTGATCGGCACCGCGGGGTTGTTTTCCTTGGTGGGGAGCGAACCGGTGATCGCCACGCAGATGATGCAGGGTTTGGTCATGTCGCGATCTCAGATGTCGAAGAAGACGGTTTCGTTGTCGCCCTGGAGCCGGATATCGAAGCGATAGACGATCTTGCCGTCGCGCTCCGTCCTCTTCGCGATCAGGGTCGCGCGGCGGTGTTCCCACTCGATCAGGTTCAGGACCGGATCGGCGGCGTTCGCCTCAGCCTCGTCCTCGAAATACATCCGGGTGTTGAGCCCGATATTGATGCCGCGCGCGACAATCCAGAGGTTGAGGTGCGGCGCCATCGGCGCGTGCGTCTCGTCGGCGCGGCCCTGCCAGTCGGGATGGGTTTCGCGGACCTTCTGGGCCACGCTCGACGTCAACTTGGCACGCGGGGTCACCGCGCCCGGCTTGACCGTATCAAAACCCCATTCGCCGGTTTCGAAATCGGTGATGACGCGGCCCCAACCCCGAAAGCCCTCTTCGACCGGCCCGCCGCCCTCGGGGTGGGCGTAGTTGCCGTCGGCATTGGCCTGCCAGACCTCAAGCAGCACATCCTTCACCGGGCTGCCCATGCCGTCGATCACCAGCCCCTCGACGCGGATGGGTTCGCCCCTGGCATTCGGCCCGGCGATGTCCCAGCCAAGCTCCTGGCGGTAGATGTCGAAACCCGCGGCGCCGGGCGCGAGCCCGATATGGACGTAAGGACCAGCGGTCTGCGAGGCGGTTTCGCGAAGGTAATTCAGATTCTGCGGCATGTCAGTTCCCCTCCAGCCGGTTCTCGAACAGGGTCGACCGGCGGCCCCGAAGAACGATGTCGAATTTGTACGCGATGGAATCCAGCGGGATCGTCGCATTGAGGTCGAGCTTCGCGGTCAACTGCTCGATCGCGTCCGGGTCCGGGATCGTCTGGACGATCGGGCAAAGCGGGATCAGCGGGTCGCCCTCGAAATAGAGCTGGGTGATGAGCCGCTGCAGGAAGCCCGAGCCGAAGATCGAAACGTGGATATGGGCGGGCCGCCAGTTGTTGACCCAATTGCGCCAGGGATAGGCGCCGGGCTTCACCGTTCGGAAGAAATAATACCCGTTCTCGTCCGTCAGCGTGCGGCCGCAGCCGCCGAAGTTCGGGTCGATGGGCGCAAGGTAGGTGTCCTTCTTGTGACGGTAGCGCCCGCCGGCATTGGCCTGCCAGATCTCGACCAGAGTGTTCGGCACCGGCCGCGCGTTCTCGTCAAGCACCCGGCCGTGGACGATGATGCGCTCGCCCACCGGATCGCCGGTCTTGGCGTAGTTCTTGATGAGGTCGTTGTCGATCGGGTCGATATCGTTATGGCCGAACACCGGGCCGGTGATCTCGCTCACGGAGTTCTGCAGCGAAATCATCGAATAGCGCGGGCTGCGCGCCACGGATGTCTTGTAGCTCGGGACATGCGCGGGCGGATGCAGGCGCCTGTCGCGCTGGTAATATTCTGCGGGTGTCATCGGCTGCCCTCCTCGGCAGGGGTTTCAGCGTCCATTTCGGCATAGGTCTGCTTGGCGAGCTTGAGCGCGTGGTTCGCGCGGGGCACGCCGGCATAGATGGCGACATGCTGGAACGCCTCGAGCACGTCGCGGCGCGAGGCGCCGGTGCGCGCGGTGGCGCGGACATGCATCGGGATCTCCTCGAAATTTCCGGTCGCGGCCAGAAGCGCGAGGGTCAGCATGGAGCGTTCGCGGCGGCTGATGCCGTCGCTGGCCCAGACGGTGCCCCAGGCCGAGCTGGCGATGAGTTCCTGGAAGGGGGCGTCGAACTCGGTCTTGCCGGCCTCGGCGCGATCGACATGGGTATCGCCGAGAACCTCCCGGCGAACCTGCATTCCAAGGGCATAGCGGTCAGACATGGCCAACTTCCTCAAGAAAACCGGTGAGAATCGCGGCGTAGTCGGCGGGGGCCTCGACGCAAGGGATATGGCCGGCGCCCTCGATCACCGAGAACCGCGCGCCGGGGATCAGGTCGGCCGTCGCCCGGACCACGTCGGGCGGGGTGGAGCCGTCTTCGGTCCCGGCGATCAGGTGCACCGGCAGGTTCAGGCCCCGTGCCGCCGTGCGCAGGTCCGCAGCGGCGATCGCCTGGCAGCAGGCGATGTAGCCCTCGACCGGCTGGCGTTCGAGCATCCGCTGCCAGGGCGCGGCGCGGCCGCTCTGACGGAAGGCGGACGAGAACCAGCGCTCCATCGTCGGCGCGCCGATGCTGGTCAGGCCGCCGGTACGGATCGCGGCGATCCGGTCCCGCCACAGCGGCTCATCGCCGATCTTCGCGGCGCTGTTCGAAATCACGAGCCCGCGCAGGAGCCCGCCGTGCCGCGCGGCGAGCGACAGGCCGATCAGGCCGCCGACGGACAGGCCGACGAACACGGTATCGCGAAGGCCGAGATGCCGGATCAGACCGGCGGCATCGTCGGCCAGGTTCTCGATCGTATAGGGGCCGGAGGGCTCGTCGCTCAGCCCGTGGCCGCGCTTGTCGTAGCGCACCACGCGCAGCCCGGCAGGCAGGTGCGGCAGGAGATCGTCCCAGACCCGGTAATCGGTGCCGAGCGAATTGGCGAACATGACCGCCGGGCCGTCCTTGGGCCCCTGATCGACATAACAGATATCGACCCCGTTTAGGTTCGCGCTCAGCATCAGTAGGGCAGCCCCACATAGTTCTCGGCAAAGGCGCGCTGCTGCGCCTCGTTGTCGCGCAGGAAGGCGATGTCCGCCTGCTGCATCTTCAGGTCGAACGGGCTCTGGTCCGGGTAGCGGTGCAGAAGGCCGCTGAACCACCAGCTGAAGCGTTCCGCCTTCCAGACCCGCAACAGGGCGCGCTCAGAATACCTGTCGATCCCCTCGCTGTCGCCTTCCTCGTAGAACTGGCACAGGCCCTGGTAGAGGTATTGGACGTCGCTCGCGGCGGTGTTGAGGCCCTTGGCCCCGGTCGGCGGCACGATATGGGCCGCGTCGCCGCACAGGAACAGCCGACCCCAGCGCATCGGCTCGGTCACGAAGGACCGGAGCGGCGCGATGGACTTCTCGATCGACGGGCCGGTGACCAGACGCTCGGCCACGTCCGCGGGAAGACGCCGCTTCAACTCGTCCCAGAAGGCGGCATCGGTCCAGTCCTCCGGGTGATCGGACAGGGCGCACTGGATGTAATAGCGCGACAGGCTCGCGCTGCGCATCGAGCAAAGGGCGAAACCGCGTTCGGAATTGGCGTAGATCAGTTCGTCATGCACCGGCGGCGTGCGTGACAGGATGCCGAGCCAGCCGAAGGGATAGGTCTTTTCGTATTCGCGCCGCACAGACAGCGGAATCGTCTGGCGGCTGACGCCGTGAAACCCGTCGCAACCCGCGATGAAATCACAGTCGATCCGGTGCCCATTGCCATTCTGGCGGTAGGTCACATAGGGCTTGTCAGTGTCGGCACCGTGGATTTCGACATGGTCGACCTCGAACTCGGTGCGCGCGCCCGACGCCTCGCGGGCGTCGTAAAGATCGTGCGTCACCTCGGTCTGGCCGTAGACGAGGATCGGTGTGCCGGTCAGCTTCTTGAAGTCGATATGGAACATCTCGCCGTTCGCGGCGATCTGGGTGCCATCATGCACGTAGCCTTCACGATGCAGCCGTTCGGCGACGCCAGCCTCTTCCATCAGCCGAACAAGGCCGGTCTCAAGCACCCCGGCGCGGATCCGGCTCAGCACATAGTCGCGGGTCTTGCGCTCGAGAACCACGGCCTCGATGCCGCGCTTGTGCAGCAACTGGCCCAGCAGCAATCCGGACGGGCCGCCGCCGATGATGACGACTGGTATGTGCATGAATGTCCTCCTGAGAGCATATTCACATGTTGAAATCGCGAAGTAAAATGAGATAATCGTCGTTATAGTTACCAATATTGGACATCATGGATCGTCGCATCAAGATCCGCCATCTGGAGGCACTGACCGAAATCGTCCGGCAGGGCAGCCTGAAACGCGCGGCCGAGCGGTTGTTCCTGACACAGCCCGCGATTTCGCGCACCCTGTCGGAGCTTGAACAGATCCTCGGGGTCGAGCTGCTCACCCGGGGCCGGGGCGGCGTGGCGCTGACGGCGCAGGGCGAACTGTTCCACGCCTACGCCCAGACCAGCCTGACCGCGCTGGAACAGGGGTTGGCCGGGATCAGCGAGGCGGAGCGCGCCGGGGCCTTGCAACTGCGGGTCGGCGCGCTGCCGTCGGTCGCGGCGCGGCTGATGCCGGAGGTGCTGGTGCAGATGACGAACCTGGCGCCCCGGATGCGGCTCATCGTGCTTGATGGCCCGCACGGCTATCTGACCGATCAGCTGCGCGCCGGCAGTCTCGACCTCGTGATTGGCCGGTTGGGGGAGCCCGAGACGATGTCGGGGCTCAGCTTCGCCCAGCTCTACCTTGAGGATGTCGCGGTCGTGGTCCGGCCCGGTCATCCGATCCTCGCCAACCCCGACCTGCGCCGGATCGGCGACTGGCCGGTGCTGTTTCCGCCACCGGGCGCCGCGATCCGGCCCTTCGTGGAGCGCCTCCTGATCGCGCAGGGCATCGCCCCGCCGCCGCGGCGGATCGAAACCGTCTCCGGCGCGCTTGGGCGGGCCTACACCAAGCAGTCCGACGCGATCTGGTTCATTTCAAGGGGCGTCGTCGCGCGGGAGGTGGCGGAGGGCTCGCTCATGCAGCTGCCGATCGAGACTCCGCTGACGCGCGCGCCGGTCGGGCTCATGCGGCGCGCCAGCGCCTCCGAGACGGCGGCCGGCCAGCTCTTCGTTCAGGCGGTGCACCGCGCGGCGCGGATACTGGATCTGGAATGACCGGAAATGCGGGGATCCCTTTCTCGTCAAGTTGGCCATGTTCATCTGCTGCCAAACAGTGGCGCGCGCCCGCAATTGGTCGCGTCGCTGCAAGATGGCTCCAAACCTTATCTCGGATAGGCGCCGGGCCCCGAGGCTCACGAACCGTTCGACGCGAAGATCGCGGTGGAACGCGCGCCAAGCTCTTCCCAACCTGCGCGACCGGAACGCAACGGAACTGGATGGAACATAGCCTCTCCTGTCCTGATACGGTACCTGTCATGTCGGCGTCGGCCAAAGCGCGCGGCGTTTTCTACGCCACGGGGCACGGTCATCGCGGCCTGGCCCATGCTGCTGATCGCGGGTGAACCGCCCGAAACTGACGTCTCCCCCTATTCATCGAACGGTTCTGAGGAAACGGAATGACACAGAAAATATGCCTCATCATCGGCGGCGGCCGCGGCATGGGCGCCGCCACCGCCCGCGAGATGGACAAGCGCGGCTACAAGCTGGCGCTGATGTCTCCATCGGAAAGCTGCGAAAAGCTCGCCGTCGAACTCGGCGGCGTCGCGCATCGCGGCAAGGCCGAAACCGCCGGGGACACGCAGGCGATCTTCGATCTGGCGATGGAATCCTATGGCCGCGTCGACGCCTGCCTGATCCATGTCGGCGGCCCCCCTAAAGGCGATCTTCTCGCGATCCCGGAAGAGGATTGGGACCGGGCGCACGAGATGGTGCTGAAGCCGGTCATCCGCATGGCAAAGTTGCTCGGCCCTGTCATGGAAAAGCAGGGGGGCGGATCGATCGTGAACATCACGACGTTTTCGGCCTTTGAGCCGTCTCTGGCTTTCCCGACATCCAGCGTCTACCGCGTTGGCGTCTCCAGCTTCACCAAGCTCTTTTCGGATCGCTACGGCCCGGCGAATATCCGTATGAACTGCCTGCTTCCCGGCTTCACGGACAGTCTCGACCTGCCGCAGAAATATGCCGACATGTCGGCGCTCGGACGCCTCGCGCGGGTGGAAGAACAGGCGAAGGCGGCGGCGTTCCTGCTCAGCGATGACAGCAGCTATATCACCGGCCAGAGCCTTCGGGTCGATGGCGGCGTAACACGGTCGATGTAGCCTGAGGTCAAGGATACGCCTAAGCCGCGCTCGGCGCCCGCCGGGCCTTTCTGCCTTCTGCCGCCCCCACCGTGGCGGGGGACGACGCGGTCTTCAGCGTTTCGCCCCCCGCGAGGCTGATCCTTCGGGTTGCGACGGGAGAGTGGGAAACGGACGTAAAGCGTCACGCCCAAGCGGGTCGTCTTCGGGCGCGTTGAGATGTAAACGAATGGACTGGGTCCGGCCTTCACCGGCCCCCAGGCACCATCCGGATCGGCCTCAATCCGGCTTGGTTCGGCAACGCCCGACGCCAGGCCCCTACCCCCCCTTCAAGACGTTCCGATTTGGGCCATTCACGCCAGCTCTCGCACAACCTCCACGATAAATGCCTTGATTATTTTCGCGACGCTGCCGCTATTCGCGCGCACAAAATAACCAATATATCGATTCGAATTATTAAGATGCCAAAGTCTGTTTATGACTTGACGTGATGGGTTGCTGTTTATTTCCAGTCATCTATTCAGATTGAACACTTGGAGATAAATATGGCTGACGCGACAGTCCCCTCAACGAAACTCACCGTTCCGGACCCGGACCCTTTTAATCTTCAGGCCGTGAAGCGCTATGTCTTCAACGAGACTGGCAATATCATGATGGCTTCGACGGAAATCGGATCGGAAGAAATCTCACAAGAAGTACGCGATGTCTTCGCCGAGGTTTCCGTCTTTTTCTCGGCAATGACGCGGGCGATGGCCACCACGATCAACAAGAAGACAGGCAAGTTTTATTCGATCTACGACTACGAAGCGATCGAGGGCATCGTTGGAGGGTCGGGCCTCTTTATCCAGGTGAGCCAGGAGGACGTCACCCATGAGATCTCGTCGTGGGGGGTAACGGTCAGCCGGGAGTTGATCGAAGGGCTTCTCGGGCTGGCGACGGGGTCGGGCGAATTGGTCTTCGCACAAGCGATGATTTCATCCATTGCGAAACGCGGCCTTTCCATCAGCGGCAAGAGCGACAAGAGCGACGGCCGCGTCGGCACCATCGTGTTCGTCTGCGAATACCTGATGGGCATGCCGATCGTCAGCGCCTTGGTCTGCTACGTTGATTCCAAGATAGCCAGCCAGAGCTTCAAGCTCGGACCCTGCATCCAAGAACAAACATCCTCGCTGCACCTGCTGCTGCACAAGGACACCTACATGTTCGTGACGCCGAATTTCATCCGGAAGTACGGCGGTGACCTCCTGTCCGTCGAAAGCGACCTGGAATACCTTGAGCTTGTTGATTTCCTTCAGGATCTTGTCGAGCGCAAGCCAACAGTCACGGCGGTCGAGACGGATTCCGGCGCGACCGCAGTCAATGCGCTGACCACCGGTCAGACCTACCATATCCTCGGCGTATTCCTGACCGAGATCGGCGAGGTGCCGGCCGATATGAAAGTGTCGTTCACTGTCGACTTCGAGGGTGGCGAAAGCATGCCGGTGGGCGATCCGCAGGGCAACATGGTGTCGTTCACGCCGACGAAGGCTATGCCAAAGGCCAGCCCGGCGACGATTGTGGCGCACCTGGAGCCGGTCACAGGATCGACTCCGCCCGCCAAGACCATAAACGTCGTGTCGACCGGTTCGGCCTACACCGTGGTCGCTGCGGCGACGCCGGGAACCACCCCCACTGTGAACGGCTTCGAGGACAGCAACGGCAACAAGGTTACCGGCCCGCTTAAGAATGGCCAGATCTACGCGATCAAAGGCGCGGACCTGCTGGGAGGTCACACGGCCAGTTCGATTTCGGTGAGCGTCTCCGGACAACCCAGCGCGGTCACGGTCGAGACATCTCCGGCGCCGTCGGATACGTCAGTGTCGTTCAAGGTGAATGCCGCCTTTACCTCTTCACCCATCTCGATCATGTCGGGCGTGACAAAGATCGTGGATACCGCCAGCGTCAGCGCAACCTGATCTGCGCCGGAAAAGGTATTCTGAATGGCCAACGACGGATACCCGACGGAGGACGGAAGACTTATTTCGGACAAATGGCCGGTCCCGGTCTTTATCGTAATGCCGGGCATGCGCCGATCCAATGACCGGACGTATATGAAAAGTTTGCGGTATGTTGGGCCGGCCGCGTTCAACAGGGTTGTGCTTGTCCATACGCGCCCCCAACTGCACAGCTTTTTTTCCTACGTAATGCGACCCTATTCGAAAGAAGAATTGAAATCTCAAATCAAACGGGACCATTGATCATGACGCATCAAGACATGACCGGCTTTGGACGCAACCTTCTTCTCATCGCTGCCGCGACGGTCGCTCTGGCGTCCTGTACCAATATTCAGGGCGGACCCGCGGAGGATACCGTCATCGTCTATCGCGGGCTTGACGCGCGGTCGAACGGAAAGGCCAAGACCTCGCCGTCGCAATTCCGGTTCAACCCGGACATGTCGACCTTCGACGCGCCGCCGGGCAACAAGCCCTGCGCCTACGCGTTCGTCGTCACCGACGGCGCTGTTCAGGGCCTTCCGGGCTATACCGGGGCCGCCACGCCGCCGCCCGGCCATTGGAGCATCAACGCGCCGGTCGGCACACCTCCCAATGTGGCCGCCGCCGCCGCCGCAACTTACGCCACGGCCAATCCAAACGGCTTTACCCCCGCCGCCTGCGTGCCTGGCACCTGAGCCGTGGCGCGATACCATCACGCCTACGCACTGGATGATGCCTCCTATCTCGCCGCAATGGATTCTCTCTGGGATGACGATCCGGCCAGCCGAACTGAAAAGCTGTGGGCGGCGGCACGGGAGACCTATCGCGCCAACAGCGGCAATCCCGTCTACAACGACATGCGCGTCGATGACACTTGGCTGGCACTGGATGACGAAGCCGACCAGACAGGCGAGTGGGCTCTGGTGATGCTTGCGCCGTATCTGACGGCGATCGGGTCGCTGTCGTCGAGCCTTGCGAGCGGTTTCGTCGAGATCGAAGAATGGGGCATGAGTAACCCGCGATGGCGCAAGCTGACGGGCCGACTGGTGCGCGGCGATTCCATCCGGCTGCTTTTCAGCCAAAGCCCGTGGTGGACCGTGCTCGGCGAAGCGAGATACATTGAACAATCCTGCGGATGGCTGAGCCGGTCCGACTGCGTCCGAATTCGTGACGACTTGGCGACGCTCGTGCAGGGCCGCGCCGGCAGTGCCGGGATCGGACAGGATCTGCCCCCTGACGACTCGGTGCCGGAAAGACTGAGTGTGGCATTGCGCGACGCCACCGCGATGATCGGCTCCGCCACCCGCGCTCACAGGAGCATTCTGATCGCCTATGAGGACTAGGTGACGCACTCATAGCCGACCTGCGGGGTGCCAATGATCAGCACTATTTGCACCGCCGGCCTCGGCTTCGACCGCCAACATGCGGCGCGCCCAACGAACCGACTGCGGACAGAAGCATGCCCCCTGATGGCACCACGACCGACCGCACCCGACGATCACGCCCCGATGAACGCGTCCGAAAGAGCGGGTGCACTGGAAGCGAATACGGCGGAGTGCTCTCGTCGATCCGGGAACGTCGCGCGGACCTCCTCGGGCTCGATCTACGTCGATGTAATCTTTCGGCAAGATTTGTGGCCCCTGTAGGATGCAGATACTGGCCGGCCAGACGGGACCGTGCTTCATTACAAATGGGGCCGCTGCGACATCTGGAGTTCAAGGAACCGAGCCATGCCGGATACGACGATACGCCGCCCTTTCGACAAGACTGCACCCCGATGAACGGTGCCGAAACCGGCAATCGCGGCGGCGGCGTTGGGCGAGCGATCGCACATCCGGCGGTGAGGATCGCCTTCCCCTTGCTGATCGTCGCGATCGGCATCGGGGTGCTTCATCACTTTTCGCGCTCGGTCCAGTGGCACGACGTCCGGGCCGCGTTGTCGGCGATCCCGTTTCCGAGCCTTGGCACGGCGCTGCTTTGCGTCGCTGCGAGCTACGCCGCCCTGTCGCTCTACGACGTCGCGGCGTTGCGGAGCCTTGCGCCGGGCAAAGTGCCTCTGCGCCTCGCCGCCGTGGCCGGGGCCAGCGGCTTCGCGATCTCGAACTTCCTCGGCGCGTCCTGGCTTACCGGCAGCAGTGTCCGGATGCGGATCTATTCGGCGCTCGGGGTCGATCTCACGACCGTTGCCCATATCGTCGGGATGACCTGGCTCGCCTTCTTTCTCGGCCTGACAACGGTGCTCGGCCTCCTGTTCAGCTTCCATCCCCAAGGGCTGAGCGCGGGCTTGCCGATCAGCCCCGGAACGGAAGCCATGGCCGGGGCGGGACTGCTGATCCTGCTTGTCGCCATCTATGGCTGGCTGGCCCTCGGCCACCGGCAGTTCCGCATCGGCCGCGTCCGGATTGAGCTGCCGCCGCTCGGTCTCGCCGCCGCGATCACTCTCATCGCGGTCGCCGACATGGTCGTCGCGGCCGCCAGCCTCTATGTTCTTCTGCCCGACGGGATCGTGGCGAACTTCGTGGTCTTCTTCGTCATCTATGTCGGCGCTGTCGCCTTGGGCGTTCTCAGCCACGCGCCGGGCGGCATTGGCGTGTTCGAAGCAGCGCTCGTCGCCGGTCTCGGCGCCGGGGCGGAGCCGGATGTTCTGGCCGCCCTCCTCATCTACCGGATCCTCTACTTCTTCCTGCCCTTTCTGCTGGCCGCAGCCGGGCTCGGCCTCGCCTGGGCGGTGGAAGAGCGACGCAGCCTCGGCAAGGCGGCGCTCGGCGCCTACCGGATCGCCCAGCCGGCCGCGCCCGTCATCGCGGCCGGGATCGCCCTGATCGCCGGCGCGATCCTTCTGGCCTCCGGCAGCCTGCCGCCTGACGAGACGCGGCTCGGCATCCTGCGCGACATCCTGCCCTTGGGTTTCGTCGAGGCATCGCACCTCGCAGGGTCGATCGCCGGGGTGCTCCTGATCATCATCGCCCGCGGGCTGTACCGGCGCCTTTTCCGCGCCTGGGTCGTGGCGACGGCTCTTATGGCGGTCGGCATCGTCGCCTCGCTCGCCAAGGGGCTCGACTGGCAGGAGGCCCTGTCGATGCTGGCCTCGCTGGGTCTGCTGGCGCTCTTCCGGCCGGCCTTCTACCGGATCGAGGGCGGAACCCTCTTCCGGCTGGACGGGGCGTGGATCGTCAGCCTAGCCGCACTTCTCGCCACGATCATCTGGATCGGGTTCGTCGTTCATGCCCACACCGCCTATCGCGACGCGCTCTGGTGGCAGGTCGCCTGGCAGGGCGGCGCCTCGCGCTTCCTGCGGGCTTCGCTTGCGGCGGCGGTGATCTTCGGTGGCATAAGCCTGCAATCGCTCCTCGCCGCCCGCAGCAAACCCCGCACGCCCGAGCCCGTGCCGGCTCGCGTGCGCGAGCTTCTGGCGGCCTGCCCGCGCGCCGGGGCGCAGCTTGCTCTCACCGGCGACAAATCGTTTCTGATCAGCCCCGACGAGAAAGCCTTCCTTGCCTACGCTGACACCGGCCGCACTCTCATCGCGCAGGGCGATCCGGTGGGAAAGCCCGAATCCGGCCGGGCGCTGATCCGGATGTTTCGTGAACGGGCCGACAAGATGGGCCGACGTGTCGCCTTCAATGCGGTGACGGAACAGTTCTTGACCACCTACCTGGACCTCGGCCTTTCGATCATGAAGATCGGCGAGGTTGCGAGGGTCGCTCTTGCGCAATTCACCCTCGACGGCGCGGCCCGCAAGGACTTCCGCCACGCCAGATCCCGCGCCGGCCGCGAGGGCCTTGTCTTCGAGGTGATCCCCGCGGCCGGGATCGGCCCCGTCCTGCCGGATCTCAAGACGGTCTCCGACGCGTGGCTGGCGCTGAAGCAGGGCGAAGAGAAAGGGTTCTCGCTCGGCGCCTTTTCGGAACCCTACCTGCGGAATTTCGACGTGGCGGTTCTTCGGCGCGGGCCAAGCGGCCCGATCCTCGCTTTCGCCAATCTCTGGCAGGGTGCTGACCGGCACGAGGTGTCGCCCGACCTCATGCGCTACGATCCCGCCGGGCCAAACTATGCGATGGATGCGCTTTTCGCCGAGCTTCTCCTTTGGGCCCGCGACCGCGGCTTTCACTGGTTCACGCTTGGCGCGGCGCCGTTCTCGGGCCTCGACGACCGGCGCTTCGCCCCCTTCTGGAACCGGATGGGCGGCCTTCTTTACGAACACGGAGAGCATTTCTACCGTTTCGAGGGATTGAGGGCGTTCAAGCAGAAGTTCGATCCGGTCTGGACCCCGCACTACCTTGCCAGCCCCGGCGGCCTCGCGGTGCCCCGGGTACTTTACGATCTCAACGTGCTGATCTCGGGCGGCGTGCGAAACTTGGTGAACTAGGGCCGGGCTCGCCCTAGACATTCTCCGGGGTGACGATTTCGAACGGGATCGCTCTTTGCACCGGCGTCATGCTTGTGCCCTGTTCAACCGCGTCGATCATGGATTGAACAAGCGCCGCCGGGGTCGCCTCTGGCGGGTGACAAAGCGCGGCGGTGATCAATCCCTCCGACAGGCCCTTGCGCGTCTCTGGGCCGATATCGCGGCAGATCAGCTTGATACCCGCCCGGCGTTCTTCCGGCACCTCGCGTAATGCCCGCAGGACGCCGGAAATTCCGCCGCCGACCATGAAGATGCCCGTCAGGTCGTCGGTCGTCTGCAGCAGTTCCCTGACCATGCGATAGGCTTCTGCCGTTTCCTCGTGGGTTGGCCGGCTGTCCTCGACAACCAGATGCGGAGCGTGTTCGCGCAAATAGGAGCGGAAGCTGGCATCGGCGACATCCTGGCACTGGTAGCGGTGGTTGCCCAGAAAAACCGCCACGCGCCCAGGCCCGTGCGTCATCTGCGAGATGAACCAGGCGGCCGTGCGCCCGAGTTTCCAGTTGTCGGTTCCGACATACCCCGCGCGTTCGGGCGCCGACTGGTCGGTGATATAGGCGACGACAGGTTTGCCCATCTCGTGGAGTTCGCGGATGGTATGGCCGATCTGCGGATGGTCAGCCGCGATGATCGCGACCGCATCGCAGGCTTGACCCAAGGCGCGCAGGCGTTGGGAGATGTTGTCGGGCGTGAGCAGATCCACGAAGTCGATCAGCGGATCGACGACGTCGAGCGGGCGTGAGCGGCAGGCTTCGGTGATCTTGCGCCCGAAGAGCTGGTAGAGCTCGCGCGAGGATTGCTGGAGCAGAAACCCGAGCCGGTAATGCGGCGCGCTCTTTCGCAGCTGGTCTTCGATCGCGCCAAGACCGTAGAAGCCGATCTTCTCGGCTGCGGCCTGCACCCTTTGCACGGTCATCGGCTTGACGCGCGCCGTGCCGGAGAGGATCCGGTTCACCGTCGAAACAGAGACTTCGGCCTCCCTGGCCAGATCGGCGATTGTCGGACGGTTCATGATGTTCGCTCCGTGAGTATTTCATAATGAATGACACAAAATGATATTTTCGCAATCAAAATATTCATTACTTGTTTCCAGAATCTCTTTCACACCCTAACCTCTCCGTCACTGAAGCCCTGCGGAGGAGAGCGGGGCACCGGAGGAGACATCATGACAAAATTCACCCGGCTCGCGGCCACGGCCGCGACTGCCATTGCTGCGGCCTGCGCCGCATCCGCCGTCATCGCGGCCGACATCTACGTTATCGGCGGAAAACCTGACGATCCGTTCTGGTCGCGCGTGAAGAAAGGCGCCGAGGATGCCGGCATCGTGGCGCAGGCCCAGGGCGGCTCGGTCACCTGGCTTGGCCCGCAGAACTACGACAATCTCGGCCCCGATGCCGCGGAACTGATCCGCCAGGCGATCGACCAGGGGGCAGACGCCATTGTCGGCCCGGACTGGGTGCCCGAAGCGATGGATCCGGCCTTCAAGGCGGTCGTCGACGCCGGCATTCCGCTGGTGATCTACAATGCCGGCGGGCTCGAGGCGGCCGACCGTCTTGGCGCGATGAACTATGTCGGCGCGGTGGACTACAAGTCCGGCTTCGCGGGCGGCGAATATCTGGCGAAGGCCGGGCACAAGAACGGCGCCTGCGTCAACACGCTGCCGGGCGCGGCCAACATCGAGGCCTTCTGCAATGGCTTCAACGACGGGCTGAAGGAAAACGGCGGCACCGGATCGACGCTCCAGCTTCCGGCGACCGCCTTCGGCGACGCGACCGCCGTGGCCCAGGCCGTGCGCGCGCATCTGCTTCAGAACCCCGACATCGACGCGATGTTCGCCATCGGCGACGGCGACACCAACGCCACCGTCAGCGGCATCCAGCAGGCCGGCAAGGCGGGTCAGGTCCATGTCTGCGGCATGAACTTCAACGACTCGATCCTGGCCAATATCCAGGCGGGCACGCAGGATTGCGCCATCGACCAGCAAGGCTACCAGCAGGGCTTCTTCGCCGTGTCGATCCTGAACAACTACGTCACCTACGGCGTGACCATCCCGACCCGCGAGATCCTCACGGGTCCGGGCGTCATCGACATGAACAACGTCGAGCAGGTGATCGAGGGCGTGAAGGCCGGCGCGCGCTGATCCGGCACGCGGGCGCGGATCGCAAACCCGCGCCCGGAAGAACGAGGGTGGCCGCGCGCCCCGCGCTGGCGGCCACCTCCAGGACGGCCTGCTCCGAATTGACGGGCGTGAGGTCGGCAAACCAGATGCAACAGGAACCGCACAGATGTCGATGCAATCGGAAGCCGGCGCGACAAGCTTTTCGCTCGGCAGTCTCGTTCGACGGCCGGAGACGGGGTCATTCCTCGGGTTTGTGGTCGTCTACCTCTTCTTCGCAATCCTTGGCGGCGCCGTCTTTGTCGGCGCGCCCGGATGGTCGAGTTGGCTCAATATCGCGGCCGAGGTCGGCATCATCGCGCTGCCGGTCGGTCTGCTGATGATTTCCGGCGAGTTCGACATGTCGGTGGGCGCGGTGGTGCCCGCGGCCTCGGTGACGGCGGCATTGCTGAGCGGTCACTACGAGCTTCCGGCGCTGGTCGGTATCCTCGGCGGTCTTGGCGTCGGGGTGCTGGTCGGCCTGGCCAACGGATTGCTGGTCACCCGCACCGCGATCCCCTCGCTGATCGTGACGATCGGCGTGATGTTCGCCGTGATGGGGCTCACACTCGGCTTCGCGGTGCTGATCAAGGGTTCCACCAGCCTCAGCTACGTGCCCGACCCGGTCACCAAGTCGCTTCTGGGCACCTTCATCAACGGCATGTTCAACGTGTCGATCTTCTGGTGGCTGGGCTTCGTGGCGCTGTTCTTCTACGTCCTGCACGTCTCGCCGGTCGGCAACTGGATCTTCGCGATCGGCGGCGATGCCGAGAGTGCGCGCAACGCGGGGGTTCCGACCGCCAGGCTCAAGATCGCGCTGTTCATGTTGTCGGGCTTCTGCGCCGCCTTCGTCGGCATCGCGCAACTGATGACCTACCAGAGCGCGCAGGTCGCGGGCGGGCAGTCCTTCATCTTCAACTCGATCATGTGCGTGGTCATCGGCGGCGTGCTGCTGACCGGCGGGGCGGGCTCGATCGTGGGGATCGTGCTCGGCACGATGACCTTCGCGGTCGTCAACCAGGGCATCTTCTTCGCCGCGCTCGACCCCAATATCGGCTCCATCATCATCGGGGCGCTCCTGCTCGCGGCGGTCCTGTCGAACGACACGTTCCGTGCCCTCGCGATGGCCTATGCAAGCAAGAAGAAGTGAGGGCGGAACCATGGACATGATCGCAGGAATGCTTCGCCGTCCCTCGGCAGCCTCCATTCTGAGCCTTGTCGGCGTGCTGGCCTTCTATGTGGTGCTTGGCGGCGTCGATCTGGGCAAGCTGATGGGCGCGGCCAGCTGGGTCAACTATGCGGCGCGGATCGGCATCGTGGCGCTCTTCGTGGGCTTGCTGATGATCTCGGGCGAGATCGACATCTCGATCGGGGCGATGATCCCGGCGGGCGCCATGACGACGGCCATCATCACCGGCTACTTCGGCCTGCCGATGATCTTCGGTGTTCTCGGCGCGCTGGCCATCGGCCTCATCGTGGGCCTGTTCAACGGCTTCATCGTCACGCGCACCACGGTTCCCTCGCTGATCGTCACGCTCGGCACGCTTGTCGCCATGCAGGGGATCGTGCTGGCGGGCTCCAAGCTCCTGACCGGGGCCGCGTCGGTTCCGCTGAGCGCGCCCGGCTGGGCCAAGACGCTCTTCGGGGACCTGATGTTCGGCGGCAACCATCAGGTCGTGATCCTCTGGTGGATCGGCCTCGCCGTCGTGGTCTGGTTCGTCATGCACGAGTCCAAGTACGGCAACTGGATCTTCGCGATCGGCGGCGACAAGGTCAGCGCCCGCAATGCCGGCATCCCGGTGGACCGGATCACCATCTGCCTCTTCGTGGGAACGGCGACCGCGGCGTCCTTCGTCGGCATGTGCAACGCCATCCAGTTCAACTCGGCCCAGGTGTCGGGCGGGATGGGCGACATCTTCAACATCATCGTGAGCGTCGTGGTGGGGGGCGTGCTCCTGACCGGCGGCTTCGGGTCGATCACCGGCGTGTTCGTTGGGACGATCACCTTCGCCGTGGTGAACAAGGGTATCGATTTCACCAGCATCGACCGCAATTGGTCCAACCTCATCATCGGCATCATGCTTCTTGTCGCGGTCGGAATGAACGAAACCTTCCGAAAAAAGGCGATGAGCGCCGTCAGAAAGAAGAAAGGCTGAAACCATGTCCGACGCGAAAGTGGTTCTCGAACTGAGAAATGTCGACAAGAGCTTCGGCCCGATCGACGTTCTCCACGAAATCTCGCTCAAGGTGCGCGAAGGCGAAGTGCTCTGCCTTCTGGGCGATAACGGCGCCGGCAAGTCGACGCTGATCAAGACGCTGGCGGGGGTTCACGCGCCGACGCGCGGCGAGATCCTTGTCGATGGCCAGCCGGTGAGCTTTTCCGGGCCGCGCGACGCGCAGGACCGCGGTATCGCCACGGTGCACCAGTTCGGCGGCACCTATCCGCTGATGTCGGTCGGGCGCAACTTCTTCATGGGCGTGGAGCCGACCAAGGGCTGGGGACCGTTCAAGGTCTTCGACCGCAACACGGCGAACCGGATTGCCGTGGAAGAAGTCCAGAAGATGGGCATCACCCGGATCGACGACGGCGACCGCCTTGTCGGCGGCCTGTCGGGCGGGGAGCGCCAGTCGCTCGCCATTGCGCGGGCGGTCTATTTCGGCGCCCGCGTGCTGATCCTCGACGAACCGACCGCGGCGCTTGGCGTCAAGCAGGCGGCGCATGTGCTGCGGATCGTGAACGAGGCCAAGAAGCGCGGACTCGCGGTGATCTTCATCACCCACCAGGTGATGCACGCGATGACCGTGGGGGACCACTTCGCGGTGTTGATCCGGGGCGCGATCGCGGCCGATTTCCGCAAGGGCGAGAAGACCCGCGAGGAAATCACCGACCTGATGGCGGGCGGCGAGACCATGGCCGATCTCGAAGCCTCGATCGAGGGCTACATGGAAACCCACGAGAGCCATGCGCCCCGGATCCAGCCCGCCGAATAACCCTACCTCCCCGCCTGCGCCGGTCGCGTCCGGCGCGGGCATTCACCACCACAGCCCGGAGGACCGGACATGAAGATCGCGCTTGACCCGTACATGCATCGCCACCTCAGCCTCGAGGACCTGCCTGCGAAGGTAAAGGACCTCGGCTACGACTGGATCGAACTTTCCCCGCGCGGGGATTTCCTTGAATGGTTCAAGGCGCCGCGCGTCTTCCCCGACCGGATCAGGAGCTTCAGGAAGGCGCTGAAGGACGCCGGGGTCGGCATTGCCACGCTCCTGCCGATGTACCGCTGGGCCTCCAACGACGAGGAGGAGCGCAAGGCCGCCATGCGCCACTGGAAGCGCGCCATCGAGATCGCGGTCGAGATGGAAGTCGACACGATGAACTCGGAATTCGGCCGCGGCCCGCATCCCGACAAGGGCACCTGCTACTGTTGCCACACCGGCTCGATGATCGAGGCCTGCGAGGATGCCTGGTGGCGCTCGATGGACGAACTGGTGCCGATCCTCGAGCGCGAGGGCATCTCCTTGCATATCGAGCCGCATCCCGAGGACTGGGTCGAGACGCTTCAGCCCTCGGTCGACCTGATCCGCACGGTGAACAGCCCCCGGGTCAAGTTCCTCTACTGCACGCCGCACACCTTCTATTTCGGCGACGACACCGTCGCGATGCTGAAGGAGTGCGCCGACGTGCTGGCCCATGTCCACATCGCCGACACGTTCAACCACAAGGCCAGTTCTGGCCTGCGCTACATCATCAACCCGCCGGGGTCGTCCGCGCGGGTGCACCAGCACCTGAACATCGGCCAGGGCGAGGTGCCGTGGGACGACTTCTACCGCACGCTGGCCGAGATCGGCTTCGACGGGATCATGACCGCCTGCGTCTTCGCCTGGGAAGAAAAGGCCGACGAGTCCGGCCGCTTCATGCGCGGCGAGATGCAGCGCCTGATCGACAAGCATTTCAAGTGAGGGTCTCGAAATGGCACTGAAAATCGGCGTCATCGGCACCGGAATGATCGGGTGCGATCATATCCGGCGCCTTACCCAGGTTCTTTCCGGGGCACAGGTCACGGCCGTCACCGATATCGACCAAGCCCGCGCCGAAGCGGCGGCTCCGAATGGCGCGCAGGTTTTTCGCACGCCGAAGGACCTCATTCACTCGGACAAGGTCGAGGCGGTGGTGATCTGTTCCTGGGGGCCGGCGCATGAGGAACAGCTGCTCGACTGTATCGCGGCGGGCAAGCCGGTGTTCTGCGAGAAGCCGCTCGTCACCTCGGAAGCCGCCGCCAAGCGCGTGATCGAGGCCGAGGTGGGCTTCGGCCGCCGCCTTGTGCAGGTCGGGTTCATGCGGCGTTTCGATGCCGATTATCGCCGGCTCAAGGCGGTGATCGACGGCGGCAGCCTCGGTGCGCCGCTGATGTATCACTCCACTCACCGCAATGCGTCGGTGCCCGAAGGGCTCTACACCTCGGACATGCCGCTTAACGACACGCTGGTGCATGACGCGGATATCTCGCGCTGGCTGCTCGACGACGAAGTGGCCGCGGTCGAAGTGCGCGTCCCGCGCCGGTCGAGCCGGGGGGGCGATCTGCGCGATCCTACCATCGTGCTGCTGTACATGTCCTCAGGCGCAATCGTCGACGTCGAGATCTCGGTCAACATCGCCTACGGCTATGACATCCGCGGCGAGGTCAGCTGCGAGACGGGCGTGGCGGCGCTGCCCAATCGCCCGGCGACGGTGATCTCGGATCGCCACGGCATTCGCCAGGCGATCCCCGAGGATTGGCGCGAGCGCTTCATCGAGGCCTACGACCAGGAGTTCCGCGAATGGATCGTGGCGGCGGGGCAAGGCACGGCGACGGGTCCGTCGACCTGGGACGGTTATGCGGCAACGCTGGTCGGCGACGCCGCGCTGCGCGCGGTCGCCAGCGGCGCGCGCGAGAGCATCAGCATGATCGAGAAACCTGCCCTTTACGGCACCGCCTCCGCGATTGCGGCCGAGTGACCTGACCGGCATCTGAGAAAGCAAGACACCATGATCAACGGTGAAAGAACGATTGAACGGCCACTGCGCTGGGGCATGATCGGCGGCGGCCGCACCGGGCAGGTGGGTTACAAGCACCGGACCGGCGCCCTGCGCGACGGCACCTATCAGCTGATCGCCGGGGCGTTCGACCTCGATGCCGCGCGCGGCCGCGATTTCGGCACCAGGCTCGGCGTGGCCGGGGATCGCTGCTACGCGACCCACCAGGAGATGATCGCGGGCGAAGCCGGGCGCGCGGACGGGGTCGAGGTGGTCTCGATCGCCACCCCGAACTTCACCCATTACGAGATCACCATGGCCTGTCTCGAAGCGGGGCTCCACGTCATCTGCGAGAAGCCCCTGTTCTTCACCGTTGCCGAATGCGACGAGGTGGCAGCGCTCGCGGCGTCCAAGGGACTGATTGTCGGCGTGACCTACGGCTTCACGGGGCACCCCTTGGTGCATCAGATGGCCGCGATGGTCGCAAAGGGGATGCTGGGCGAGATCCGCATCGTCGACATGGCCTATACCCACGGCTTCAACGCGGGCGACGATGACAGCGCCGATGCCGTGAAATGGCGTACCAACCCCAAGACCGCCGGCCCGACCTTCGTTCTGGGCGATATCGGTACGCATCTTTACTACCTGTCCGAGGTCGTGCTGCCGCATCTGAAGGTCGAGAAGCTGCTCTGCGACCGCACCGCCTTCATCCCCTCGCGCGCGCCCTTGGAAGACCACGCGACGGTGCTCATGCATTACGACAACGGCGCGCGCGGGCGGCTCTGGGTGTCCTCGGTCGATGCGGGAAACATGGGGTCGCAGCGGTATAGATTCGTTGGCTCCAAAGCCTCGGTGGCGTGGTCGGACAGCCATCCTGACCAGTTGGTCTATCAGGTGCAGGGCGAGCCCGAGCGCATCCTGCATCACGGGATGCCCTATCTCGAGAATGAAAGCCTCGCCTGCGACCGCATGGGCGCGCTGCATACCGAGGGGCTGGGCGACAGCTGGTCGAACATCTACCTGTGGATCGCCGAGGCCATCGACGCGGCCAAGCGCGGCGACACCGCGTTCCTGAAAACCCACCACTATCCCGGTATCGAGGCGGGCACCGAAGGGGTGCGCTGGCTTGAGAACTGCGTGCGCTCGGCCGATGCGGGCGCGGCCTGGGTCGATTTCAGATAACCCTCTCAGCAAGGATCACGAGAGATGAAACTTTCCATTTGCACCGATGTGATGGGCACCCTCTCCTTCACCGACATGCTCGACAAATGCGTCGAACTGGGTGTCGAGGGCATCGAGATGACCGGCGGCGGCTGGTCCAAGGGGCCGCATTTCCGCGCCGATGAACTCCTGAAGGACAAGGGCCTGCTGAAGAGCAAGCTGGCCGAGATCAAGGCGCGCGGGCTCGAGATCGCCGCGCTCAACTGCTCGGCCAACCCGCTCGATCCGGGCGCCATGGGCAAGCGGCACCTGAAAGAGATGAAGGAGACGATCCGGCTTGCCGGCGAGATCGGCGTGAAGAAGATCGTCACCATGTCGGGCCTGCCCGAAGCGGCGCCGGGCGACATGGTCCCGAACTGGCTGGTCTACACCAAGTCCTGGCCCGACGAGATGCCCGAGCGCGACCGCTACCAGTGGGAAGACCGCGCCTTCCCGCTCTGGCACGATCTGGTGGCCCATGCAAAGGCCTGCGGCGTCGAGAAATACGCGCTGGAAAACTTCTCGGCGATGCTGGTCTGGAACCCCGAGACCCTGTTCCGGCTGCGGGGCGAAGTGGGCCCGATGGTCGGCATGAACCTCGACCCCAGCCACCTCTTCTGGAAGGGCGCCGAGCCGATCGCCGTGGCGCGCGCGCTGGGCGACGCGATCCACCATGTCCACGGCAAGGACACCCGGATCGAGCGCGGTCTGGCCGACGTCAACGGCCTCTTGGAGCTGAAGGAGGTGACCGACGTCGCCAATCGCAGCTGGAACTACGTCGCGGTCGGCGCCGGGCACGACCTGCAATACTGGAAGGAGTTCTTCTCGGTCGTTGGAATGATGGGCTACAACGACTGGGTTTCGCTTGAGATGGAAGATTTCACCATGTCCACCGAGGCCGGCATCCGCTCGTCCATCGACGCGCTGCAAGCGACGATCATCCGCTGAGACCCGGTCCGGCCCCGGAACCGCTCCGGGGTCGCGCCCATCGGGAGGGACCGATGTACAAGTTCATCATCACCATCGAGTGCAAACCTGGCGCGCGCGACAAAATCCTTGCGCGCGCGCCCGAAGTCCAACTCGCAACCCGCGCCGAACCGGGCTGCATCGCCTATGATTTCTATACCTGCACGGACAATCCCGACCGGCTCGTCTTCGTCGAATCCTGGATCGACGAGGCGGCGCATGATTTCCACATGGCTCAGGCGCATACCAAGACCTTCATTGCATTCCATGAGCAATTCCACGAACGCCTGACTTTCGAGACGATCAATGTCGCAAGCTGACCCCCACATCACCATCACCTGCGCCCCCTGTTGCTGGGGCGTGGACGATGTGGCGAACCCGAATCTGCCCGGCTGGCAGAAGGTGCTGGACGAGGCCGCCGCGGCGGGCTTTGGCGGGTTGGAACTCGGGCCCTACGGCTACATGCCGCTCGATGTCGAAACCGTCGGCGCGGCGCTGCAGGAACGGGCGCTGAGCATCGTTGCAGGGACGATCTTCGACGACCTTGTGAATCCCGCGAACCGCGACAACCTGTTGCGGCAGACGCGTGAGATCTGCGCCTTCATCACGGCGCTGCCCGCGCCTGTCCGCCATGACCGGCAACGCTTCCCCGCGCCTTACCTGACGGTGATGGATTGGGGCCATGACGAGCGCGACTTTGCAGCCGGGCATTCCGACCGTGCGCCGCGTCTGTCGGACGACGCCTGGGCCGGGATGGTCGAAAACATCCGGGCAATCTCCGACTGCGCCCGCGACGAATACGATGTGCGCGCCACCATCCACCCCCATGCGGGCGGCTATATCGAATTCGAGGATGAACTCGAACGGCTCACTGTCGATATCGGACCCGACGTGGCGGGGCTTTGCCTTGACACCGGCCATCTGGCCTATGCCGGCATGGACCCGGTCGCGAGTTTGCGCCGCTACTGGGATCGCCTCGATTACATCCATTTCAAGGATATCGACCCGACGGTGTTCGACCGCGTCATGGGCGAGAAAATCCGTTTTTTCGAAGCCTGCGCCGAAGGTGTCATGTGTCCGATCGGCCAAGGAAATATCGATTATCCTGCGATCCGGGCGCTTCTGAGCGAACTTGGATATGCAGGTTACATCACCATCGAACAGGAACGCGATCCGCGCAACGCGGACGGGGTGCTCGGCGATCTCGCGGCCTCCCGCGCCTTCCTTGCAAGGACAGGGTTCTGACATGAAGAAAACACTCGACGTGATCACGATTGGGCGGGCCGGTGTGGATCTTTACGGTGCGCAGATTGGCGGACGTCTGGAGGATATGGGGTCTTTCGAGAAGTATATCGGGGGCTCTCCGACGAATATCGCCTGCGGCACGGCGCGGCTGGGGCTGCGCTCGGGCCTGATCACCCGGGTGGGTGACGAGCATATGGGCCGTTTCATCCGTGAACAGCTTCTGCGCGAGGGCGTCGATGTTAGCGGCGTGAAGACCGACCCCGAGCATCTGACCGCGCTGGTGATCCTCGGCATCCGCGACGAGGAACAGTTCCCACTGATCTTCTACCGCGAGAACTGCGCGGACATGGCGCTGAGCGAGGAGGACATCGACGAGGCGCTGATCGCTCAGACCCGAAGCGTGCTGGCCACCGGCACCCATCTCAGCCATCCGCGCACCAAGGCGGCGGTGCTGAAGGCGCTGGAACTGGCACGCCAGCATGGCGCGCAGACAGCGCTCGACATCGACTACCGGCCGAACCTCTGGGGGGTGGCGGGCCATGGCGACGGCGAAAGCCGCTTCGTCGAGAGCGCCGACGTGACCGAGAAGCTGATGGCGACGCTGCATCTCTTCGACCTGATCGTCGGCACCGAGGAGGAATTCCATATCGCCGGCGGCTCGACCGACACGATCGCGGCGCTGCGCGCGGTGCGCGCGGTCTCGGGCGCAACGCTGGTCTGCAAGCGCGGCGCGAAGGGCGCCGTGGCCTTCGACGGCGCGATCCCCGACAGCCTCGATCAAGGGCAGACTGGTCCCGGCTTTCCGATCGAGGTGTTCAACGTGCTGGGCGCGGGCGACGGATTCTTCTCGGGGCTGATGAAGGGCTGGCTCGATGGCGAGAACTGGCCGAAGGCGCTCGAATACGCCAATGCCTGCGGGGCGTTTGCCGTTTCACGCCATGGCTGTACTCCGGCTTACCCGTCGCTGACCGAGTTGGAGTTTTTCCTGAAGCGCGGTGTCAAGCAGCCCGATCTGCGCAACGATCCGGAGCTGGAACAGATCCACTGGTCGACGACCCGCCACACCCGCTCGCTGCCCGACTGGCCCGATTACCGGGTTTTCGCCTTCGATCACCGGATGCAACTGGAAGAGATGCCGGGCTACACGCTGGCCAAGGGCGGCGCGTTCAAGAAGCTGTGCCTCGCGGTCGCGCGTCAGGTGCAGGACGGGCGTCCGGGCTATGGCATACTCTGCGACGACCGCATCGGACGGGGGGCACTGCATGCGGCGAGCGGTTCCGGCCTGTGGATCGGGCGCCCCTGCGAATGGCCGGGCTCGCGCCCGCTGGAGCTGGAGCCAGAGCTGGGCGCCGATTGTGGCGGTCTCACGCAATGGGCGCGTGAAGAGGTGGTTAAGGTTCTGTGCTTCTGCCACCCCGATGACGATAACACGACCCGCGCGCGGCAGGAGGCGACGGTGAAGCGGCTCTTCGAGGCGTCGCGCCGTAACGGCCTGGAATTCCTGCTCGAAATCATTCCTTCCAAGGTGGCGGCTGTCGCTTCCGATACGACCGCCACCTTGATCCGGCAATTCTACGCGCTCGGGGTCTACCCGGACTGGTGGAAGCTCGAACCGATGAAGACGAAAGCGGGATGGCAGCAGGCCATTGCCGCCATCGAGGAAAATGACAAGCATACGCGCGGGATCGTGGTACTGGGGCTGGATGCCCCGGAAGCCGAACTGGCGGCGAGTTTCGAGGTCGCGGCAGGCTTCGGGTTGGTCAAGGGCTTCGCCGTGGGCCGGACGATCTTCGGTGATGTGGCGCGTGGCTGGATGAAGGGCGCGTTGACGGATGCCGAGGCGGTGGCCGAAATGGCCCGGCGCTACGCGCGCCTGTGCGGGGTCTGGGATGCGGCGCGGGCCAAGGCGGCCCGGGCTGCATGATCTGGAGCGGGGAGAGGGGGCCCTGCCCCCGCGGCTGACGCCGCCCTCCGGGAAATTCGGGCCAAGATGAAGAGGCCCCTGAGAGGACGAAAGAGATGAGCGAGACGATCCGGCTGACCGCAGCCCAGGCGATGGTGAAATGGCTCTCGGTGCAGATGACCGAGGATGGCGAGCGGTTCATCGAGGGGATGTGGGCGATTTTCGGGCATGGCAACGTGGCCGGGATCGGCGAGGCGCTGCACGCCTATCAGAACGTGTTCCCGACATGGCGCGGGCAGAACGAGCAAACCATGGGTCATGCCGCGATCGCTTATGCCAAGGGCAAGAAGCGCACGCGCGCTCACGCGGTCACCTCGTCCATCGGGCCCGGATCCACGAACCTGGTAACGGCGGCGGCGCTGGCGCATGTGAACCGGCTGCCGGTCCTGATCGTGGCGGGCGACGTGTTCGCCACGCGTCGTCCTGATCCGGTCTTGCAGCAGGTCGAGGATTTCGACGATGGCACGGTGAGCGCGAATGACTGCTTCCGCCCGGTGAGCCGCTATTACGACCGGATCTCGCGGCCCGAGCATATCCTCAGCGCGTTGCCGCGCGCCCTGCGGGTGATGACAGACCCGGCCAATTGCGGCCCTGCCGTGCTGGCCTTCTGTCAGGACACGCAGGCCGAGGCCTATGATTACCCGGTCGAGTTCTTCGAGCCGCGCGTCTGGCGCATTCGCCGCCCGGGAGTGGATGTAGAAGAAGTCGCACGTGCGGCGGCGGCCATAAAGCGAGCCAAGAACCCGATCATCATCGCGGGCGGTGGCGTTGTCTATTCGCAGGCCGAAGAGACGCTGGCCGAATTTGCGACCAGACACGGCATTCCCGTGGCAGAGACGCAGGCCGGGAAGTCGTCCCTGCCGCAATCGCATCCGATGAATTTCGGGGCGAGCGGTGTCGACGGCTCGGCCGCCGCGAACGCGATCTCCGAAACCGCCGACGTGGTGATCGGCGTGGGCACACGCCTGCAAGACTTCACGACCGGGTCGCGGACCATGTTCAGCCAGAAGGCCAGGCTCATTTCGATCAATGTGCATGGATATGACGCGGCGAAGCACGGGGCCGAAAGCCTTGTGGCGGATGCCAAGGTGGCGCTGGATGCACTCAGTGTGGCGTTGGGCGACTATAGGGCCCGTGCCTTCGACCCAGCGATGCGCGACGACTGGCTGCGCGCCGTAGATGCCCATTGCGCCCGGCCCGAGGATCAGGCGGCCAAGCCCACCGACGGGCAGGTGATCGGCGCCGTGCAACGCGCGACCGGAGACGATGCGGTCGCGATGTGTGCGGCCGGCACCATGCCCGGCGCGCTCAAGCTGCTCTGGAAGCCGAGCCAGGGCGGCTATCACATGGAATACGGCTATTCGTGCATGGGCTACGAAGTGGCGGGCGCGATGGGGCTCAAGCTCGCGCGACCCGAGCGCGAGGTGATCTGCTTCGTCGGCGACGGCAGCTATATGATGGCCAACTCGGAACTGGCGACGGCGGTGATGCGCCGTGTGCCGTTCACGGCGGTGCTCACCGACAACCGGGGCTACGGGTGCATCAACCGCCTGCAAACGATGGGCTGCGGCGGCGAGCCCTTCAACAACATGTATGTCGACTGCAACGTCGAGGTGCAGCCCGAGATCGACTATGTCGCCCACGCGGCGTCGATGGGCGCGCATGCGGTGAAGGCCAAGGATACCGATCAGCTTGAGGCCGAAATCAAGGCCGCGCGGACCCGCAATATCCCGACCGTCATCGTGATCGAGACCATCGCCAGGGATTTCCCCGGAACCGGAATCGAAGCCCGCGCCGGCGAGCACGGGTACTTCTGGGACGTGGCCGTACCCGAGACGTCCAACCGCCAGAAACAGCGCGACCGCTACGCGGAGTATCTTACCCAGATCGTCAAGGCGCGGCTCACGAACTGACCAAAGGATGAGACGATGGCAGACCTGTTGAAAAAGCCCTTCGGCACCCATGGAAAGGTGCACCAGATCACGCCCGAAAGCGCAGGCTGGCGCTATGTGGGCTTCGGTCTTTACAAGCTGCGGCCCGGAGAGACAGCGGCGGAGGCCACGGGCCGCAATGAGGTGATCGTGGTCATGGTCGAAGGCAAGGCGACCTTCAAGGCGGCCGGACAGGACTGGGGCGAGCTGGGCCACCGGATCAACGTATTCGAGAAGACGCCGCCGCATTGCCTGTATGTCCCGAATGACGACGCGTGGGAGGCGACGGCCACGACCGACTGTACCATTGCCGTTTGTGCGGCCCCCGGTCGTTCCGGCCACACGGCGCGGCGCATCGGTCCGGACGGCATCACGCTCACCGAGCGTGGCAAGGGCACAAACACGCGCTATATCAACAACATAGCGATGGAAAATGAAGACTATTGCGACAGCCTGCTCGTGACCGAAGTCTTTACGCCTGACGGGCATTGGTCGAGCTATCCGAGCCACCGCCACGACGAGGACGATTTTCCGAACAGCACCTATCTCGAAGAGACCTACTATCATCGGCTGAACCCGGAAAATGGGTTCGGGATACAGCGCGTCTACACGGAAGATGGCACCCTCGACGAGACCATGGCGGTTTCAGATGGCGATGTGGTCTGCGTTCCGCGCGGCCACCACCCGTGCGGCGCGCCCTATGGGTTCGAGATGTATTACCTCAACGTGATGGCCGGTCCATTGCGCAAGTGGCGCTTCATTCCCGATCCGGCGGCCAAGTGGATCATGGACCGCGACGCATGATCGCGCGGGCGTTGAACCAGAAGACGGCCCGAGATCTTCCGTTCGAGGCTTTTCTCGACCTCGCGGCCGGGCTCGGCTGTGTCGGCGTCGAGCCGCGCAACGACCTGGGACGCCCCCTTTTCGACGGGATCGCGCCCGCGCACGCGGCCGAAATGGCCCGCACGAGGGGACTGCGCTTCCTCGGCCTGTCCGAGGTCTACGGCTTCAACGTCTGGGACGACGAGCGCGCGACACAGATCCAGGCCCTCATCGACATTGCCGAGGCGGCGGGGGCCGAGACGATCAGCCTGATCCCCAGCGTCGACGCTCGGCCGACCCGGCCCCTGCGCGACGTGATGCGGGATATCCTGCCGATGGTCGCGGGCCGGGCGGTCCTGCCCTTGATCGAACCGATCGGATTCGAAACCTCGACTTTGCCGCGCAAAGCCGAACTGGTCGACGCGATCGAAGCGGTCGGGGGTGTGGGCGCCTTCAAGCTGGTCCATGACACGTTCCAGCATGTCATCGCGGGCGAGAGCGAATTGTTCCCCCACCATACCGGCATTGTCCATATCTCCGGCATATCCGATCCCGATGTTGCGCTGGATGCCAGGCAGGATGGCCATCGCGGACTGATCTGCCGGGACGACCGTTGCGACAACAGAGGCCAGGTGCGCCGGTTTCTCGCGGAAGGCTACGAGGGCGCGTTCTCGTTCGAATGCACGGAACCCGGCCTGATTGCCGCTCCGGACAGCGCGGATATCGACGCATCTTTCAACTGGCTTTCGGCCTGAAGTCGCCATTCGCCCGCGTTCAGCACAAGGACCCTATCGGCCGGAAATGCGACATGGTCGCGCGCGCCGTCGGATATGCCTTGTCGCAAAGTCAAAAGACGTGGGCCGCTGAGGGCGGGAATAGGTGAAAAAGCCTCGCCCCAAAAAGGGCATTTCCTACCGGAATCCCGAAATCCCGAAGCCCGGCTTCAGCCGCATTTCGAATGGCCGCAGGACGGGCAGGTCATGCAGCCTTCGATCATCTGCATGCCGAACTGCCCGCAGGAGGGGCAGGCCGGTCCGCGCGGCGCGTCGCCCACCGCCAGCGCCTGCGCCTTGGGATCGGATTTGAGGCCGAGCCCCTCGCCTTCCAGAAAGCCGATGGCGATCATGTGGCGTTCGATCACCCCGCCGATGGCCGCGAGGATGGAAGGAATGTAGCGGCCCTGCATCCACGCCCCGCCGCGCGGATCGAAGACGGCCTTCAGCTCCTCGACGACGAAAGACACGTCGCCGCCCCTGCGGAACACGGCCGAGATCATGCGCGTCAGCGCGACGGTCCAGGCGAAATGCTCCATGTTCTTGGAGTTGATGAAGACCTCGAAGGGCCGCCGGTGGCCGCCTTGGACAATGTCGTTGATCGTGATGTAGATCGCGTGTTCGCTGTCGGGCCATTTGAGCTTGTAGGTCGCGCCTTCCAGCGATTGCGGCCGGTCGAGGGGTTCGGAAAGGTAGATCACGTCGCCATGCGGGGTGAGCGGTTCGGCGCCGTCCTTGGAGAGGACTTCGGGGGCAGTCCCGTCTCCAAACATTAGCCACGCTGGGCTTACATTCAGAGCGGCCGCCAATCTCTCAACCGAGTCACGACTGACAGCGCGAGAGCCAGACAGCAGCTGACTAACATAGGATTTGGACAAGCCTGCCGCATCAGCCAATTGCTGCTGAGTAGATATATCCGCAGACTCCATTGCCACCTTAATACGGTGAGAAACTGCTTGCGGGTCGCTTACTTCTTTGTTCTCCGGTTCAACACTCAACACACTCCCCGTCACCGCGTTCGGGCGGTAGGTGGTGCAGCCCTTGCAGCCCTGGTCCCAGGCCGCCATGTAGATGTCCTTGAAGGCCTCGAAGCTGATCTCCTCGGGGCAGTTGATGGTCTTGGAGATCGACGAATCCACCCATTTCTGCGCCACCGCCTGCATCCGCACATGGTCGAGCGGCGGCAGGGTCTGGGCGTTGACGAAATGTTCGGGCAGCGGCCTGTCGCCGAAGCGTTCGCGCCAGAGCTGGACGGCGTAGTCGACCACCTCTTCCTCGGTCCGCGAGCCGTCCTTTTGCAGCACCTTGCGCTTGTAGGCATAGGCGAAGACCGGCTCGATCCCGGAGGAGACGTTGCCGGCGTAAAGCGAGATCGTCCCCGTCGGCGCGATCGAGGTCAGCAGCGCGTTGCGGATGCCATGTTCTCGAACCGCGTCGCGCACATCCGCATCCATGTGCCTCATGTTGCCCGAGGCGAGGTATTTCTCGGCGTCGAACAGGGGGAACGCGCCCTTCTCCTTCGCAAGCTCCACCGAGGCGAGGTAGGCCGCCCGCGCGATCCTGTGCATCCATACTTCAGTCTGCCGGGCCGCCTCTTCCGACCCGTAGCGCAGCCCGACCATCAGCAGCGCGTCGGCAAGCCCGGTCACGCCGAGGCCGATGCGGCGCTTGGCCCGTGCCTCCGCCTCCTGCTCCGGCAGCGGGAAGCGCGAGGCGTCGACGACATTGTCCATCATCCGCACGGCGGTACGGGTGAGCTCGTCCAGCGCCTCCTCGTCAAGCCCGGCGCCGTTGCCGAACGGGTCCGTCACCAGCCGGGCGAGGTTGACCGAGCCCAGAAGACAGGCGCCATAGGGCGGCAGGGGCTGTTCGCCGCAGGGATTGGTGGCGGCGATGGTCTCCACATAGTTGAGGTTGTTCGCGGCGTTGATGCGGTCGATGAAGATCACGCCCGGCTCGGCGTAATCGTAGGTCGCGCGCATGATCCGGTTCCAGAGGTCGCGCGCCTGCACGGTCTTGTAAACCTTGTCGTCGAAGACCAGTTCCCACGGGCCATCGGCCTTGACCGCCGCCATGAAGGGATCGGTGACAAGAACCGAGAGGTTGAACATCCTGAGCCGCGCGGCATCCTGCTTGGCCTCGATGAAGGCCTCGACATCGGGGTGATCGCAGCGTATCGTCGCCATCATCGCGCCACGCCGCGAGCCGGCCGACATGATCGTGCGGCACATCGCGTCCCAGACATCCATGAAGCTGAGCGGACCGGAGGCGTCGGCGGCCACGCCCTTCACCTCCGCCCCGCGCGGACGGATGGTGGAGAAGTCGTAACCGATGCCGCCGCCCTGCTGCATCGTCAGCGCGGCTTCCTTCAGCGCGTCGAAGATGCCGCCCATGTTGTCGGGGATCGTGCCCATGACGAAGCAGTTGAAAAGCGTCACCGACCGGCCGGTGCCGGCGCCGGCGGTGATCCGGCCGGCGGGGAGGAACCGGAAATCCTCGAGAGCGGCGTAGAAGCGATCCTCCCATTCGGGGGGCGTCTTCTCGACCACGGCGACGGCGCGGGCGATACGGCGCCAGCTGTCCTCGACCGTACCGTCGATGGGTGTGCCGTCCGCCGACTTGAAGCGATACTTCATGTCCCAGATTTGCTCGGCGATCGGGGCGGCGAAACGGCTCATCGGCAGGCGGTCCTCGGTCTTCGGGAAGGACGGCCAAGATACGCCCCCCTGCCGCGCCGGTCAACTTGATCTCGGGGTCACGGCGGCTAGAATGGCAAGGTCTTGGGGGTAAGATGGCCGGATTCGTGAACCTGTTGAAGCTCTGCGTCGGCGCGGATTCCGTCGAGGATCTGCTCGACTGGCAGCGCACGCATCCCGCGCCCTACCCTACCGGAGAGCGCCGCCACGTCACCCGGATGTGGCCGAAGCGCGAGGCCGAGGTGCTGGCGGGCGGATCACTTTACTGGGTCATCAAGGGGGTGATCCTCTGCCGCCAGCGGATCGTGCGGCTCGACGAGGTGGATCGCGGCGATGGCATCCGCCGCTGCGGGATCGTGATGGAGCCGGAGGTGATCCGCACCGAAGCGGCGGCGCGACGGCCGTTCCAGGGCTGGCGCTATCTCGATCCGGCGGACAGCCCGCGCGACCTGCCGCAGATCCGCGCCGCCGACAGTACGCTGCCCGAGGAGATGGCGCTGGCGCTGGCCGAGATCGGGCTGCGCTGACCCCGGAGCCGGGAGGGGGGCGCTGCCCCCTGAGGGCCGGGGGCCCTCCCCCCCGAGGTATTTCGGGCAAAGTGAAGGATCAGACGCGGACCGGGTCGAGCCCCAAGCGCCCGGCCAGATCGGCAAGTACGGTTTCGGCGCCGTTGCCCCAGTCGGCGGCGCGGGCGGCGTAGAGCGTCGCCTGGCTCTGGTGGATGAGGCCGTCGGTCAGGATCTTCAGGTGGTTGGCGCGCAGCGTCTCGCCGGTCGAGGTGATGTCGGCGATGGCCTCGGCGGTGAGGTTCTTCACCGTGCCCTCGGTCGCGCCCTGACTGTCGACGAGCTGGTAGTCGGCGACACCGTTCGCGGCCAGGAAGTCACGCACCAGACGGTGGTATTTCGTCGCGATGCGCAGCCGGTGGCCATGCGCGCGGCGGAAGGCAGAGGCGGCGGCGTCGAGGTCGTCGAGCGTGTCGACGTCGGGCCAGGCGGCGGGGACGGCGATGATGAGGTCAGCATGGCCAAAGCCCATCGGCGCGAGTTCCGCGACCTGCCGGTCCCAGTCGGCCAGCTTGTCGCGGACGAGGTCGGAACCGGTGACGCCAAGATGAATGCGCCCCGCAGCGAGTTCGCGGGGAATTTCGCCGGCCGAGAGGAGGACGAGTTCAAGCCCGTCGGCGCCATCGACGGCCCCGGCATATTCGCGGTCGGACCCGGTGCGCCGCAGCGTGACGCCGCGCGCGCCGAACCAGTCGAAGGTCTGGTCCATCAGCCGGCCCTTGGAGGGGACACCGAGTTTCAGCATGGCGCGCCCCCAAGATCGGCGACGAGGCCGGGCCGGATCACGCCGCCCACGGCGGGGATCGAGCGGCCGTGACCGAGGACCGCCGTCAGCGCGTCGTAGCGCCCGCCCGAGGCCACCGGCGGCAGGTCGGGGTCGGCGGCATGAAAGGAAAACACGAAACCGTCGTAATATTCGAGCGTGGTGCGGCCGTGGCTCGCCTCGAAATCGAGGGCATCCACGTCGACGCCCTTCGCCGCAAGGGCCGCGAGCCGCGCTTCGAGCCGGTCCACGGCGGGGCCGATCTCCGGCATCTCGCGCGCGAGGTCGCGGAGATGCGCGAGGGCGGCGGGCGATTTCGCAGAGAGGTTCAGGAGGTCTTCGAGCCGCGCGACCTCCTCGCCCGCGATCGGCGGGGCGGCGGCATCCTGCTGAAGAGCGGCAAGGCGGGTCGCGATCTCGGCCTCGGAGCGCAGACCGATGAGCGGGGCGTCGGTCAGAGGCGTGCCGTCCCGGAGCGCGGCGAGGAGGCGCGCGCGGCTTTCCGGGACCGGCGCGCGGCCGCCGAAGCGGTCGAGCAACTGGGTGAAGCGGCGCGGCCGCCAGATATGGCGTAGAAGCGCCGCCTTGCGGCTTTCGAGCGTCCTTAGCCCGCGCACCGCCTCGGTCAGGATGCCGATATCGCCGGTCGCGGCCCGCAGCTTGAGCGGCGCGAGGAGGTCGGCGAACAGCGCGAAGACCTCGGCATCGGCGGCGGCGGGGTTCTCGCGGTCGAAGACCTCGTAGCCGACCTGCACATATTCGGATTTCCGGGCGCTCAGATGTTCCTGCTTGCGGAAGACCTCGCCCGAGTAGCAGTAGCGCGCCGGATCCGCCCCGTCCGACATGTGCATCTGCACCACCGGCACGGTGAAGTCGGGGCGCAGCATCATCTCGCCGCGCAAGGGGTCGTTGGTGACATAGGCGCGGGCGCGGATATCTTCGCCGTAAAGGTCGAGGAGCACTTCGGCGGGCTGAAGGATGTCGGCCTCGACCGGCTGGGCACCCGCGTCGCGGAAGGCGGCCATCAGGCGCGCGGCCTCGGTCCGGGCTTCCGCCTTCGCCGCCATTCAGGCCATCCCCAGAAGGCGGCGCACCTCGGCGACGAGGTCGGCGCGCGCGACCTCGGTCTGGGCGGGCTGGCTTTTCCATTCCTCGTGAGAGGCTTCGGCGGCGATCTTCGCACCGAGGTAGAGGTCCTTGAGCTGGACGACACCGCGCGCGGCCTCGTCGGCGCCTTCGATCACGGCAATCGGGGCGTTGCGCTTGTCGGCGTATTTGAGCTGGTTGCCGAAGTTCTTCGGGTTGCCGAGATAGACCTCGGCGCGAATCCCCGCCCGACGCAGCTCGGTCGCCATCGCCTGGTAGTCGGCCATGCGGTCACGATCCATGACGGTGACGATCACCGGGCCGCGTGTATCGGCAGCGACCCGGCCCTTGGCGTGAAGCGCCGCGAGAAGCCGGTCCACCCCGATCGAGACGCCGGTCGCGGGCACCGACTGGCCGGTGAAGCGCTTGACGAGGTCATCGTAGCGACCGCCGCCGGCGACGGAGCCGAACTGACGCGGCCGGCCCTTCTCGTCGGTGATCTCGAAGGTCAGTTCGGCCTCGAAGACCGGGCCGGTATAGTAGCCGAGGCCACGGACGACCGAGGGGTCGATGACGATGCGGTCGGGGCCGTAGCCTTGGGCGGCGAGGAGAGAGGCGATGTCTTGCAGTTCCTGCACGCCCTCCTGCCCCGTGGCAGAACCGCCGACGAGCGTCTTCAGCCTGAGGATCGTCGCTTCGTTGTCGCCGGCCTTGGCGTTCATGAACCCCATGACGGTGTCGGCCTGTTCGTCCGAAAGTCCCGCGCCCTTGGTGAAATCACCGCTCTCGTCCATCCGGCCCTTGCCGATCAGCGCGCGGACGCCCGCCTCGCCGAACTTGTCGAACTTGTCGATGGCGCGCATCACGATCCCGCGCTCATGGGCGAACTTCTCGGGATCGGCGGGGTCGAGCACGCCCGCGACCTCCATCACGCCGTTCAGGACTTTCCGGTTGTTCACCCGCACGACGTAATCGCCACCTAGCCCCAACGTCTCGAACACGTCGGAGAGCATCGCGCAGATCTCTGCATCCGCCGCGACGGAACCTGAACCGACCGTATCGGCATCGCATTGGTAGAACTGCCGGAACCGTCCCGGCCCCGGCTTCTCGTTGCGCCAGACCGGGCCCATCGCGTAGCGCCGGTAGGGGCTCGGCAGGTCATTGCGGTACTGCGCGGCAACGCGTGCGAGCGGGGCGGTCAGGTCGTAGCGGAGCGCCAGCCAGTCCTGATCCTCGTCCTGCCAGGCGAAGACGCCCTCGTTCGGGCGGTCGACATCGGGCAGGTACTTGCCGAGCGCCTCGACCGTCTCGACGGCCGAGGTTTCCAGTGGATCGAAACCGTAGCGGTGATAGACCCCGGCGATCGTGTCGAGCATGGCCTTGCGTTCGGCCACCTCGGCGCCGAAATAGTCGCGAAAGCCCTTCGGCGTTTCCGCGCGCGGTCTTCTCGGTCCCTTTTCCTTGGCCATCGTTCGACCCTTCCCATAGGTTCGGGCGCGGGTGTAGCGGAAGGGGCGGCGGCGAACAAGCGGCAGCCGATACGGCGTTGACCTGGACGCGGGCCGGGGCATCATTCGGGCGCATCGACGGGCTGGAGAGGCGATGAACGAGCGGTTGGAAAAGGCGGAAGAGGAGATCGCGCATCTGAGGCGCGCGGTTGACGACCTTTCAGAGGTCATCACGGGGCAGTCGCGCGAGATCGACCTCCTGACCCGTCGCGTGCGGCTCTTGATGGAGCGCGCGGCGGAAGCGGAAGCCGAGGCATCGGGGACCATCCCGCTTGCCGATCAGAAACCGCCGCACTGGTGAGGCCTTGCCCTCGACCGAAGTGCCGGGCAGGTTGAGGCGCGGAACGCCTTCGCGCCGTTACAGCCCGGACTGCCCATGCCCCATCTCATCGAGCGCGTCTTCGGCGCCCCGCACTGGCCGACCGTCTTCCTGACCTACGCGGCGGGAACGGCCGGCGGGATGGCCGCCCAGGCCCTGCACCTGCCGTTGCCGATGCTCCTCGGTTCCCTTCTGGCGGTTGGCGCGGCGTCGGTCGGCGGCCTCCGGCCCCTCGGTCATCTGCCGCAGGCGCCGCAAAAGATCCGGATGATCTTCGTGCCGATCATCGGGATTGCCATCGGCGGCGCGGCGCGGCCCGAGATCCTGCAGGAAGCGCCCCACTGGGTGCCCTCGCTCCTCGTGCTCTGCCTCTTCATTCCGATCGTCCACTATCTCGGTTACCGCGCGATCAGGGCCACCGGCCGGACCGACGCCGTGACCGCGTTCTACGGGGCCGCGCCGGGCGGGCTGGTCGAAACCGTGCAGCTCGGAGAGGAGGCCGGCGCGGATGTGCAGATGCTCGCCATGCTGCAATTCCTGCGGCTGATCCTCACCATCGTTCTGGTGCCGGTGGCGTTTTCCTGGATGGAAGGCCATGCGGTGGGTTCGGCCGGCGGGGCTGCCGTGGCGGGGCATGAGCTCAAGCTGACGGACGTCGCGATCCTGACAATTGCGGCAGTCTTGGGGGCAGTGATCGGCGTGCAGCTGAAGCTGCCGGCCGGCCAGGCCCTCGGCCCGATCCTCCTTTCAGCTGCGGCGCATATGGCGGGGTGGACTGAATCGGTGCCACCAGGCGCCATGATCGCGGCGGCGCAGGTCGTGATCGGCACCTCCCTCGGCGTCCGCTTCGCCGGCATGCCGAAGCAGCGTATCCTCGAAGCGCTTCAGCTTTCCCTGATGAACGGCGTGATCAGCATCGGCGGCGCGGCGGCGGTCGCCTTCCTGATCGCGCCCCTCGTCGGCGAGCCGGCGCGCGGGGTCTTCCTTGCCTTCGCGCCGGGCGGGCTGGTCGAGATGGGGTTGATCGCGCTGTCGCTGAAGATGTCCATCCTCTACGTGACGGCGCATCATCTCCTGCGGATCATCCTTGCGGTCAGTTTCGCGCGAGGTTTCGGGCGGCGGATCGGCTAGCGCCGGCATTCCCTATTTCCGTGAGAAGTGACGGCCCGTCCGGCCTCGCGTCACACTTCCTCGACGAGGACCACGCCGCCCATCGCCTTGATCGCCCCCTTGATCTGGGGATTGACGGGGAAATCGCGGCCGACGGAGACCTCGACCTCCTCGCCGGTCTCGCGGTCGGCGATGCAGAAGCTGATCGGCCCGCGCGAGCGGATCTTCGCCTCTTCGACCATGCGGTTCAGAAGCGCTGCGACCGAGGCGACCGCCGAGTCGTTTTCCACATGAATCCGCAGCCCCGCCCCGCCGGCATCGGCGACGACGCCCTCCATCGGCGCCACGGACCGCGCGACGGGATCGAACTGCCCCTCGGCAAACCGCGCCTCCAGCGTCATCACGACCTGATGGGTCTGGTCGAAGACCCGCCGACAGGCATCGAAATCCTCCGGGAAAAGCGCCATGCCGGAGACCTGCCCGGTCGGGTCCGAAATGTTCATCCGGAAGAACCGCGTGCCGCGCGCGGACTTGCGATCCTGAAGACCGGAGACGAGAACCCCGACGCGCGAGACGGCGGCGCCGTCGCGCTCGGCCTTTTCCTGCAACTCGGCAAGGGTCAGCAGGCCCTTGCGCTTCAGCGCCGGCGCGTAATCGTCGAGCGGATGGCCCGAAAGGTAGAAGCCGATCGCCTGATGTTCCTGGGCGAGCCGTTCGGCCGGCAGCCAGTCGTCGCACTGCGGCAGGCGCGGCTCTGGCAGATCCTCGCCCGCTTCGCCGAAGAGCGATACCTGGGCCGAGGCGCGGCCCTCATGGATCGCGGCGGAATAGGCGGTCAGCGCATCCAGCGCCGCGAAGACCCGGGCACGGTTCGGATCGAGCTGGTCGAAGGCCCCGGCGCGGGCCAGCATCTCCAGCGGTCGCTTGCCGATCCGCTTCAGATCGGCGCGGCGGGCAAGGTCGAAGACCGTCGCGAAGGGCTTTTCCCCCCGCGCCTCGACGATCAGCTTCATCGCCTCGATGCCGACATTCTTGAGCGCGCCGAGGGCGTAGACGATTTCACCGCCGTGGACCGAGAAGGTCGCGAGCGAGCGGTTGACGCAGGGCGGCACGATGCCGATCTCAAGGCCCCGGCGCACCTCTTCGGCATAAATCGCAAGTTTATCAGTGAGATGAATGTCGCAGTTCATCACGCCAGCCATGAATTCGACCGGGTGGTTGGCCTTCAGCCATGCCGTCTGGTAGCTGACCACGGCATAGGCGGCGGCGTGCGATTTGTTGAAGCCGTAATTCGCGAATTTCTCCAGAAGATCAAAAACTTCTCCGGCCTTCTTCTTGTCCACCCCGTTCGCGGTGGAGCCTTCGATGAATTTCGGGCGCTCCTTCGCCATCTCCTCGGCGATCTTCTTGCCCATGGCGCGGCGCAGAAGGTCGGCGCCGCCGAGCGAATAGCCGGCCATGACCTGCGCGATCTGCATCACCTGTTCCTGGTAGACGATGATACCCTGCGTCTCGGCGAGGATATCGTCGATGGAAGGGTGAATGGATTCAAGCTCTTTCACCCCGTTCTTCACGTCGCAATAGGTCGGGATGTTCTCCATCGGGCCGGGGCGGTAGAGCGCCACGAGCGCCACGATGTCCTCGATGCAGGTGGGTTTCATGCGCCTCAGCGCGTCCATCATGCCCGAGCTTTCCACCTGGAAGACGGCGACGGTCTTGGCGGCGGCATAGAGCTTGTATGTGGGCTCGTCATCCAAGGGGATCGCGTTGATCTGGTCGACCGCACCCTCCGGTGGCTCGTAAAGCCGGCTTCCGTCGGCGGCGATATGCAGGTGCCGGCCGCCGCCGCTGATCAGGTCCACGGCGTTCTGGATGACGGTCAGGGTTTTCAACCCGAGGAAGTCGAACTTCACGAGCCCCGCCGCCTCGACCCATTTCATGTTGAACTGGGTCGCGGGCATGTCGGACCGCGGGTCCTGGTAAAGTGGCACCAGCTCGTCAAGCGGCCGGTCGCCGATGACGACGCCTGCGGCATGGGTCGAGGCATTGCGAAGCAACCCTTCGACCTGCTGCGCATAATCGAGAAGCCGCTGCACGACCTCTTCCGCGCGCGCCGCTTCGCGCAAGCGCGGCTCGTCCGCCAACGCCTTTTCGATCGAGACCGGCTTCACCCCTTCGACCGGGATCAGCTTCGACAGCCGGTCCACCTGCCCGTAGGGCATCTGCAACACGCGGCCGACATCGCGGATCGCCGCCTTCGACAGGAGCGCGCCGAAGGTGATGATCTGCCCCACCTTCTCGCGCCCGTAGCGTTCCTGCACGTAGCGGATCACCTCTTCGCGCCGGTCCATGCAGAAGTCGATGTCGAAGTCGGGCATCGAGACCCGCTCGGGGTTGAGGAACCGCTCGAAGAGGAGCGAATACCGCAAGGGATCGAGGTCGGTGATCGTGAGCGCGTAGGCGACGAGCGATCCGGCACCGGAGCCGCGCCCCGGCCCGACGGGAATATCGTGATCCTTGGCCCATTTGATGAAATCGGCAACGATCAGGAAGTAGCCCGGAAAGCCCATCTGCTCGATGATGCCGAGCTCGAACTCAAGGCGCTTCTCGTAGTCTTCGACAGGCACCGCATGCGGGATGATCGCGAGGCGGGCGTTCAGCCCCTCCGTCGCCTGCCGACGCAATTCCTGCACCTCGTCATCGGCGAATCTCGGCAGGATCGGCTTGCGCTTGTAGGCCGCGAAGGCGCAGCGCCGGGCGATCTCCACGGTATTTTCAAGGGCCTCCGGAAGATCGGCGAAAAGGGCGGCCATTTCCTCGGGGCTTTTGAGGTAATGCTGCGGCGTCAGGCGGCGGCGCGGTTCCTGCTGGTCGACATAGGCGCCTTCGGCGATGCAGATCAGCGCGTCGTGCGCCTCGTACATGGCAGGCTTCGGGAAATAGACGTCGTTCGTCGCGACGAGCGGCAAGCCCTGCGCATAGGCCAGTTCGACATGGCCGCGTTCGGTCAGCCGCTCCGCCTCTGTATATTGCCCACCCTCGCCCGGATGGCGCTGAAGTTCGACGTACAGCCGGTCGGGATAGGTCGCGGCGAGGCGTTTCAGAAGCGCCTCCGCCTTCGCCCCCTGCCCCGCCTGAAGCAACCGGCCGAGCGGCCCGTCGGGCCCGCCGGTAAGACAGATGAGCCCGTCCGAATGCGCCCCCAGCTCCTCCGCCGTGACGTGGGGCAAAGAGCCGTCACCGCGCAGGTAGAGGCAGGAATTGAGCTTCATCAGGTTCATGTAGCCCGCCTCGTTCTGCGCGAGCAGAACCACCGGCGCCGGCGGGCGGGTGCGTTCTCCGGGCTGCGCGGGATCGTAGTCGAGCGACACCTGGCAGCCAACGATGGGCTGCACACCGGCCCCCTTGGCGAGCACCGAGAATTCCAGGGCGGCGAACATGTCGTTGGTGTCGGTCACCGCGATAGCGGGCATCCGCATCTTGTCGCAAAGCCCGACGAGCTTCTTCACCGGCACCGCGCCTTCAAGAAGCGAGTATTCGGTGTGGACGCGCAGATGGATGAATCGGGGGGAGGTGGACATGCTTCTTGGCATAGGCGAGCGGCGACGGATTTTCACGCGGATTCTTGCCGCGGCGGCGATTCCCTTGCCGTGAAGCGCCGGCATTGCGGCCGCAAGACGTCAGTCCGAGAGGTGATAGCCGGTGATCTCTCCGCGAAAATAGACCTCATAGCCGGACGGGTAGACATAGCCCACCTCGGCCCGGGCCGGAATGCGGCGCGCGCCGATCTCGCGATAGTCCCAGTATCGCCCACGCCAGTCGAAGCGGGCGCTTTGTCCGTTGATATCCTTCGCCGGCCGGCCTTGCGCGTCCATCCTGACGATGTCGCCCTCGCCATCGAACCGGAACCTGACCCGCGCGGTGCCCCCCGCCGCCTTCATCCGAACCTCGACCGCGTCGGCCCCGATGACACGCCAGGAAAGCTCGGGATTTCCAAGAATGGCGTCCGGCACCCAGGGCAATTCGGCGAGGTAGCGGAACGCCTCCGCGAGGTCGATCTCCGCCCCCGTTTCGCGCGCGAGAGGGATCGAGCCGAGGGCCCGCGCCTCCAACTGCCCGGCCCCGGCGACATAGGCGTCGAGGACATGGAACCGGGGCAACACGCCGGCCGCGCGGGCATCCCACAGGAATCCCGGCCGGCCGAGAGAGATCAGCTGCCACGCGGCGATCTTCGTGAAGGCGCCGCCGGGGCGGAGCCGAAGCTCCGCGTGCTGATTGAAGCTCGCGATCCGCAACGGGCGCGCAGGATCCGCCCCCGCGCGGCGCGCGAAATCGGCGACCACCGGCGGTAGAGCCGCCTCGATGTTCCGTGTCGGGGGGGCCTTGCGAAGCTCTCCGGCCAGCGTGAGGATTCGGGCCCGGAATTGCCGGCTGGCGGCAACCTGGCCCGCAATCAGCCCCAGCAGGCCGAGGACGATAAGAGCGAGCACTGTCTGCATCCTGATCCGCTCCGCCGAGGCGCCACCCGTCAATTCTCGAACTATGGACTGGTCTTAACCGCATTGCCAGCCGCGCGACGGGAGGCCTTCGGCCAGGGATTGTACGGGAATCCGAGAAACTGCTTATTCGTTTTGCCTGCAAGTTATGCTTGCCTTGCAAAGGCTTCGGCGCTTCACTGAGAGTGGGAGACCGGAGCGCTTTTCGCTTTACGCCGCATCGGGCGACAGCGCAACCTGACCGGAGCGAGGAGAAGGCGGCGGGTTCATTCAATGAACGACATAGCGTTTCTTTTGAACGGAACGCCAGTGACCGTGTCCGGCGAAAGCCCGACGCGGACACTTCTGGATTGGCTGCGCGAAACGCGCGGACTGACCGGAACCAAGGAAGGCTGCAATGAAGGCGATTGCGGGGCCTGCACGGTCATGGTGACCGATGGCGACGGCACCCGCGCGCTCAACGCCTGCATCCTGTTTCTGCCGCAACTCCATGGAAAGGCTGTGCGCACGGTGGAGGGCCTTGCCGGGCCAGCAGGCGAGATGCACCCGGTGCAGGCCGCGATGGTCGAAAATCACGGCAGCCAGTGCGGCTTCTGCACGCCCGGCTTCGTCATGTCGATGGCGACGGCGCACCGCAACGGCGCAACCGATCACGACGATTACCTCGCCGGCAATCTTTGCCGCTGCACCGGCTATGCGCCGATCCTGCGCGCGGCCGAGGCGGTTGCGGCCAGGCCGGTTCCGGGCTGGGCCGTGGATGTCCCGCCCAAGTCCGAAGGCCCCGCGCCCTTCGCGCCTGCCTCGTCGGACGAGTTGGCCGCGTGGTATCTCGCGCATCCGGACGCCACTCTGATCGCCGGGGCGACCGATGTCGGGCTATGGGTCACGAAGGAATTGAAAGACCTGCCCGAGGTCGCCTTCCTTCATGCCTGTGCAGATCTGCAACGGATCAAGGCCATCCCCGGCGGCTGGAAGGTCGGCGCCGGCGTGACCATCGCGGCGCTTCGCCGGGCGATGGCGGGACCGCACCCGGCCCTTGCCGAACTCTTGCGGCGCTTTGCCTCCGAACAGGTGCGCGGCGCGGCAACGATCGGCGGTAACATCGCCAACGGCTCGCCCATCGGCGATGCCCCACCGGCCCTGATCGCGATGGGGGCGGTGCTGCATCTCCGCCGGGGCGACGAGCGGCGCGAGATGCCGCTGGAGCATTTCTTCCTCGATTACCGCAAGCAGGACCGCCGTCCGGGCGAGTTTGCCGAGGCGGTGACGATCCCCGAAACGGCACCGGGCCTTGCCTGCTACAAATTGTCGAAAAGGTTCGATCAGGACATCTCCGCGGTCTGCGGCTGCTTCAGTGTCGGTCTTGAAGGTTCGAAAGTGGCAAGCGCACGGATCGCGTTCGGCGGCATGGCGGGCATTCCGAAGCGCGCTTCGGCGGTCGAGGCGGCGCTGGTCGGGCACGACTGGACGCTCGCCACGATCGAGGCGGCCCTGCCCGCCTTCGCCACGGATTTCACCCCGATGACGGACATGCGGGCCTCGGCCTCGTACCGGCTTGAGACGGCTGGAAACATGCTCCTGCGCTATTTCCACGAAAGGTCTGGCGCGCCAGTATCGGTGCTGGAGGTGGAGGCATGAGCGTCGCGAAACCGCTTCCGCACGATTCCGCCGGGCTCCATGTGACGGGTTCGGCCCGCTATATCGACGACGTGCCCTTGCCGGCGAACGCGCTGCACCTGGCCTTCGGGCTCTCGACCGTGGCGCATGGCGAGATCGTCTCGCTCGACCTCGATGCGGTCCGGTCCGCGCCGGGGGTCGTCGCGGTCTGGACAGCGGCGGATCTGCCCTTCGCCAACGATGTCTCGCCGTCGATTCACGATGAGCCGCTCCTCGCCACGGGCACGGTGCATTACGTCGGCCAGCCGGTCTTCCTGGTGATCGCGGACAGCCACCTCGCGGCGCGCAAGGCCGCGCGGCTGGGCCGGATCGAGTACCGGAACCTGCCGGCGATCCTGACCGTCGATGACGCGATGGCGGCGGACAGCCGGTTCGAGGGCGGTCCGGTGATCTGGTCGAAGGGCGACGCGGCGAAAGCCATCGCATCCGCGCCGCGCGTCATCGAAGGCCGCTTCGAGATGGGCGGGCAGGAGCATTTCTACCTCGAAGGCCAGGCGGCGCTGGCGCTGCCGGCCGAGGGTGGCGTGATCGTCCAGTCCTCGACCCAGCATCCGACCGAGATCCAGCACAAAGTGGCCGAGGCAATCGGCCTGCCGATGAACGCGGTCCGGGTGGAGATCCGCCGCATGGGCGGCGGCTTCGGCGGCAAGGAGAGCCAGGGCAACGCCCTCGCCGTCTCCTGCGCGCTGGTGGCGCGGCTTCTCGGGCGGCCCGCGAAGATGCGCTATGACCGCGACGACGACATGATCATCACCGGCAAGCGCCACGATTTCCGCATCGCATACCGGGCCGGCGTCGATGCGGAGGGCCGCATTCTCGGGATCGAGTTCCTGCAGCTTGCCCGCTGCGGCTGGGCGCAGGACCTGAGCCTGCCGGTCGCCGACCGGGCGATGCTTCATGCGGACAACGCCTATCACCTTGAAAACGTGCGGATCGAGAGCCACCGGCTGAGGACCAACACCCAGTCCGCGACCGCCTATCGCGGGTTCGGCGGGCCGCAGGGGATGATCGGGATCGAGCGGGTGATGGACCATGTGGCGCATGCGCTCGGGCTCGACCCGGTCGCGGTGCGGAAGGCGAATTTCTATGCGGATGCATCGGATGCTTCGCTCGCAGCAGATTCCGGTGAAGTGACCACGGGAAGCGAAAGCGTCCTTCCGCCAGATGCGAGCGCTACGTCGCGCGGGGCAGCGGCACTCGTGGACAGCCATGCGCCGATGCCAAAGGCGGGAGGACACCAGACGACGCCTTACCACATGCCGGTGGAGGATTTCATCCTGAACGGGCTGGTCGCAACGCTGGAGAGATCGAGCGAATTCGAAGCGCGTCGGGAAGCGGTTGCCGAATGGAACGCGGCAAATCCGATCCTGAAGAAGGGGATCGCGCTGACACCGGTGAAGTTCGGGATTTCCTTTACCCTCACGCATCTCAATCAGGCCGGCGCCCTCGTCCATGTCTATTCGGACGGGTCGATCCATCTCAACCACGGCGGGACCGAGATGGGCCAAGGCCTGTTCCGCAAGGTCGCGCAGGTGGCGGCGGCGGGGTTCGGGGTGGATGCGTCCGTGGTGGCGATCACTGCGACGGACACCGCCAAGGTGCCCAACACCTCCGCCACGGCGGCTTCCTCGGGGTCCGATCTCAACGGCATGGCGGTGAAGGCCGCCTGCGACACGATCCGCGAGCGGATGGCGGCGTTCCTGGCCGCCGAGCATCAGACCCTGCCCGCAAAGGTGCATTTCGAGGAGGGCAAGGTCTTCGTCGGCGGCGCGGAGATGACCTTCGCCGAGGCGGCGGCGCGGTGCTACCAGGGACGCGTGAGCCTGTCCTCCACGGGGTTCTACGCGACGCCGAAGATCACCTGGGACCGCAAGGCGGGACGCGGGCGGCCGTTCTACTACTTCGCCTATGGTGCCGCCGTCAGCGAGGTTGTGATCGACACGCTGACCGGGGAAAACCGCATCCTGCGCGCCGACATCCTGCATGATTGCGGGACGAGCCTGAACCCCGCGATCGATATCGGCCAGATCGAGGGCGGCTATGTGCAGGGCGCCGGCTGGCTGACGACGGAGGAACTGGTCTGGGACGACAAGGGCCGGCTTCGCACCCATGCGCCGTCGACCTACAAGATTCCGGCCTGTTCGGACCGGCCGCGCATCTTCAATGTGTCGCTCTGGGACGGGGCCAACCGGGAGGAGACGATCTACCGGTCGAAGGCGGTGGGCGAGCCGCCCTTCATGCACGGGATCTCGGTCTTCTCGGCCCTGTCGAACGCCTGCGCGGCCTGCGGCCCGCACTACCCCGACCTGCAGGCGCCGGCGACGGCGGAGGCCGTGCTTGCGGCGGTCAGGCGCGCACGGGGGGCGGCACAATGAGCTTCGATCTTCAGGCGCTGGCACGGGCCGTCGCCCGCGAGGGCCGGGTGGCGCGGGTCGTGATCGCCAACCGGGCCGGGTCTACGCCGAGGGAAGCCGGGACGGCGATGCTGGTCTGGGCGACCGGCCAGGAAGGCACGATCGGCGGCGGCGCCCTGGAATATGAAGCCGCCAAACAGGCGCGAGCGGCACTTGCCACCGGAGACCGGCTGGACAAGGTGCCACTCGGTCCGAATATCGGCCAGTGCTGCGGCGGAGCGGTGCTCCTCCTGACCGAAATCTGGGACACGGAGCGGATTCGGGGCATCGAGGATGCGGTCGTGCGGCCCATGCCGGGTTTTGACGGCGAAGCCCCGCTGAAGGTCGTCAAACGTCTGCGCGCGGCCCGGAACGGGACTCGAACGCTGGTCGCGGAAGCCATCCAGGGCTGGATGATCGAACCCCTGACCGTGCCCGCGCGCGAGCTCTGGATCTGGGGCGCGGGCCATGTCGGCCGGGCGCTGGTCGCGGTGCTCGCCCCCCTGCCCGGCCTGCGGGTCACCTGGATCGACACCGATGCGGGCCGTTTTCCGGACACGGTGCCTGACGGCATTGTTCAGCATGTCGCCGCAAACCCGGCCGATCTGGTTGCCGGGGCACCGGCCCAAGCCGAGCACCTCATCCTGACGTTCTCCCACGCGCTCGACCTCGAGCTTTGCCACCGGCTTCTAAGTCACGGGTTCGGCAGCGCTGGCCTGATCGGCTCGGAGACCAAATGGGCGCGGTTCCGGTCGCGGCTGAGGGCACTCGATCATTCGGACGCCCAGATTTCGCGCATCCGCTGCCCGATTGGCGATCCTGGCCTCGGGAAGCATCCGCAGGCGATTGCCATCGGGGTCGCGGCCGACCTACTGAAAGACAAAAGCGCCAGACATAATAACGAGGAGCGCGCGGGATGACAGGGGATGTGTTGCTAAGCGTCGAGGGGATCAGCAAGTCCTATCCCGGCGTGAAGGCGAACGATGACGTCTCGTTCCGGATCGGCGCGGGCGAGGTCCACGCGCTTCTGGGCGAGAACGGTGCCGGCAAGTCGACGCTGGTCAAGATGATCTACGGCCTGGTGAAGCCCGACGAGGGGCGGATGACCCTGCGCGGAGGCACCTATGCGCCGTCCGAGCCGCGCGAGGCGCGGGGCCTCGGCGTCGCGATGGTGTTCCAGCATTTCAGCCTCTTCGACGCGCTGAACGTGGCGGAGAACGTGGCGCTCGGCATGGACAACCCGCCGCCGATGCGGGAACTCGCGGGGCGTATCCGCGAAGTCTCGGAGGGATACGGCCTGCCGCTGGACCCGTCACGGCTGGTGGGCGATCTCTCCGCCGGCGAGCGCCAGCGGGTGGAGATCGTGCGCTGCCTCTTGCAGGATCCGAAACTCCTGATCATGGACGAACCGACCAGTGTGCTGACGCCGCAGGAGGTGAACATCCTCTTCGGCACGCTCCGGCAGCTCGCGGCGGAGGGGACGTCGATCCTCTACATCAGCCACAAGCTCGAGGAGATAAAGGCGCTCTGCGACGAGGCGACGATCCTGCGCCGGGGCAAGGTCGTCGGCACCTGTACCCCGCGCGATAAATCGGCGCGCGAGATGGCCGAGATGATGGTGGGTGCGACGCTCAACCCGCCGGAGCGGGCGGCGGCCGAACCGGGGCCGGTGGCCCTGAAGGTCGGGGGCCTCAGCGTCGCGTCGCCGAGTGCGTTCGGGACAAGCCTCAAGGATATCTGGTTCGAAGTGCGGCAAGGCGAGGTCCTGGGCATCGGCGGCGTCGCCGGGAACGGGCAGGACGAATTGCTGCTGGCGCTTTCGGGCGAGATCCGGACGGCACCGGACAGGATCCAGATCCACGGTCGCGGTATCGGCCATCTCGGCCCGAACGACCGCCGGAAGGATGGCGTCTGCACGGCTCCGGAGGAGCGGCTTGGCCATGCCGCCGCGCCGGATATGAGCCTGATGGAGAACGCGCTTCTCTCAGGTTCGGTGCGCAAGCATCTGACGAGGAGGGGATTCATAGACTGGCCACAGACGCGGGCCTTCGCAGAGGACGTCGTCGAGACGTTCGACGTGCGGACCCCCGGCATCGGCACGGCGGCGCGGGCGCTTTCGGGCGGCAACCTCCAGAAATTCGTCCTCGGCCGCGAGATCATGCAGGAGCCCGAGGTGATCGTCGTCAACCAGCCGACCTGGGGCGTCGATGCGGCGGCGGCGGCCTTCATCCGGCAGGCGCTCCTCAATCGGGCCTCGGCCGGCGCGGCAGTCGTGGTGATCAGCCAGGATATCGACGAGATCATGGAGATCGCCGACCGTTTCGCCGCCCTCAACGAAGGCCGGCTGTCGGACCCGGTGCCGACGAAGGGACTGACCATCGACCAGATCGGCCTGATGCTCGGCGGAGCGCATGGCATGCATGAAGCGGAGGTGCACCATGCTCATTCTTGAAAAGCGCCCGACACCGTCGCGGTTCTGGGCCTGGGGCACGCCGTTCCTTGCCGTGATCCTGACGATGATCGCGGGCGGGCTGATGTTCGCGATTCTCGGCAAGGACCCGTTCGAGGCGATCAGGACGATCTTTTGGGATCCCCTCTTCAACGCGCAGTTCGCGGCCTATTCGCGGCCGCAGCTTCTGGTGAAGGCGGGGCCCTTGATCCTGATCGCCATCGGCCTGTCGCTGGGTTTCCGCGCCGGGATCTGGAACATCGGCGCCGAGGGGCAGTACATCATGGGCGCGGTCTGCGGCGCCGGGGTGGGCCTTGCCTTGTATCCGCTGGAGGCGTGGTTCATCTTCCCGCTGATGGTGATCGCGGGCGCGATTGGCGGGCTGATCTGGGCGATGATCCCGGCGATCCTGAAGACGCAGTTTCGCACCAACGAGATTCTCGTCTCGCTTCTCCTGGTCTACGTGGCCGAGAACATCCTCGCCTCCATGTCGCTCGGCCTCCTGCGCAATCCCGAGGGGGGCGGATTTCCGGGGTCGCGGAACCTTGGCCAGTATCCATCGGCGGCGAACCATGAACTGATCGCGGGGACCGGCATGCATTGGGGCGTCGTCGCGGCCTTCATCGCGGTGATCGCGGCCTATATCCTTCTTCAGCGCCATATCCTCGGATTCCAGATCAAGCTCGCCGGGCAAGCCCCTCGTGCCGCGCGCTTTGCCGGGGTCAGCCCGAACAAACTGGTGATCCTCTGCATGGGGATATCGGGCGCGCTCGCCGGCCTCGCCGGGCTGTTCGAGGTCGCGGGACCGGCCGGACAGATCTCCATCGACTTCAACTCGGGCTACGGATTCACCGCGATCATCGTGGCGTTCCTCGGCCGTCTGAACCCGATCGGCATCCTTCTGGCCGGCCTTCTGATGGCGCTGACCTATATCGGCGGAGAGCTGGCGCAGTTCATGCTCGGCCTGCCCTCTGCCGCGATCCAGGCGTTTCAGGGGATGCTCCTTTTCTTCCTCCTCGCGGTGGATCTTTTGTCCAACTATCGCATCCGGTTCCCGTTGCTCATGAAGGAGGCTCGCTGATGGATTTCTACGGGATCAATCCGGCGGTCCTGATCGCCTCGCTGATGGTCGCCTCGGTGCCGATCATGTTGGCCGCGATCGGCGAACTGGTCGTCGAGAAGGCCGGCGTCCTGAACCTCGGCGTCGAGGGAATGATGATCATGGGCGCGATCTGCGGTTTCATCACCGCAGTCCACAGCGGAAGTCCACTCCTGGGTTTTCTCGGTGGGGCGGCAGGAGGGGCGGTGCTGAGCCTCGTCTTCATCCTCCTGACGCAGGTCTTCCTTGCCAATCAGGTGGCGACGGGCCTCGCGCTCACGCTGTTTGGGCTCGGCCTCTCCAGCCTGCTCGGGCAGGGCTACAACGGCATCAAGCCGCCGCCGACAGGGGTCTTGCCGCTCGGACCGCTGGCCGACATTCCCTTCTTCGGCCGGGTACTCTTCACCCATGACTGGATGGTCTATGGCTCCATCGCGGTCGTCGCGGCGGTCTGGGCGGTGCTGAAATATACCCGCGCCGGCCTGATCCTGCGCGCGGTCGGCGAAAGCCACGACGCGGCGCATGCGCTCGGCTACAAGGTCGTGCGCATCCGGGTGCTGGCGATCCTTTTCGGCGGCGCGATGGCCGGTCTCGGCGGCGCCTATGTCAGCCTGGTCCGGGTGCCGCAATGGACCGACGGGATCACCGCCGGCGCGGGATGGATCGCACTGGCCATCGTCGTCTTCGCGAGCTGGAGGCCCTGGCGGGTCCTGGTCGGCGCCTACCTTTTCGGCGGCATCTCGGTCCTGCAGCTCAACCTTCAGGCCTCGAACGCGTTCCCGATCAGGATCCCGGTCGAGTACTTGGCAATGTCGCCCTATCTGATAACCATCATCGTTCTGGTCATCATGTCCTCTGGCCGTGGCCGGGCGAGCCTGAACGCCCCCGCCGCCCTTGGCCAGAACTTCCACGCCTCGCGCTGAGGCCACGCAACCACGGGGGCAATGCCCCGACCAACAGGAGAGAAAAGAGAATGAAACGAAGAACGCTTCTTGCGACCGCCGCCCTGGGTTTCCTCGCGTTTGGCGGCGCCGCTCAGGCGCAGATGGACCACGTCAAGGCCTGCTTCGTCTATGTCGGCCCGATCGGTGACGGCGGATGGACCTACCAGCACGATCAGGGCCGGCTGGCCGTCGAGGCGGAGTTCGGCGACAAGGTCGAGACCGCCTTTCAGGAGAGCGTGCCCGAGGGCGCGGATGCCGAGCGGGTGCTGACCCAGATGGCGCTTTCCGGCTGCAACATCATCTTCACCACGTCCTTCGGGTACATGGATCCGACCAACGCGGTGGCGGCGAAATTCCCCAACGTGATGTTCGAACACGCCACCGGCTACAAGCGCGAGCATCCGAACGTCTCGACCTACAACGCCCGCTTCTATGAGGGCCGCGCGGTGCAGGGCACGATTGCGGGCCGTATGACCAAGTCGAACAAGATCGGCTACATCGCCTCGTTCCCGATCCCCGAAGTCATCATGGGGATCAACTCCTACTACGTGCATGCCAAGAAGGTGAATCCGGATGTCGAGCTTTCGGTGATCTGGGCCTATACCTGGTTCGACCCGGCGAAAGAAGCGGACGCCGCCAAGGCGATGATCGAGCAGGGCGTCGACGTGATCGCGTCGCATACCGACTCGACGGCACCGCTCGCGGAAGCGGCGAAGACCAACGGCGCCGTGATCGGCTTCGGCCAGGCTTCGGACATGGCCGAATACAAGCCCTCCCCGCGGGTCTCGTCGATCGTCGATAACTGGGCCCCCTACTACGTCAAGCGCGTCGGCGCCCTTCTCGACGGGTCTTATGAACAGATCGACGCCTGGGAAGGTATCGCGGGCGGAGAGGTGCTGATCGGCGAGATCACCGACGCGGTGCCGGCCGACGTCAAGGCCGAGGCCGAAGGCGTCCGCGACGCGATTGCGGCGGGAACCTATCACCCCTTCACCGGCCCGCTCAACAAGCAGGACGGGTCGGCCTGGCTCGCCGATGGCGAGGTCTCGGACGACGGCACGCTTCTTGGCATGAACTTCTTCGTCGAGGGCATCAGCGGCGAGATTCCGCAGTAAGCCGGCCCAAGTCTCTACGCACGTGCAGGCCGCGTCGCGCGGCCAGCGGCCCCGCGCCAAAAGCGCGGGGCTTTGCTTTTCCCGGCCCGCGTCGCGGCATTTCCGGCCTTGCCCCCTCCACGCGGGGCTTTGACACAGATCATAAACACATTCGCACTTTCATATATGATGCTGATTCGACGCCGGGTTCCGGCTGTCATGCTGGGGAGGAACAGCTAATGGCACATATCGTCGTTCTCGGGGCGGGGCTTGGCGGCTCCATCATGGCTTACGAACTCGCCGACCAGATCCGCAAGGAAGACAGGATCACGGTCGTCACCAAGGATCCGCTCTATCATTTTGTCCCGTCCAATCCCTGGATCGCGGTCGGCTGGCGCAAGCGCGACGACATCACGGTCGATCTCACCGAGGCGATGAAGAAGAAGGGCATCGCATTCAAACCGGTCGCGGCCGAGAAGCTGCACCCCGAGGAGAACCGGCTCGACCTCGTCGACGGCACCTCGATCGACTACGACTACCTGATCGTGGCCACCGGCCCGGAACTCGCCTTCGACGAGATCGAGGGGCTAGGCCCGCACGGCGGCCACACCCAGTCGATCTGCCACATCGACCATGCCGAAATCGCCGGCGAGAAGTTCGAGGAGTTCTGCAAGAACCCCGGTCCCATCATCGTCGGCGCGGTTCAGGGCGCGTCGTGCTTCGGGCCGGCCTACGAATTCACCTTCATCCTCGATACCGAGCTCCGCCGCCGCAAGATCCGCGACAAGGTGCCGATGACCTTCGTCACCTCGGAACCCTATATCGGCCATCTCGGCCTCGACGGGGTGGGCGATACCAAGGGCCTTCTCGAAGGCGAGATGCGCAACCATCACATCAAGTGGATAACCTCGTCGCGCGTGAAGAAGGTCGAGGACGGCAAGATGGTGGTCGAGGAGATCGCGGATGACGGCTCGGTCAAGGCCGAGAAGGAAATGCCCTTCGGCTTCGCGATGATGCTGCCGGCCTTCCGCGGCATCAAGCCGCTCATGGGGATCGAGGGGCTGTCGAATCCGCGCGGCTTCACCATCGTCGACGAGCATCAGCGCAACCCGAAATACCCCAACATCTTTGCCGTCGGCGTCTGCGTCGCGATCCCGCCGATGGGGCCAACCCCGGTTCCCTGCGGTGTGCCGAAGACCGGCTTCATGATCGAAAGCATGGTGACCGCGACCGCGCACAACCTCGGCCAGATTCTGCGGGGGCAGGAGCCGGACAGCGTCGGCACCTGGAACGCTGTCTGCCTGGCTGACTTCGGTGACAGCGGTGTGGCCTTCGTCGCCCAGCCGCAGATTCCGCCCCGCAACGTCAACTGGGCGTCCTCGGGCAAGTGGGTGCACCTCGCCAAGATCGGGTTCGAGAAGTACTTTCTGCGCAAGGTCAAGAAAGGCACGTCCGAGCCCTATTACGAGAAGGCCATGATGAAGATGCTCGGCATCGACAAGCTGAAGGAAGTCCACAAGGGCTAGGCACCCTCCGCCGGCGGATCAGCTTTCGCCGGCGACATCCTTGTGCACGATGACATCGCATTGGGGATAGGTCGCGAGGATCTGCCGCCGCAGCCCGGCGCCGATCGCGTGGGCGTCGCGCAGGGACTGGTCGCCGTCGAGCTCGATATGGATGTTCACGAAGACGCGGCTGCCGGCCATCCGCGTCTTGAGATCATGAAATCCCTTCACGCCGGGCCATCCCCCTGCGATGGCGGCGATCCCATCGATGAGGGCCGGGTCGGCGCGCCGATCCATCAGCGCGTCCCAGGCCCCCTTGCCGATCCGTAGCGATCCGATCACCAGCATCGCCGCCGCGGCAAGCGCCACGACGCTGTCGACCTGCCCCACCCCGAACTGTTGCGAGATCCAGAGCGCCCCGATGGCGCCGATCGACGGCATCAGGTCGGACATGTAGTGGAGCGAATCCGCCGCGACGACCTTGCTTCCCGTCTTCCTGGCCACCCGCCTCTGCCACAGGACCAGGGCCAGCGTCAGGACGATCGAAATGGCCATGACGACGATCCCACCCTCCTGCCCCATGAGCGGCGCGGGCGCGTCGGAGAGAAGCCGGCGCACCGCCGACCATCCGATCACCCCGCCGGAGATCAGGATGAAGACGGACTGTGCCAGCGCCGCCAGATCCTCGACCGAGGTATGGCCGAAGGCGTGGTCCTCGTCCGCCGGCCGCGCCGCATAGACGATGGCCATCAGCCCCCCGACCGACATCATCAGATCGAGCGCGCTGTCGGCAAGGGAGGCCGCGACGGACAGCGATGCGGTGGTGCCGAGTGCCCAGAGCTTCAACCCGACCAGAACCAGCGCGACCGCGACCGAAGCGATCCCAGCCGAGAGGTTCAACCCCACGCTCCCCGTCCGTTCGTTCATCGCATCAGCTCCGCCGCCCCGACCGGGCCGTCCTTAACCGCTCTTCCCAGCGACGGCCAGACGCACTTATTCGCGGAGCTCTCCCGCGCCAACGCCCCAGAGCGCGGCTTTCGCGACCCAGCCCTTCTCGCCGCCGGCGCTGATGCGGCACCAGTCCGGCAGGCATTCGCCAAGCCGGCCGATCACGCCGGCCTCGGCCTGGGCGACGACCGGCGATTCCGCGTCGGGTCTCGTCCGGAGCGCGGTGCCGTCCGCCTCCACCATGACGGTGCGCACCCCGGACAGCAGGCTGTAATAGATCCAGCCGCCCTGCCCCTCGTTATCCTCGACCCGGCGCCAGTGGCCGAATTCGGCCGTGACACGCAACGGCATGTCGCGATGGCGGAACACCCAGTCGATGCGGTGCTCAAGGCTCGGACCGCGACGGACGTTGCCTTCCGACGCCTTCAGCGACACGAAACGTGGCAGCGGCAGGTTCGTCACCGCCCCCCGCGAAGCGCCGCCGGCATCGGCCCCGGCCTGCGACGCCACAAGCGCCGCGATGATTGAGATCGCCGCGAAACCCGCCCGCAGGAAGGACCGCCTGACCGCCCGATTGCCCATATGCCGCCTGTTTCTGTTGCCGCGCGCCCGAAGGCGTCTTTCGGGGCTTGTGACTTGCCCCGTTGCGCTGCACTTTGCCAATATGAACGCGCCTATGGAAGAGAGGAGAAGCTCCGGATGGGATCGCAGCGTCTGAGTGTTGTCGTCACGCGACGCTTGCCCGAGGTCGTCGAGACCCGGATGAAGGAACTTTTCGATGTCGAGCTGCGCGACCCCGACACGAAGATGACCCGCGAAGAGCTGGCCGCCGCGATGCGGCGGGCCGATGTGCTGGTGCCCTGCGTCACCGACCCGATCGACGCGAACCTCCTGGCCCAGGCCGGTGAAAAGCTCAAGCTCATTGCCAATTACGGCGCCGGGGTCGATCATATCGACATCTCTTCCGCCCGTCAGCGCGGGGTTCTCGTCTCCAACACGCCGGGCGTGGTGACCGAGGATACCGCCGATATGACGATGGCGCTTATTCTCGCCGTGACCCGCCGCATTCCCGAAGGGCTCGCCGTCATGCAGGCTGGCACGTGGCAAGGCTGGGCACCGACCGCGTTCATGGGGGGCCGCGTCGGCGGCCGCAGGCTCGGCATTCTCGGGATGGGACGGATCGGCACCGCCGTGGCGCGCCGGGCGCGGGCCTTCGGGATGCAGATCCACTACCACAACCGCAAGCGCCTGCGCCCCGAACAGGAGGCGGAGGTCGAGGCGACTTATTGGGAAAGCCTCGACCAGATGGTCAGCCGGATGGACGTCATCTCCATCAACTGCCCGCACACGCCCTCGACCTTCCACCTTATGAACGCGCGGCGGCTGAAGCTGATGAAGCCCACGGGCGTGATCGTGAACACCTCGCGCGGCGAGGTCATCGACGAAAACGCACTGACCCGGATGCTGCGCGCGGGCGAGATCGCGGGCGCGGGCCTCGACGTCTACGAACACGGGGTCGAGATCAATCCGCGCCTGCGCGAGCTGTCGAACGTGGTGCTACTGCCCCACATGGGATCGGCCACGCTCGAAGGCCGGATGGAGATGGGCGAGAAGGTGATCATCAACATCAAGACCTTCGCCGACGGCCACCGGCCGCCCGACCTCGTCGTTCCCGGCATGCTCTGAGCCGATGCCGGCAGGATCGCTTCTGGCCCTGATCCTCATCTTCCTTGGCGGCGTCGCCATCGCCGTGCAGGCCCCGATCAACACGGCCCTTGGCCGGTCGATCGGCAGCGGGCTTTCCGCCGCCGCGGTGTCGTTTGGCGTCGGGTTCGCGGCGCTGGTCGTGGTCTCGCTGGCCACGTCGGGCGCGGCCCCCTTCACTAAGGCGGCCGGCGTGCCCTTGTGGCAGCTCGCCGGAGGCCTTCTGGGCGCCTTCTATGTCTGGTCGGTGATCTACGGCCTTTCCGGGCTCGGCGTGTTGACCGCTCTTGTCGCGCTCATCCTCGGGCAACTTGGCGGTGCGCTGGTCCTCGATCACATCGGCGCGTTCGGACTTGCGACCCAGCCCGTCTCGTTCCGCCGCGTCATCGCCGTCGGTCTCGTCGCGGCGGGGCTTCTGTTGTCCCGCAGCTAGAGCGTCAGCACCGTCGAGCCGGTCGTCGCCCGCGCCTCCAGCGCCCGATGTGCGTCGGCGACCTGATCGAGCGGGAAGCGCTGGCCGATGTCGATCTTCACCGCCCCCGACAGGATCTTGGAAAAGAGCCGTCCGGCCATCTCCTGACAGGTCGAATGATCCGCGATATGATTGAAGACCGTCGGCCGCGTGATCTTCAGCGAACCTTTCGCGGCAAGGGTCATGATGTTCAGGGGCGGCACCGGCCCCGACGCCGAGCCGAAGGAGATCATCATCCCAAACGGCCGAAGGGAGTCGAGCGAGCCATCGAACGTATCCTTGCCGACCGAATCCATCACCACGTCCACGCCGCGCCCGCCGGTGATCTCGCGCACGCGGGGGGCGAAGTAGCCGATCCGGTAGTTGATCGCATGGCTGGCCCCGTGATCGAGCGCCATCTGGCACTTGGCGTCGGTCCCCGCCGTGGCGATGAGGTTGATGCCCTCGGACCGCGCCCACTGGCAGGCGATAAGCCCGACCCCGCCGGCAGCGGCGTGAAAGAGTACCCAGTCACCTTTCTTGAGAGGCGTCGTGCGGTTGAAGAGGTAGTCGACCGTCAGCCCCTTCAGCATCGCGGCCGCCCCCGTCTCGAACCCGATGCCGTCCGGCAGCCGGCAGACCTGCGCGGCGGGCATCACCCGCGCCTCGGCATAGGCGCCGGGGGGGGTCGAGGCATAGGCGACGCGGTCGCCGACCGCCAGATGCATGACGCCCTCGCCCACAGCCTCGACGATGCCTGCCGCCTCCATTCCGAGCGCGGCGGGCATGTCGAGCTTGTAGAGACCCGAGCGCTGGTAAACGTCGATGAAGTTGAGCCCGCAAGCCTTCTGCGCGATCCGCACCTCGCCGCGTCCGGGGTCGCCGACCGGCCAGTCCGCTATCTTGAGAACCTCCGGGCCGCCCACGCTTTCGATGATGACCGTCCGCGCCATGCCGCATCCTCCCCTCTGTTCCGCTCTACATGCAGATGTAAGCGCCCGCACCAGACAGGTCGAGCGGTTTCGGTGCAGACGGACTGCCATCGCAGAGAACGAGAGCATTTTCGGGAGCGGGTCCCACATCACCCGGAAGTGGTCACATTCGGGCCCAATTCCGGTGCGATGGAACCCATTGTTGACCATTGGGGCCTTACCGATGTCGAAAGCTTTTCTTGCGGCCTTTGCCGTGATCACCGCCGGCGCCGCCGGCGCCGTCGACTATATCAACCAGGCAAGGGTTGCGGGTTCGGCGCCGGGCCGGTTCGCAGCGGGCGCCTATGTCGCCACCATCCCGGCCCGGCTCACCGGTCAGCGGCAGGCAGCCGAGACCCCGGCGCTTCGCGGCAATCTTTCGACGACGGCGGCCCGCGATCCTCTGCCAGAGGCCACCGAAGGCGGGACGAGGGGCGAATTCGACCCCGGCGAGATCAAGGAAGATCCTGCGCTGACGGCACTTGACGTCCCCCTCGCCGGCATTGCCGGTGTGGAGCCCGACCTCGACACGGAGCCGGAAACCGTCTCCTCGATCAAGGAGGCTGCGGCGCTGCCTGCCGACGGCGCCGCGCCGGACGGAAGCAGGGGAATTTGGGGCATGATCTCGGGCGTTCTGGGGGGTGGCGACCGCAATTCGGACCCCCAATCGGCGCCATCGGAGGTGACGGTCAAGCGCATTGGCGGGTCGAACTGCACGCTCTCGGACGGCGTCAAGCGGTGCAGCATCGGCGGCGACTGACCTCCGCACTCCCCCTCATGTCGTTTTTCCGCCCGTTTAGGTCGGGCTGACCTTTCCGCGTTTTTCCGGCTCTGGCAGATAAGGTTCAATTCCAAGCATCCGAGGAGTCGGCCCGATGAAGACCCATGTCAAAGCGCTTGTCGTCGGCGGCGGTGCCGTCGGAACCGGTATCGCCTACCATCTCGCCAAGGCGGGCTGGGACACGATGCTCCTTGAGCGGGACGAACTGACGTCCGGCTCCACCTGGCACGCGGCGGGGCTTCTGCCCTTGTTCAACATGTCCTTCGCGACAACGCATATCCACAAGTACTCGGTCGACTTCTACAAGTCGCTTGAGGCGGAGACGGGACTGAACGCCGGGTTCGCGGTCGTCGGCAACCTCCGTATGGCGCAAACCGATGCGCGGATGGACGAATACATGCTCTATTCGTCCGTGGCCGAGACGGCCGGCGTCTACCACGAGTTCCTCACCCCGAAGGAGATCAAGGAGCGCTGGCCGCTGGTGCGGACCGATGACCTGAAGGGCGCCCTCTTCCATCCCCAGGACGGCTATATCAACCCCGCCGACGTGACCCAGGCGATGGCCAAGGGCGCGCGCCAGCACGGTTGCACGATCGAGCGCAAGTGGCAGGTCGACGCCTATCACTGGACCGGGTCGGAGTGGCAGGTCACCTGCACCAAGATGGTGGAAAAGGGCGGCAACCTCGTCCCCTCGGACGAGCAGGTCGTGATCATCGCCGAGCATGTCGTGACCGCGACCGGCAACCACGCCCAGCGCACCGCGCGGCTTCTCGGGATCAAGATCCCCGCGATCCCGGTCGAGCATCAGTATATCGTGACCGAGCCGGACCCGATGCTCCAGGAATGGCGCAAGGCCGGGAACCCGGAACACCCGGTCCTGCGCGACGCCGACGCCAAATGGTATGTCCGTGAAGAGCGCGGCGGCTGGATCCTCGGCCCCTATGAGCGCAATGCACCCGCCCGCTTCCTATACGACGTTCCGGAATCGTTCCGCGCCGACCTCTTCCCGCTCGACCTCGAGCGGATCGAGGAGGAATACATGTCGATGATCCACCGTCTGCCGTCCTCGGAAACCGTCGGCCTCAAGGACGATTTCAACGGCCCGATCTGCTACACGCCGGACGGCAACCCGCTGGTCGGCCCGGCGCCGGGCCTGCGCAACATGTGGCTGGCCGAAGGGTTCAGCTTCGGGATCACCGCCGCAGGCGGCACCGGCTACTACCTCGCCCAGATGATGGTGAACGGTGAGGCCGAGATCGACATGGCGAGCCTCGACCCCAAGCGCTACGGCTCGTGGATGACGACCGAATATGCCGCGCGGAAGAACGAAGAGTGCTATGAGCACGTCTTCATCCTCCACCACCCGGACGAGGAGCGCGAAGCCTGCCGCCCCTTGCGCACCGCGCCGGTCTATGACCGCCAGAAGGCGCTCGGCGCGCAATTCGGCCAGGTGAACGGTTGGGAACGCCCGAACTACTATGGGCCGAAGGACGCGCCCGCCTCGTTCGACCACGATGCGCGGTCGTTCCGCCGCGGCGCGTGGTGGCAATATGCGGTGGACGAGGCCAAGGCGATCCGCGAGACCGCCGGCCTGATCGACGCCACAGCCTTCACCAAGCATACCGTGCGCGGCCCGGGCGCGACCGAATTCCTCGACTGGTTCACCTGCAACGCGCTGCCCAAGGTCGGCCGCATCAACCTGACCTATGCGCTGACCGATGCGGGCACGACGCGCACCGAATACACGATCGTCCGCAATGGCGAGAACGACTACTACCTCGTCTCCGCCGGCGCCTGGACGGCCTACGATGCGGATTACCTTCGAAAATCGGCCGAGGATTTCATGGGCCGGGGCGGCGGTCACATCGACATCCACGACGTCACAACCCAATGGGGCGTCTTCGCCATCGCCGGCCCGAAATCGCGCGACATCCTGAAGGAGGTCATCAAGGATGCCGAGCCGGACACCGCGCTGTCGAACAAGCGCTTCCCCTGGCTCTCGGCCCGCAGAATCGAGCTTGGCATGTGCCCGGTCAACGCGATCCGCGTGGCCTATACGGGTGAGCTTGGCTGGGAACTCCATCACCCGATCGAGATGCAGCGCTATCTCTGGGATCTGCTTCTGGCCGCCGGTAAGAAGCACGGGATGAAACTTGTCGGCGCCCGTGCCCAGAACTGGCTGCGCCAGGAGAAGTCCTACCGCGCCTTCGGCACCGAGCTTGGCCGCGACGCGACGCCCGCCGAGGCCGGTCTCGACCGCTTCATCGACCTCGCGAAGGATTTCCGGGGCAAGCAGGCGATGATCGACACTGGTGTGCGCTCCAGATGCGTGACGCTTCTGATCGACGGTCCGGAGGACACCGATCCCTGGGGCAAGGAAGCGATCCTGAAGGACGGCAAGAAGGTCGGCCGTCTGACCTCGGGCGGTTACTCCGTCGCCCTCGGCAAGCAGATCGGCATGGGCTATGTCAGCCCGGAACTGGCCGAGGTCGGCACCAGGCTCAAGATCCGCATGCTGTTGAAGGAATGGGATGCCGAGGTCGTCGAGGACAGCCCCTTCGACCCCGCGAACGAGCGCATCCGCGTCAACGGCTGACCCCGGTGGGAAGGCCGGGGGCGCTGCCCCCGGACCCCCGGGATATTTCAGGCAAGATGAAGGGGCCGGGAGACCGGCCCTTACGCTTTCGCGGCGGCGAGTTCATCCCAGCAGGCAAGCGCCGAGGCGGAGTACATCAGCGTCGGGCCGCCGCCCATCTGGATCGCCATCGCGAGGACGTCGCCGAGTTCCTCGCGGGTGGCACCCGCCTTCATCAGCGCCTCGACATGGAAGTTGATGCACGGCGCGCAGCGCAGCGCGACCGCCATGCCGAGTGCCACATATTCCTTTTCCTTGACCGAGAGCGGCCCGTTGTCCTTCACCGCCTTCGAGAGCGCCGAGAAGCCGGCCGTCGCGGCGGGCGCGGTCTTGTAAAGCTCCCGCAGTTCGCTGCGGGTGTCGTTGATCTGGTCGAGATAGCTCATGACGGTCTCCGGATTGGGGTCGTCTGGCCATCGCATGGGGCGCAACGCTCCGGCCTTGACCTCCGTCAAGTCATTCCGATTTGGGAATATGACGCCGCGTCAGAGCCGCCGGCGGGCGAGCCATGCCGCCCAATCCGCCTCGGTCCCTGCAAAAGCGTTCAGGTCGGCCGCGCCCGCGATGCCGGGCACGACGCCGGTGCCGGTATATTGCCAGAAGCTCCACCTCTGGCCGGGGAAGGTGCCGCGCGGATGACCGGCGACCGAGCGCAGCCAGAATTCCTCGCCCCGGAGCCGGCCGAGATCGTTGTCGCGCCAGAAATCGACGGTGGTGTAGATCAGCGGGCGCTGGCCGAAATGGCTGCCGACCATGCGCTGGAACGTGGCGATCTCGGCGCGGACCGTCTCGGGGTCGGGGCGGGTGCGGCAGGTGCGCGAGGCGTGGTTCCACTCGATGTCGAGGACCGGCGGAAGGGCACCCGCCGCGCGCGGGACATGGGCGATGAACCAGCGGGCCTGTTCGGCGGCGGGGCGGCAGAGGTAGAAGAAGTGATAGGCGCCGCGCGCGACGCCTGCCCGCGCGGCCGACCGCCAGTTCGCCCGGAAGGCCGGATCGGCCACGTCGCCGCCCTCGGTCGCCTTGATGAAGGCGAAGGCGACGCCGGAACGCGCGACACGCGGCCAGTCGATCCCGCCCTGCCAGCGCGAGACATCGACGCCGTGAACCGGGTGGTGTGCAGGGGTGATGCCGCTCCAGTCATAGGGATCGAGATCGCTGAACCGGTTGGGAATCCCGGACACCTTGCTGTTGCCACCGCCACAGGCGGTCAAGGCAGCAAGGGCCACGATCGCAAGTCCGCGTCCGATCTTTCCCATCAGCCCGTCCCTCGTTCTCTGGCGAGAAGAGGATGTCACGCGAAGCGTTTCGGCGAAAGGGCCGTAATGGTTTCCGCATCGATTTCCGGCGAGCCGCCGCCAAGCAGATCGGCCGCGAGCCGGCTCGCCGCCGGCGCGGTCTGAAAGCCATAACCGCCCTGCCCGGCGAGCCAGAAGAACGACGGCACCGCCGGGTCCGGGCCGATCACCAGCACCCGGTCGGGGGCGAAGGTTCGCAACCCCGCCCAGGAGGCGAGAAGCCGGGTCACCGGTTCGGTCACCATCTCCTCGTACCGCGCCAGCCCTTCGGCGAGAACCATGTCGTCGGCCCAGGCGTCGTGCGGATGGCTCGGATGCTCCTCGGCCGGCGAGACGATGAGCGCACCGGCATCGGGCTTGGCATACCACGTCTCGCCCGTGCCCATCATCATCGGCCACCGCGCGGGATCGTGGCCCCCGGGGGCCGGGATCCGCGCCATCGAGCGGCGGAGAGGGGTGAAGCCCAGTGGCGCAAGGCCCGCCATGGCCGCCACCTCGTCCGCCCAGGCACCACCGGCGTTCACAAGGATCCGACCCTCGTGATCGCCGGCAGGGCTCGTCACGCGCCAGATGCCGCCGTCGCGAACGATGGCGGTGACGCGCGCGCGGGTCAGGACCTGGCCGCCATTGGCTTTCGCCTCCCGGACGAAATTCTGGATCAAAAGGTCGGTGTCGATGTCCCAGGCGTGATCGGCATGTGCCGCCAGCGCGACCTTCGCCCGATCGAGGATCGGCACCATCGCCTGCGCCTCGTCTACCGGGATGTCATGAAGACCGAGCACATCGCAGTCGGCTGCGAACGGCGCGGCCTCGTCGGCGCCCGCGACCAGGAGCAAGCCGCGCGGGCTCAGCACCCCGCCATTGGCATGACGGTGATGGTCCTCGCTCGCCCGCGACAGGGCGACGACGGGGGCGAGGCCGTAATTCGGCTCGAAGAGCGCGGCCGAGCGGCCGGAGGCGTGATGGGCGAGGTGATCCTCGGCCTCCAGCACAGTGACCGAGCCCAGATGCGACAGCCGCGCGGCCGCCGAGATGCCGGCAATGCCGCCGCCGATGATCAGGAAATCGTTCGTCATGCGCGGCACTCTGGCATGGCGCCCGAGCCAAGGGAAGAACCCGCGTCAGAAGAGCGGACGGAGCGTCGGCGAGTTCGGAGAAAAAGTGCGGGCGCGGTGAGAAGGCCGATACCGGCGGAGTGAGCGGGCGGACGCCCTGTCGCGCCGGTATCGTCCGACGGCAGGTGGACCGACAAGGCGTCGACAGCCCTGACTGCCGGCCCGGCGGAGATCATGTGGATCGTCGCCGCGCCGGCTGGCCCCGGCCAAAGGCCCGGATCTCAGGCCGGCTCGAGCAGCCCCCGGCCCTTGAGGAGCGGCTCGACCCCCGGCATCCGCCCGCGGAACGCCGTGTACAGCGCATCCGCCTCTTCCGATCCGCCGGCGGACAGGATGTGCCGCTCGAGCCGCACAGCGGTCGCGGGATCGAAGGGATCGCCCGCCTCTTCGAAGGCGCCGAAGGCATCGGCATCCATCACCTCGGACCACATGTAGCTGTAATACCCCGAGGAATAACCGTCCCCGGCGAAGACATGGGCGAAATGCGGTGTCGCGTGGCGCATCCGGATCGCATGCGGCATGCCGATCCCGGCCAGGACCGCGCCCTGCACCGCCATCGGGTCTTCCGGCGCCGCGCCCTCGTGGAACGCCAGATCGACAAGCGCCGAGGCTACGTATTCGACGGTGCCGAATCCCTGGTCGTAGGTCGCCGCCGCAAGAAGCCGGTCGCGAAGCGCCGCCGGCATCGGCGCGCCGGTCCGCGCATGGCGGGCATGGGTATCCAGAACTTCCGGCACTTCCAGCCAGTGCTCGAAAAGCTGGCTCGGCAGTTCGACGAAATCGCGCGCCACAGATGTTCCGGAAATGAAACCGTAGGTCAGATCCGAAAGCATCTGGTGCAGCGCATGGCCGAATTCGTGAAAGAGTGTGCGCGCATCGTCCCAGGACAAAAGCGCCGGCTCGCCCGTCGCGGGCTTGGCGAAGTTGCAGACATTGACGACGACCGGGCGCTGGTCCTGCCCGAGCTTTCTCTGCTCGCGGAAGGTCGAGCACCAGGCACCGGACCGCTTCGACGCGCGGGCGAAATAGTCGCCGATGAAGACCGCGACATGCCGGCCGTCGCGCGTCACCTCCCAGGCCCGCGCATCAGGGTGGTAGAGGGTGACGTCGAGCGACCGGAAGCGGAGACCGAAAAGCCGGGTTGCGCAGTCGAAGGCCGCGCCGATCATCGCGTCGAGGCCGAAATAGGGCTTCAGCTCCGCTTCGTCGAGATCGTGCTCGGCCTTGCGCCGCTTCTCGGAGTAGTAGCGCCAGTCCCAGGCCTCGAGATCGCCGTTGACCCCGTCCTCATGCATCATCCGGGTCAGCACGTCCGCATCCGCCTCGGCCTTGGCCCGCGCGGGGGTCCAGACCCGCATCAGAAGGTCGCGAACATTCCCGGGCGTCTTCGCCATTTCGGGTTCGAGCTTGTAGGCGGCGAAACTGTCGTAACCGAGAAGCTTCGCCCGCTCTTCCCTGAGCTTCAGGATCTCCGCGGCAAGCGCCCGGTTGTCCGTCGCGCCGCCATTGGCGCCCCGGGCCACCCAGGCCTCGTACGCCACTTCGCGCAAGTCGCGGCGCGGCGAGAACTGCAGGAACGGCACGACGAGCGAGCGGTTGAGCGTCAGGACATGGCCGTCCTGCCCGCGCTCCTCCGCCGCCGCCCTCGCGCCCGCGACGACGAAATCCGGCAACCCTTCGAGGTCGGCTTCGGACAGGGGCAACGCCCATTCGCGTTCATCCGCCAGAAGATTCTGCGTGAAGGCCGTCGAAAGAACCGCAAGGCGTTCCTTCACCTCGCCCATCCGCTGCCGTCCCTCCCCGTCCAGGGCAGCGCCCGCGCGGACGAACATCCGCCGGTAAAGCTCCAGCACCCGCACCGCTTCCGCCGAGAGCCCAAGCCCCTCGCGCCCCTGCCAGAGCGCCTCGATCCGGGCGAAGAGCCCCGCATTCATCGTGACTTCGGAGGAGAACGCCGCCAACTTCGGCGCCAGATCGCGCTGCAGGGCCTCGCGCTCCGGCGTGCTGTCGGCCCCGGCAAGGTTGTAGAAGACCCCCGCCACCCGGTCGAGCGCGTCCTGCGACAGTTCAAGCGCCTCGACCATATTGGCGAAGCTCGGCGCCTCGGGATTGCCGGCGATAGCCGCGATATTCGCCCGCGCCTCGACAAGGGCGGCGTCGAAGGCGGGGGCAAAATCGGCATCGCGGATCGCGGCGAAGGGCGGCAGGGCGAAGTCGCCCGTCCAGGGGGAAAGCAGCGGATTGATCATGGCGGTCTCCTTTGCCGCGAAAGCTAGGCCCGTGGATTGGAATTGACCAGAACCCCGCCCCTTCTTCTGTTCGAAAACACTCCCGCAGGCGGCCGGGCCGAGGGGGCTCGACGCCCCCGAGGGCCGTCATCCCCCGCAGACGGCGCAGGACGGGCTGCGCTTCAGCTTGATCTGGCGGCTCTCGCCGTAAAGCGCGTCGTAGATGAACATCCGGCCCCTCATCCCCTCTCCCGCCCCGGTGATCTCCTTGATCGCCTCGACCGCCATCATCGCGCCGACGACGCCCGGCAGCGCGCCCATCACGCCAGCCACTGCACAGGCGGGTGCCAGACCGTCGGCGGGGCGCTCGGGGAAGATGCAGGCATAGCACGGCGCCCCGTGCGCGGGATCGTAAAGGCTGATCTGCCCTTCCCATTGGGTGATCGCGGCCGAGATCAGCGGCCTTTTCGCCGCCACCGCCGCCTCGTTTACCATGTATCGCGTGTCGAAACTGTCCGATCCGTCGAGGATCAGGTCATATTCGGCAAAAAGCGCCGGCGCCTCGGCCCCGGTCAGCCGCCGGTTGTAGGGCTTGACAGCGATATGCGGGTTGAGGGCTTTCATGGCCATCTCGGCCGAGAACACCTTCGGCATCCCGATCCGGGCATCGGTATGGATCACCTGGCGCTGGAGGTTCGAGTTCGACACCGTATCATCGTCGATCACCCCGATCGTGCCGACACCGGCCGCGGCAAGATAGAGAAGCGCCGGCGACCCGAGCCCCCCGGCCCCCACGACCAGCACCTTCGCCTCCTTCAAGCGGCGCTGACCCATCCCACCCACTTCGCGCAACACGATATGCCGGGCATACCGGTCCAGCTCCGCCTCGGAGAACACGGAGCCCGCCACCGGTTCCGGCGCGACCGCCCGCGCCCTCAGCCGCGCCAGACCGGCACGATAGGCAAGTACGAGCGCGACCCCGATCCCGAGCGCGCCCCAGGCCCGCGCATCGCCGCCGAGCATCCGCGTCAGCGCATGTCCGGACGGCAGCGTGAGATGCGCGAGAAGCGCCCCGGCCCAGAGGATCGCCAGCATCCCGAGGATGACGCGCCAGGGAACCCGGAGGACAAGCCCGACCGCCATCACCGCCGCCGCGATCAGAAGCACGATCATTGCTGCCCCGTCGAGCCGAACCCGCCCGCCCCCCGTGCGGTCCCGTCCAGGCCCGACGCCTCCGCGAAGACGGCGCGGATAACCGGCGCGACGATCATCTGCGCGATCCGATCCCCATGCCCGACCACGAAAGGATCGGGCCCGAGATTGATCAGCAGCACGCCGAGCGGCCCGCGATAGTCGCTGTCGATCGTCCCCGGCGTATTCGGCAGCGAAATCCCGTGCTTCAGCGCAAGGCCCGACCGCGGCCGGATCTGCATCTCGAACCCGTCGGGAATCGCCACGCGCAACCCGGTCGGCACGACCCGCCGCTCCATCGGCCGCAGAACAAACCCCGTCTCCCGCTCGGCTTCGGGAAGGTTTGCGCGGATGTCGGCACCTGCCGCGCCAGCCGTCTCGTAGGATGGCAGCGGCACCGTCGGGTCGGCCCATTCCTCGCGCAGAACTGCGATCACCGGCGCCATGCCATGTCCCTTCATCTTGTCTCAAATATCCCCGCCGGAGGCATCCGCCGCCTCGGCCTATCCCAACGCCGCGGCGATGCCCGCCGCGAGCCGCCGCGCCACCTCGTCCTTCGGCAGGCGCGGCCATTCCTCGGCGCCCTCGGCGGTGATCAGCGTCACGGCATTCTCCGTGCCGCCCATGATCCCGGTCGCCGGCCGCACGTCGTTCGCGACGATCCAGTCGCACTGCTTCCTTGCCCGCTTGGCGCGGGCATGGGCGATGACATCGTCCGTCTCGGCGGCGAACCCGACGACGAGCTTGGGACGGCCCGGCGTCATCTGCGCCACCGTGGCGAGGATGTCCGGGTTCTCCGCGAAATCGAGCGCCGGCGCCTTGCCCGACGCATCCTTCTTCATCTTCGACGCGCTCGCATGCGTCACCCGCCAGTCCGCGACGGCGGCGGCGAAGACCGCCGCCTCGGCGGGCAAGGCGGCCTTCACCGCTTCCAGCATCTCGATCGCCGTCTCGACACGCACGACCTCCACGCCGCCCGGTGGCGGCACGCTCGCCGGGCCGGTCACGAAAGTCACCCGCGCACCGAGATCGCGCAAGGCCCGCGCCAGCGCGGTTCCCTGCGCCCCCGAGGAACGGTTGGCGATGTAGCGCACCGGGTCGATCGGCTCATGCGTCGGGCCGGAGGTCACGATCACATGCCGGCCCGCCATCGGCCCGTCGCCCATCGCCGCCTCGATCGCGGCTACGATCCCCAAGGGCTCCGCCATCCGCCCTGGCCCGTATTCGCCGCAGGCCATGTCGCCCTCATTGGGGCCGACAAAGCGGACATCGTCGGCCCGCAGCGTCGCGATATTGCGTTGCGTCGCCCGGTGAAGCCACATCCGCACGTTCATCGCCGGCGCGATCAGCACGCGCTTGTCGGTCGCCATCAGAAGCGTCGAGGCGAGGTCATCCGCATGCCCCCCCGCCATCTTCGCCATCAGGTCGGCGGTGGCCGGGGCGACGACCACCAGATCGGCGGCGCGGGACAGTTCGATATGCCCCATCTCGGCCTCGTCGGTCAGGTCGAAAAGGTGGCCGTAGCATTTCCCGCCGGCGAGCGCGGCCACCGACAGCGGCGTCACGAACTCCTCCGCCGCGCGGGTCAGGACCGGCGTCACCGCTGCCCCGCGCTCCCTCAGCCGCCGGATCAGGTCGAGCGACTTGTAGGCCGCGATGCCGCCGCCGATGATGAGAAGGATGCGCTTGCCCGACAGCATGAGGATCTCTCCGGTTTCCCGTCCCAAGGATTAGGCCCGCCCCGCCCCGATGACAAGCGGCGCGGGGATCATCACGAGCCGTGATGAGGAGGGACACGAATATGAACGTGCGCAACGGCGCCGGCGGCTCTAGCGTGCCGGCGGAACGGAGGCATCCATGACCTATCATCTCGCCATCGGCGATCGCACCTATTCCAGCTGGTCGCTACGCGGCTGGTTACTCTTCGAAAAATTCGGGCTTCCGGTGACATGCCACACCGGCGTTCTCTATACGCCTGACTTCGACCGGCTCCTGGCCGGGTTCGCGCCCGCGCGGCTCGTCCCGGCGATGCGGACGCCCGAAGGCTGGGTGGTCGGCGAGACCCTGGCGATGGCCGAAACCCTCGCCGAACGCCACCCCGAAGCCAGGCTCTGGCCCGAGGATCCGGCGGCGCGGGCGCTCGCCCGCTGGATCGCGGCCGAGATGCATGCGGGCTTTTCCGACCTGCGCGGCGATTGCCCGATGAACCTCGCCAAGAGCTATGTCGACAGCGCGCCACGACCTGAAGTTCTTGCCGATCTCGCAAGGCTGGAGGCGCTCTGGGCCGAGGCGCGCGGCCGCTTCGGCACCGGCACGCCCTGGCTTTTCGGCGCCTATTCGGCGGCGGACGCCTTCTTCGCACCGGTCGCGGCCCGGATCGCCACCTACAACCTGCCGGTCTCGGACGCGGGCGCGGCCTATGTCGCCGCCCATCTGGCCGATCCCGCCTTCCGGCGCTGGCGGGCGATGGGCTGGGCCCAGCACTACGAGCAGGCTTTTTACCGCAAGCCTTTCGCGGAACGCCCTTGGCCAGGCCCGGCACCGCGCGCGGCCGAGATCGCCGACGGCCCGTCCGAAAACGGCGCCTGCCCCTATTCCGGCAAGCCGGTGACGGATTTCCTGCAGTTGGACGGTAAGGTCTGGGGCTTCTGCAATCCCTTCTGCCGCGACAAGACGCTGGCCGATCCCGAAGTGTGGCCCGCCTTCATGGCGATGGTCGCGCGTTAACCATTCCTAAACCCTGTCTCTGCTAGCCGTTAACCAAAATTAAGGGGACGGCTCATGGTGGCGCGCACCTATACGGTGGCCTTCGAAGGGGTGGAGGCGCGGATCGTCGAGGTGCAATGCGCCGTCGCGGCGGGGATGCCGGCCTTTTCGGTCGTGGGCCTGCCCGACAAGGCGGTCTCCGAGGCGCGCGACCGGGTCCGCGCGGCACTGACGGCGATGTCGATCGCGCTGCCCTCGAAGCGGATCACCATCAACCTTTCGCCCGCCGACCTGCCGAAGGAGGGTTCGCATTTCGACCTGCCGATCGCGCTCGCCCTTCTCGCCGCGATCGACATCGTGCCCCGGGAAGAGGTCGAGGCGACGGTGGCGCTCGGGGAACTCTCGCTCGACGGCCGCCTCGTGCCGGTGATCGGTGCCCTCCCGGCCGCCATGGCGGCGGCGGAGGAAGAGCGCGTCCTCCTCTGCCCGAAAGCCTGCGGGCCGGAAGCCGCCTGGGTCGGCGCGACCCCGGTGATCGCGGCGGCGACCCTCGCCGACGTGCTGCGTCACTATACCGGACAGGCACCGATCACTCCGGCGACACCGGGCGAGGTCCGGCGCGATCCCGCCGCGCGGGATCTGCGCGACGTGAAGGGCCAGGAACGCGCGAAGCGGGCGCTGGAGATCGCTGCGGCGGGGCGGCATCACCTTTTGATGGTCGGCACGCCCGGTTCCGGAAAGTCGATGCTGGCGGCGCGGATGCCGGGCATCCTGCCGCCGCTTTCGGCCGTCGAGGCGCTGGAGACGTCGATGATCCACTCGCTCTCCGGCCTTCTCGACGAGGGCGGGATCAGCCGCACAAGGCCGTTCAGGGAACCCCACCACACCGCCTCGATGGCGGCCATCGTCGGCGGCGGGCGCGGGGCAAAACCGGGCGAGATCAGCCTTGCCCATAATGGGGTCCTCTTCCTCGACGAGTTCCCCGAATTTCCCCGCGCGGTACTGGAAACCCTGCGCCAGCCCATCGAGACGGGTGAGGTCGTGGTTGCCCGCGCCAATGCCCATATCCGCTATCCCTGCCGCTTCCTTCTCGTCGCCGCCGCCAACCCCTGCAAATGCGGCTACCTCACCGATCCGGCGCGGTCCTGTGCCCGGGTGCCGCAATGCGGCGAGGACTATCTCGGCCGCATCTCCGGCCCGCTGATGGACCGGATCGACCTGCGCGTCGAAGTGCCGCCCGTGGCCTATACCGATCTGGATCTGCCGGATTCCGGCGAAGCCTCCGCCACCGTCGCCGAACGCGTCGCCGCCGCCCGCGAGACGCAAGCGGCGCGCTTCGCGGACCACAACGACATCCGCGTGAATGCCGATGCCGAGGGGCGGCTTCTGGAAGAGGTCGCGACCCCGGACAGCGAAGGCCGCGACCTGCTGGCCAAGGTCGCCGAACGCTTCGGCCTGTCGGCGCGCGGCTATCACCGCGTGTTGCGGGTCGCCCGCACCATCGCCGACCTCGCCGGGTCGCAAGAGGTGCGCAAACCTCACGTGGCCGAGGCGGTCAGCTATCGGCTCAGCGTGCAGGCGGGGCGCTAGGCGCGCTTCGCCTCGATCACTTCCCAGATTTTCCTGGCGGTGTTGGTGCCGTCGAAGCGCTCCAGTTCCTGGATTCCGGTGGGCGAGGTCACGTTGATTTCCGTCAGCCAGTCGCCGATCACGTCGATGCCGACAAAGATCTGCCCCTTGTCGCGCAAAGTGGGGCCGATCGCGGCACAGATCTCGCGGTCACGGTCCGTCAGCGCCACCTTCTCCGGCCGGCCACCGACATGCATGTTTGACCGTGTCTCGCCCTCGGCCGGAATTCGGTTGATCGCGCCGACCGGCTCGCCGTTCACCAGGATCACGCGCTTGTCGCCCTTCACGACGGCGGGCACGTATTTCTGCGCGATCAAGGGCTCTCGGTTGATGCCGATGAAAAGCTCGTGGAGCGAGGCGAGGTTACGGTCATTCGGGTCGAGCCGGAAGACGCCCGCGCCGCCGTTGCCATAGAGCGGTTTCAGGATGATGTCGCCATGCTCGGCCTTGAAGTCGCGGATCGTGGCGAGGTCGCGGGCGATCAGCGTCGGCGGCGTCAGACCGGGGAAATTCAGGACCAGAAGTTTCTCGGGGTAGTTGCGGACCCAGAACGGGTCGTTCACCACGAGCGTCTTCGGATGGATCATGTCGAGAAGATGGGTCGTGGTGATGTAGCCCATGTCGAAGGGCGGATCCTGACGCAGCCAGACCACGTCGAACTCACCCAGATCGACCTCGGTTTCGGCACCGAGGGTGAAGTGATTGCCCTTCTCGCGCCGCAACTCCAGCGGCCAGCCACGCGCCAGCACCCGCCCCTCGCGATAGCTGAGCCGGCCGGGCGTGTAGTAGAAAAGCGAATGCCCCCGCTCCTGCGCCTCGATCGCGATGCGGAAGGTCGAATCGGCATCGATATTGATGCCCTCGACCGGGTCCATCTGAATTGCGACCTTGAGTGCCATGCGCGCCTGCCCTTTCGTCTTCAACCGGGCACGATTGATGACCGAGGTGGGGACGGGATGCAATCCGCGATCAGAAGCCGATGGCGTTCTCGATGATGTCAATGCGGCCGGTGCCGTCGACCAAGGCGACGTCAAACCGCATCTCGGTGTCCTGGCCGCGAGGCTCATTGCCGAGGAATTCCGAGGCTGCCGCGCAGAGTCGCGCGATCTGTCGGGCCGAGAGGTGCTCGGCGGCAGCGGCGAAGGTTGCCGCACTTTTCACCTCGATGAACACCACACGGTCGCCGTCGCGCGCGATCAGGTCGATCTCCCCTCCCCGCCCGCGCCAGCGCCGCGCGGCGATGTCGAATCCCCGACGCCGGTAATGCGCCTCGACCTGGTCTTCGGCCACGCGCCCCCCATGATGGGCGACCGCCCCCCTTACCCGTCGCCGGCGAGTTTCAGCGCGATCTGGTAGACCTGCCGGCGCGGAAGCCCCATCGTCTCCGCCACAAGGGCCGCCGCATCCTTCGTCGAGTGGCATTCCAGCGCCTTTCTCAGCTCCGCCTCGATTTCGGCGGGATCGGCCACGCGCTGCCCCGCCCGGTCGATCACGACGACGATCTCGCCGCGAACGGCCCGGTCCGCATAGGCCGCCGCCAGTTCGGCGAGCGAGCCGCGCGTGACCTCCTCGAAGCGTTTGGTCAGTTCCCGGCAGATCGCGGCCTGCCGGTCCTCTCCGAAACTTTGCGCAAGATCCCCTAACAAAGCCTGAAGCCTCTTGGGAGATTCGTAGAGGATGAGCGTCGCCGGGACGGCCGCAAGCTCCGCCAGCCACTGGCGCCGCTGGCCGCCCGATGTCGGCGGAAAGCCCGCAAAGAGGAACCGGTCGGATGGCAGACCCGAAACCGTCAGTGCCGCCAGGACCGCCGAGGGTCCGGGCGCCGCGATCACCGGATGCCCGGCCGCGACGGCGGCGCGGCCAAGCTGGAAGCCGGGATCCGCGACGAGCGGCGTGCCCGCCTCCGACGCATAGGCGACGGACTTTCCTTCGGCCAGCGCGGCGACAATCTTCGGCCGGACACGTTCGCCGTTGTGATCGTGGTAGGCCCAGAGCGGCCGGTCGCCGAGCGCCACGCCATGAATGTCCATCAGATGCCTGAGCGTCCGCGTATCCTCGGCCGCGATCACGTCGGCGGTGCCGAGGATATCGAGCGCGCGCAGGGTGATGTCGCGCGCGGCCCCGATCGGCGTCGCGACGAAATAGAGCCCGGGGGCCAGCGCCTGTCCTTGGCCGGTCATTGCCGTCCCCTCGCTCCTGCGTTTACTTCGCGCGGCGGAACGCCTAGTCTCGCCGCCATTGTTCGCCCCGTACCCCGGACCCGAGATCGAGACCCTAGACCCCAGAGTTGAGGATCGTACCATGTTCAACCTTTTGAGTACCCGCCGCAAGGCTCTGACCCGGGCCGCGCTCGTCGCGGCCGCCTTCGCGCTTGCCGCCTGCGAACCGATGCCGTCGGGCCGTGGCCCCTCCATCGACGCGGGCGCGCCGGTTCAGGTTGCGCTGATCCTGCCTGGCGGTTCGGGCAATTCCGGTGACGAGGTTCTCGCGCGAAACCTCAAGCAGGCGGCCGACCTCGCTATCGCCGACCTTGACGGGGTGCAGATCGACCTGCGCGTCTATAACGCGGGGTCCGATGCCGGCACGTCGGCCGCGATGGCGCGGCAGGCGGTCGACGACGGCGCCAAGATCATCCTCGGACCGGTCTTCGCCGAGGCCGCGAACGCGGCGGGTGTCGCGGTCGCCGGGACGGGTGTCAACGTCCTGTCATTCTCCAACAACACCGACATTGCCGGCGGCAACGTCTTCGTCCTCGGCCCGACCTTCCAGAACACCGCGAACCGCCTCGTCTCCTACGCCGCCCGTTCCGGCAAGGGCCGGATCATGATCGTCAAGGACCAGACCGCCGCCGGCGACCTTGGAAGCCGGGCGATCGGTATCGCCGCCCAGCGTTCGGGCGCGACCATCGCCGGGACGGCGTCTTACGCATTCTCGCAACAGGGCGTGATCGACGCCGCCCCCCAGATCGCCGCACAAGTGCGGAGCTCGGGGGCGAACGCGGTCTTCTTCACCGCGGACTCGGCCGGCGCGCTTCCCCTTCTCGCGCAGCTTCTGCCCGAAGCGGGCGTCAATTCCCAAACCGCGCAATTCGTCGGGCTCACCCGCTGGGACATCCCCTCGGCCACGCTGTCGATGCCCGGGGTTCAGGGCGGCTGGTTCGCCCTTCCCGATCCCGGCCTCGCGGGCCAGTTCCAGTCGCGCTTCATGGCCGCCTACGGCGAAAGCCCGCACCCGATCGCCGGCCTCGCCTATGACGGAATCGCCGCCATCGGCGCCCTCGCCAAGGGCGGCAAGACCGGCGGGCTCAGTGCCGCGGCGCTGACGCAAGGCTCCGGTTTCGCCGGCGTGAACGGGGTCTTCCGGCTCCTGCCCGACGGCACCAACGAACGCGGCCTCGCCGTCGCGCAGATCCAGAATGCACAGGTGGTCGTGATTGATCCTGCCCCAAGAAGCTTCGGTGGCGCGGGCTTCTGAGCCCGCGACCAGCGTCGCGCCCCGACCTCCGGTTCCCGCCGCCATCGGCGACCATACGATCTTCGACACCGCCAGCTTCGGCGCGGGTCTTCGCATACGCTTGGCCGAGGCCGAGGATACCCGCGCCAAACGGGCGCTGATCGTCGAGGCGCTGGCGACGGCGCGGGCCGAGGTCCTCGCCCTCATCGCGGCCGATTTCGCCGAACACCCACGCGCCGCCCACGCGACCGTTCGGGCCTATGCCGCGCTGATGGACGCGACGATCGAAATCGTGTTCCAGCTGGTGAGCGAGGTGCTCCACCCGCTCGCCACTCCGACCGAGGGCGAACGAATGGCGGTCCTTGCCGTCGGCGGCTACGGGCGCGCCGAGATGGCGCCGCATTCCGACGTCGACCTGCTTTTCCTCACACCCTGGAAGATGACCCCCTGGGCCGAGAGCGTCATCGAGTCGATGCTCTATATCCTTTGGGACCTCCGGCTGAAGGTCGGGCATGCCAGCCGCACCGTGAAGGACTGTCTGCGCCTCGGGCGCGAGGACTACACGATCCGCACGGCCCTTCTCGAGCGCCGCTTCCTTATCGGATACCAGCCGCTCGCTGCGGAGCTGCGAAAGAAACTGCGCAACGACCTTTTCAAGGGCACCGGCGCCGAGTTCATCGAGGCGAAGCTGGCCGAACGGGCAGACCGGCACAAACGGCAAGGTGGCCAGCGCTATGTGCTGGAGCCAAACGTCAAGGAGGGCAAGGGTGGCCTGCGGGATCTGCAAACGCTCTACTGGATCGGCAAGTATATCCACGGCGTGCGGCAGGCGGCGGAACTTGTCGATCAGGGCCTGTTCCGGCGCGAGGAGTACCAGACCTTCGCGGCGGCGGAGGATTTCCTCTGGGCGGTGCGCTGCCAGCTTCACCTGATCACCGGGCGCGCCAACGACCAGCTGACCTTCGACCTTCAGGTCGAGGTGGCGAAGCGCATGGGCTACACCGACAGCGGTGGCCGCCGCGCCGTCGAACATTTCATGCAGGACTATTTCCGCCACGCGACCCATGTGGGCGAACTGACACGGGTCTTCCTGACTGCGCTCGAGGCGCGCCACGCGAAGCGCGAGGCGATGCTCGTCGGGCTCCTTCGCCGCCGCAAGAAGATGCGTGAGGGTTACCGGATCGACAACGGCCGGATCAACATCTCCAACGCCAAGGCCTTCCAGACGGACAAGCTCAACCTCCTGCGGATCTTCGAGGAGGCATTGCGCACCGGCTATCTCATCCACCCCGATGCAATGCGGGTCGTCACCGCCAATCTCGACATGATCGACGACGAGATGCGCGAGGACCGCGAGGCGACGCGGATCTTCCTCGACCTGATGCTGAAGCACGGGAATCCCGAGCGGGCGCTCAGGCGGATGAACGAACTTGGCGTGCTCTCGGCCTTTATCCCGGAATTCGAGCCGATCGTGGCGATGATGCAGTTCAACGTCTACCACCACTACACGGTGGACGAACACACGATCCAGACGATCTCCACCCTCGCTCAGATCGAACGTCACGAACTGATCGAGGAATTGCCGCTCTCGTCGTCGATCCTCGACGCGGGCGTGAATCGGCGCGTCCTTTATGTGGCGCTCCTGCTGCACGACATCGGCAAGGGCCGCACCGAGGATCATTCCATTCTCGGTGCCCGTATTGCCCGCAAGGTCGCCCCGAGGCTCGGGCTCAATGCCGAAGAGTGCGAGACGGTGGAATGGCTGGTGCGCTACCACCTCTTCATGTCCGACATGGCGCAAAAGCGCGACCTGTCGGACCCGCGCACGGTGCGCGACTTCGCCAAGGTGGTGAAGACGCGGAAGCGCCTCGACCTTCTGACGGTGCTGACGGTCTGCGACATCCGCGGCGTCGGGCCGAATACCTGGAACAACTGGAAGGCGATGCTTCTCCGCCGTCTCCACTCCGAAACGGCCGAAGCGCTCGAAGCCGGGCTGGAAAACGTCAACCGCGCCAAGCGGCAAGACGAATCCAAGCGCGCCCTGCGCGAGGCCCTGACGGACTGGGATGCAAAGGAGGTCCGACGCGAGACGGCGCGGCACTACGATCCCTACTGGCAGGGGCTTTCGACCGACACACACAAGATTTTCGCGGAGCTTCTGCGCGACATTCCCGACGATGCGATCCGCGTCGATATCAAGCCTGACCCCGACCACGACGCGACGCGGGCCTGTTTCGTGCTGGCCGACCATCCGGGCATCTTCTCGCGGCTGGCCGGCGCTTTGGCGCTTGTCGGCGCCAACGTCGTCGATGCGCGCACCTATACGTCGAAGGACGGCTATGCGACGGCCGTCTTCTGGGTGCAGGACAGCGAGGGCCACCCGTATGAGACGGACCGCCTCCCGCGCCTGCGCGGGATGATCGAAAAGACACTCAAGGGTGAGGTCGTGGCCCGCGACGCGCTCAAGGACCGCGACAAGATCAAGAAGCGCGAGCGCCAGTTCCAGTTCCCGACCCACATCACCTTCGACAACGAAGGCTCCGAAATCTACACGATCGTCGAGGTCGACACCCGCGACCGGCCCGGGCTTCTTTACGACCTCACGCGGACGCTGGCCGCGAACAACATCTATATCGCCAGCGCGGTGATCGCGACATTCGGCGCGCAGGTCGTGGACACGTTCTATGTCAAGGATATGTTCGGTCTGAAGCTGCATACGAAATCGAAGCAGGAGAGCCTGGAGAGGAAGCTCCGGCAAGCGATCGCCGAAGGCGCCCAACGGGCCCGCGGCGAATGAAGCCGATCCGGTTGATACGCGGCTTCCTGACGGTGGGGGCCTGGACCTTGCTGAGCCGCATCGTCGGCTTCGTCCGCGACGTGCTGATCGCCGCCTATCTTGGCACCGGGCCGGTGGCCGAAGCGTTCCTTGTGGCCTTCACGCTGCCGAACATGTTCCGCCGCTTCTTCGCCGAGGGCGCCTTCAACACCGCCTTCGTGCCGCTCTTTTCCAAGAAGCTCGAAGCAGGCGAAGACCCGAAGGGTTTTGCCGAGGATGCCTTCGCCGGCCTCGCTTTTGTCGTGCTTCTCGTCTCCATCGTCGCGATGGTGGCGATGCCGTGGCTGGTGCTCGCCATGGCCAGCGGTTTCGCCGGGGACGAGCGTCTGCCGCTCGCGGTCGAATACGGGCGGATCTGCTTTCCCTACATCCTCTTCATCTCGCTGACCGCCCTTCTGTCAGGGCTTCTGAACGCCGGCGGTCGGTTCATCGCGGCGGCCGGGGCGCCGGTCCTTCTCAACGTGATCTTCATCGGCGCGATGGTGACGGCGGACTGGTCCGGCTGGGACATGGGGCTGACGATGGCCTGGGCGACGCCCGTCACCGGCCTTGCCCAGCTTGCGCTCGTCTGGATCGCGGCCGCGCGGATGGGCTTCCCGCTGCGCCTGAAACGCCCCCGGATGACACCCGATCTTCGCCGTCTTCTGACCATTGCCGGACCTGCGGTTCTGGCTGGCGGCGTGGTGCAGATCAATCTTCTCGTCGGACGACAGGTCGGCAGCTTCTTCGAAGGCGCCATTGCCTGGCTTTCCTATGCCGACCGGCTTTATCAACTGCCGCTCGGCGTTGTCGGCATCGCCATCGGCATCGTGCTTCTGCCCGACCTCTCGCGCCGGCTGAAAGCCGAGGACACGTTCGGCAGCCGCTATGCGCTGAGCCGCGCGACGGAATTCGCCCTGTTCCTCACCGTGCCGGCCGGGGTGGCACTGATGGTGATCCCGCTGCCGCTGATCGCCGTCCTCTATGAACGCGGGGCCTTCACCGGGGCCGACAGCGCGCCCACCGCGCTGGCGCTCGCCGTCTATGGCGCGGGCCTACCAGCCTTCGTCCTGCAAAAGGTGTTGCAGCCGCTCTACTTCGCACGCGAGGACACGAAGACGCCGTTCCGCTTCGCCGTCTGGTCGATGGTGATCAATGCGGGGCTTGCCATCGGCCTCGCCCCCTTCCTCGGCTTCATCGCCGCCGCGCTCGGCACCACGCTGGCCGGCTGGGCGATGACGGCGCAACTCTGGCTCGGAACCCGGCATATGGGGGATGCCGCCCGCGCAGACGACAGGCTGCGCTCCCGCCTGCCCCGCACCATCGCGGCGTCAGTCGTGATGGGGCTGTTCCTCTGGGGGGCCGAGACCGCACTCGCCGACCAGCTCTCCTCCCACGGCCACCGCTACTGGGCGCTTGCGGTGCTGGTTCTGGCCGGAATGGCCGTCTACGGCGCCACCGCCTACCTTCTCGGCGCCTTCCGGATCTCGGACTTCCGCTCGGGACTGTCGCGTCAGCGCTGACGGATCAGCCGGAGCAGATGTGCCGGGCCGCCGGGGCCCACGACGAAGGACAGAAGGAAACCGGCGCCGAAGCCCGCAAGATCGGCGATCCAGTCCGGCGCCCCGCCGAAAAGCGCCCCGAACACAAGCTGGATGCCAAGAAGGAATCCGATCAGCGTGAAGGCCCGCGCGCGGTTCGCATGCGCAGCCCCGAGCCGCGCCCAGAGGATGAAGGTGAAGGCCCCGATCAGGCCGTAAGCCCCCGGATAGGCGCCGTAAAGTGCCATCCTGAGCCCCGGCACCAGCGAATAGGCAAGTCCGCCCGCAATGACCGCGCCCAAAAAGACCGTGAGCACCGACCAGAACCCGTAGACCTCCCCCACGAACTTGCCGAGCGCGAGGATGAAGACTGTGGCAAAGATCGCGTGGGTCAGGTTTCCGTGGACGAAGGCATAGCTGACGAAGCGGATCACATAGTCCAGGCTGAACTGCCCCGTGGCGATCATCTGGTCGAGCATCTCGGGCGACAGAGCGAAGCGCTGGAGCGCGTCGCTGCGCCAGCCGATCGCGTCCGGGCCACCGGCGAGCCCCATCGTGCCGGCGTTCAGCACGACTTCCATCGCGACGATGGGCAGCACCAGAAGCCAGACCACCGGCGGGAGGGGATTGACCGGCGTCTCGTCATAGCCTGGCCGCATGGCGCTCTCCTTGTTGACGGGGCATTCCCCCTGCGATACGCGAGCGGGACAGAAAATTCCAGACGCCTGAACCCGAGGGGACGGTCATGACCGACGCCGCCAATGCCAGTTTCAAACCGCGCATCTTTTCCGGCATCCAGCCGTCGGGCGGGCTGACGCTCGGCAACTACCTCGGCGCACTGAAGCGGTTCGTGGAAAAGCAAGACGAGGGGATCGAAACGATCTACTGCCTCGTCGACCTTCACGCGATCACGGTCTGGCAGGACCCCGAGCGCCTGCGCGCCCAGACGCGCGAGGCGGCGGCAGCCTTCATCGCGGCGGGCATCGACCCCACCCGCTCCATCCTCTTCAACCAGAGCCAGGTCTCGGCCCATGCCGAGCTTGCCTGGATCCTCAACTGCGTCGCGCGCATCGGCTGGATGTACCGGATGACGCAGTTCAAGGACAAGACAGCCGGCAAGAACGCGGAGAACTCCTCGCTCGGGCTTCTGGCCTATCCCTCGCTGATGGCGGCGGACATCCTGCTTTACCACGCAACCATGGTCCCTGTGGGCGAGGATCAGAAGCAGCACCTTGAGTTGACCCGCGACATCGCCGCGAAGTTCAACCACGACTACAAGGTGGATTTCTTCCCCATCACCGAGCCCCTGATCGAGGGTGCGGCGACGCGGGTGATGAGTCTGCGCGACGGCACGAAGAAGATGTCGAAGTCCGATCCTTCGGATGCGAGCCGCATCAACCTGACCGACGATGCCGATGCCATCGCGCAGAAGATCCGCAAGGCCCGGACCGATGCCGAACCGCTGCCCGAGACGCTGGCCGAACTGAAGGACCGGCCCGAAGCACGCAACCTCGTCAACATCTACGCCGCCCTCGCCGGCGAGGCGCCCGAGGCAGTGCTGGAACGCTTCGCGGGCCACGGTTTCGGCGCCTTCAAGCCCGCGCTGGCCGAGCTTGCGGTGGCGACCCTGGCGCCGATCTCGGGCGAGATGAAGCGGCTGATGGCCGATCCGGCCGAGATCGACCGCACGCTTGGCGAGGGCGCCGAGCGCGCCGATGCGATCGCACAGCCGATCCTCGCGCAGACGCTCGACATCGTCGGGATGATCCGGTCGCGAGCGGATTGAATTCAGCAAACCGCCGGCCCACAACGAAACTGAACCTGTTAATCCTGCCCCAGCGAGGTCACCTGCCCGGACCTATAGCGACATGGAAGATCGGAAATTCCACCGACCGGTAGAAATCGTCACAAAGCTGCGGACAACGTATCAAAAAAAGTGTCCAGAACGGCGACTGTCTGCATGGCTGGCTGGAAGATTGAAAGGTCTTCGGAAAGCCGCACAACCTCCATCACCGCCTGGCAACCGAATGCACCGCCAATTGCAAGATAGCAGGCCGCCCCCCCCCCCGGCCTGCGTGATCCCATATCCCAGGAGGGGATCACGAAGTGCTTTCCACTGACAACGAAACTCGATAGGTAACATCGAAATCGGTCGGTGTATCAATGACAAGTGCGAACCCTCCCGGTTTCGCCACCGAGAACACTCTATGGATACGGGTTTTGTCAGACAAACCTCATCGCTTGGATAGTAGGTTCCCCAACTTGAAGGGGACTGTCTTCATTGTGACATACGGACGGTCGGGTTCGACGCTTCTGCAGAAAATCGTTCAGACCATACCTGACAGCCACTTCGTCGGCGAGAACCACAATCTGATCGAACAGATCTGGAACACGGCGCGCCGGGCGTGGCTGATAAAGAATACGTGGGGACGGGAAGAGCAGCCCTCCAGCCATCCGTGGTACGGCGCCGACAAGGTACGGCCGGTCCGCTTCGTCGAAGGTCTCATCGACGCCTTCATCGACCACATCCTTCAGCCCCCGGCGACCGTACGCTGGTTCGGCTTCAAGGAAATCCGTTACAATGCGTTCGGTGATGATTTCCCGGAAGTTCTCGATTTTATGGCGCGGCATTTCAAGAATGCGCATTTTATCTTCAATTCACGCAATGCGCACGATGTCGCCAAATCCGCCTGGTGGAAAGACTGGCAGACCGAAGAAGTCGTAAAGATGGTTGAAACGATGGATATGCGGTTTCGCGCCTACTGCGAAGCACATCCGGAAACGACGTTCCATGTGAGCTACGACACACTCGTTAAAGACCATTCGGTGGTCAGAGCCCTGTTCGAAAAGTTTGGCGAACCCTGTGACGAAGAAACTTATGAAAGCATCTTTGCAACCCAACTGACACATTGACCACTTCGGCCAAGTCTTCGTCGCCACTCTTGAGGATCGGGCGAGTGCAATTGTCGATCCTCAGGCGCGGCCTGGCGTTTTGGAGACCATTTCGATACCCGGCCGAAATGCAATACCCTCGGCTATCGCCCGATAGATCCGTCGGCGCAACGTCCATGCGACGTTGTTGCCCCGCATTTGGCGGTGAACCTGGTATGCGAACGCCAGGACGCCCGGCCAGCCCTGCTCCCGCCGGCGGAAGGAGGTTTCGTTCCGGGCGCCGTAGCGGAATTTCCATAGGTTTTGCTCGTTCACCAGACCGTAGTTGACACCTTTGTTCTCGGGGGTGTCGTGGATGATGATACTGTTAGGGCAGAAGATCCCGGGGTATGACTTCGCGATGCGCTGCGTATATTCGGCATCGTCGTACCAGATGAAATAATCCTTGATCGGCAATCCGTGCTTTTCCACCGCCCATCGGGGGATGAGTACGGAAACGAAGGAGCAGGACCTGACCAGAAAATAAGGCGTCTCGGCCGAGTAGAAACGCGGCCAGTCCCAGACCGGGCCGGGGGTGTTCATTTCGCACAAGGTGCCGTCGATCCACTTCACCTGGGAGCAGGCGAAGCTCGGCCGCCAGCGGAACCGTTCCTCGAAATCGGATATCCCATTCAGGAGGATCTTTAGCGCGTCGGGTTCTGGATACGCGTCGTCGTCCATGATCCAAAGGAAATCGACGCCGAGTTCGTAAGCCTGTTTCATGCCCGCATGGAAGCCGCCCGCGCCACCGACGTTCTCGGGCAGGCGGACGTAGCGCAGCGTGTCGTCCGCCTTGGCCGCGACGACATCGCCGGTATCGTCGGTCGACGCATTGTCGATCACATAGATCGCATCCGGGCGCACCGTCTGCGCCATGACCGCGTCGATCACCTTGGACAGCTTTTCCGACCGGTTGAAGGTCACGATGACCGCAGCCGTCGCATTCTTGAGAGCCATCTTATCCGTTGCTCCTCTTCGGTGCCGCTTGCGGGCGGTCTTCGGTTCGCGCGGCCTCCGCGGCCGCTGCTCTGTAGATGGGCATCAGAACGTCTTCCGATGCGGGATCGCTCGCCAAGGCCGAATAGGCTCGGTGCAGTGTCTCGACCTGACGCGCGAGGAAGTCCTGATCGCTCCACAGCCGATCCACGATTTCGATAAGCCTGCGCAGCGCTTTCGCCGGTTCGCGCGGCAGCAGAAGGTCCGGCGGGACGATCTCAGCCTGCCCGCCAACGTCGCTGCTGACGGGAATCGCACCGTGTTCGACCGCTTCGTAACAGACGAGCGCGAGCCCTTCGTTCGAGGACGGCAGAAGAAGAAGATCCGATTGACCGAGAAGCGCCGGAACATCGGCATTGGCGGGGAACCGGCGGACAATGTCGTGAAGCTTGTAGCGACGGACCAGACGGTCGCAGGCAGCCGCGAACGGCCCATCGCCGACCATGTTGACAGCCAGTTTCACGTTCCTCTTTCGCGCCCAGCCGGCAAGCGCCTTCATCATGAGCACCGCGAGAACCGGCCGCTTCTGATAGTAGAGCCGGCCGACGAATGTCACGGCGAGGCTGTCCCTGCCCGCTTGCATCCTGGCGGGCGGAGGCGCGGCGACTTCGGTACCGTCCCCCTGCCGACGCAGCATGCGCCCGAGTCTGACCTTGCCCACGGGAACGTTGAAACGCCCGACATACATTTGTTGAAGCTGGCGGCTGATGGCGTGATGGACATCGATGAAGTTCGTCCATACGCCTGAAACCCGAGCGTAGCCCCCATCCGCATACTCGATTATGTGGGTCGAATCGATGACCTTCACCCAGGGCGCGACGACGCGAATGTGTGCCAGTGCTCCGTAAAGCGGCGTGCAGTGGTGGATATGAATCAACCGCACATTTTCCTGCGGCAGGAACCGTTCCAGGAAAGCCGGCCAGTCCCCGTGGGGCAGATACCGGTCCAAGCGCAGAAAGGTGACCTCGTCCGGAAGCCGGTCCCTGAGCCGGTGCTGGGCCGGCGTGGAGGCGACGACAAAAACTCGAAGCCCGGCCGCGAGAGCCCAATGAATCGTATCGAAGGCAAGCGCCTCCGCCCCCCCGACCTCGAGCCAGTGAACGCCTACGAGGATTGCAGGAGCGGCCTCGGAAGGGGTCACTGCATTGCTGTCTGCGCCCAAAACGCCGTCACGCTCCAACGCCCGAACCGTCTGAGAGCCGATCTGTCGTTGCAGGGGCGACCAGAGATGGCGACGGCTGCGCCGCTCTTGCACCCTTTCGGTGAAATAACGCAGTTGTTCATATCGTTTCGGAGACAGGGCGTAGATCATCCGCAAAACCCGACCGCGAGGCGACCAATCCGGTTCGGTTTGGGTGGCTTCGCCGTGTGTCGGACGTCGCGGAATCGTCACACGAACCGCGACGGTTTCGGGATAGGCCCCTGCACTGGAGGCGTCAGGTTGCCGTTCGACGCATCCGAGAAACCCGTCGGCATGATCGGCCGGATCGAAGTGCATGTTGGCGCTCATACGCACGGCAGTGCCGATGGCCGGGTCTTTTCCCTCACGGAGCAGCAGCCTGATCCGTTTTCCGGGAAACAGCACCGAATAGATCTTGAAAACCTCTGCAATCTCGGACCGCACGTAGTCCTGCAAAGATTTTACTGGAGGAGTATCCGACGCAAACATCACCGTGACCGATCCATCTTGTTTTGCTCTTGCACTAGAACGGGGCCACTTCCGTGCTTCGCCCATCTTTGCCCGAATTGAAAGACCCCAAGACAGACCCGAACCCGCCCCACACCGCACCCCGACCTTTCGTCAGAGGCCGATGGTCCGTACCAGAAGGGATCGGCCTGGCTGGGCAACGTGCCTTTGAAGGTCATCACCGCCCCTCCCCTAGAGCGGCGCGGTCACGAACGCCGGCAGCCGGGCGCCTTGCGATGCGCGCTCGGAAAAAGCGCGCGCAGTATCGAGCGCTTCGCGGATCGTCACATCCATATCGAGATAACGGTAGGTGCCAAGCCGGCCGACAAAGGTGACACCTTGTGTCGCCTGAGCCAGCGCCACGTAATCGCCAAGAAGCGCTTTCTCCGCAACCATCCGGATCGGGTAATAAGGGATATCGCCCGGCGCGCAGGCCCTCGAGAATTCGCGATAGCAGACGGAACGCTCGTGGCTTTCCCACGGCGCGAAATGCTTGTGTTCGGTGATGCGGGTATAGGGCACGGACACCTCGCCGTAGTTCATCACCGCACAGCCCTGATAGTCGCCATCGCAGGTGAAGCGCTCGAAATCGAGCGTGCGATATCCGAGATAGCCAAGCTCATAGCCGAACCATCCGTCGAGCGGGCCGGAATAGAAGACGTGATCGTAAGCAGCAGCGTCGGATCGGTCGAACAGAGTGTCGAGATGCACCGTGATGGCCGGATGGTCGAGGATGCGCTCGATCATCGCGGTATAGCCATTCTCGGGCATGCCCTGGAACTTGTGAAAAAAGTAATTGTCGTCATAGTTGAACCGCACCGGCAGGCGCTTGAGGATCGACGCCGGCAACTCTGTCGGAGAGCAGCCCCACTGCTTCTGGGTGTAGCCTTTGAAAAACGCTTCGTACAAGTCCGGCCCGACGAAGCGGAGGGCTTGCTCCTCGAAGGTCTGCGGGTCGGAAATCGAGGTGTCGGCCTGATCTTCGATGAACGCGCGCGCCTCGTCCGGGCGCATCGTTTTGCCGTAGAACTGGTTGATCGTGTGCAGGTTCACCGGCAGGGAATAGACCGCCCCGCCCGAGGTCGTCTTGACCCTGTTCTTGTAGGGCAGAAACGTCTCATACCTGTTGACGTAGTCCCAAACCTCGGCATCGTCCGTGTGGAAGATGTGCGGGCCGTAGACATGGACCAGCACGCCGGTTTCGGCGTCGCGTTCGGTATGGCAGTTGCCTGCGACATGGCTGCGGCTTTCGACGATCGTCACGCGGTGTCCGGCCTCGGCCAAATACCGTCCGATCACCGCACCCGATAGGCCGGCGCCAACCATGAGAAGATGCATGCGTGTCTCTTTGTAGCGGAATATACGGCCCGCTTCTTTCATAGGCTACGGCTGGACACAACCGCAAGCGGCATCGCATCAAGCCCCGGCGGGGCAGTCAGCGCATCGCCGCCTGATGCGCCGCGATCGCCTCTTCCAGATCGGGGTAATAGCGCAACCGCCCGCCCTCCAACAATATGCCCGAATCGCAGAATTCACGGATCTGCGCCATTTCGTGGCTGACCAGGATCGCGCCGGACTGCTGCATGCGTTCTTTGAACACCTCCTTGCTCTTGCGCCGAAACGCGGCATCGCCAACGGCGGTCACCTCATCGACAAGATAGGTGTCGAACCGGATCCCCATCGACGCCCCGAACGCCAGCCTCGACCGCATTCCCGAGGAATAGCTGCGGATCGGCATGTGAAAATGCTTCCCGAGTTCGGCGAAATCGTCGACGAACGCGATCAGGCTTTCAGTATCGACCCCGTAGATACGGGCGATGAAGCGAACGTTCTGCGCGCCCGTCAGATCGCGATGGAACGATCCGCCAAAGCCGACGGGCCAGGAAATCGTGCCGTCGGAGACGATGCGCCCGCTATCGGGCCGTATCGAGCCAGCGATCATCTGCAGGAGCGTCGATTTCCCCGCCCCGTTACGCCCAAGCAGGGCTAATGCCGTTCCTGTCGGCAAGGTGAGAGACAGATTGTCGATCACGACTTTCCGGCTGTCCCTTACGCGATAAGTTTTGCAAAGGTTTTCGAACCGTATCATCGCCCTATGAATACCCTGGTCGAGGCCGTCAACGGCGATCCCGCACCGAATAGTAAACCAGCGTCACGATCGCCCAGGCCAGGAAAAGGAACAACGCGGCGAGGCCAGAGAGAACAAAGCGCTGCGGGTATTCGGACGTTTCCGGCAAGGTGGGGCGGATGAACGGCGCCAGATAGAGGCTCTGACGGGACGCTTCCGCCCTGGCTACGTCGACTGCAGCAAGCGCTATCGTGTAACTGCGTTCGGCGTACTCGCGATCAACGCTCAGACTTTCATACTCGGCGATAAGCTTCGGATACTCCTCACCGAGTTCACCGACTTCGCTGGAAGCCGTGGCGAATATCTGGCGTTCAGCCGCAATGCGCTCCCGGATGACCTCGATCCGTCGTTGTGCCGGCGCAATTCTCGGATCTTTGGCATTTTCCGTTTGAACTGCAAGAAGATCGTATTCGATGAGCGCTTGCGCGAGCTGTTGTTGGAGGTTGTTGAGAACCCCCATACGGCCCTGGATGTCGCTCTCCGGATCGACGATCTGGGTTCTTGTTCGAAAGTTGGTCATCGCTTCTCGCGAAGCCTTCAGCCGAGTGAGTGCGACTTCAAGATCCGCGTTGGCATAGCGCATTACATCTTCGCGGGCAGCCGTATTGAGATCGTTGATTTTTTTCTGGCTCTCGATGAGGATTTCATTCCCAATCGTTCGCGCGTCCTCAGGCGTGAAGGCGAGAACCCGCAGTTCGATGAGCCGTGTGCTTTGATCGTACGATATGCGAACCATCCGCCGCCAATACGAAAGAAGGTCCTCTATGCTGTCCGACGGGTTCAGGGCGAAGATGGGATCGCCGGGCCAATGGGCGGAGTACATGGCTCGCAAGTCGATGCGCGCATTGACCGCTTCGACAATCTCCTGGCTCTGGATGAACTCGTACAGAATGTCGGCTTCTGATGAACTGCTTGTGCCTACGAAACTCGCCAGGCCGCCCATGAGGCCCGCGGCTGCATCCGCCCCCTCCTCGCGACGAACGGTGAAGCCGACGGTTGAGGAATATTGATCCTCGGCAATGAGGAAGAGGTAAGCAACCACCAGTGCCAGCGGCAGCAATACACCGAGCCCCAGGCCAAGAAGCAGGCCCCAATGACGGCGGTGCATCCGCGCAGGAACGGCGACCGGGCGGATGTTCGTAAGGCGCGTCCCCGGCAAATTGGCCCCGGGAACACGGGCGGGGCCCTGACCATGCTCGTTTTCACGCTTTCCGGAGGGTCCGATTCGGCCGGCTGGCGCACCCGGCGACTGCACACGTGGCTGAGACGCGCCGACAGCAGGTTGCGGCTTACTTGCCTGCCCAGCTTTTCCTAATTCATTCAATGGCTTGCCTCAGATCGCTTAATTTGATCTCCGGATTTCTTTTCTACATAATGCGAGACGGAAACACCAGCAGAGTCGCACACACCATGCCTTCCTCCGACCCGTTCTCCCCGCCCGCTCAGCCGGCGGGTGTGCCACCGGCGATGATTCCGCAGCGCATACGAACACGTTCCTTCGCGTCATTTCGAACCATATTCGCGCTGATCCTCCGAGAAATGTCGACGCGATACGGCCAGTCGCCGGGCGGTTACGTCTGGGCCATTTTGGAGCCGTTGGGTGGCGTCCTCATGCTCGCGTTCGGATTTTCACTCCTCATTCATCATCCGGCGCTCGGAACCAGCTTCATGCTTTTCTACGCGACTGGCTTTCTGCCGTTCTCGCTCTATCAGTCGATATTGAACGCCGTTTCGCGCGCCCTGAGCTTTTCCAAGCCGCTGCTCATGTATCCGGCCGTGACCTGGATGGACGCACTGATAGCGCGCGCCGTTTTGAACACGCTGACAGGGGTGATGGTTGCCTATCTGCTGCTGACGGGGATCTTCTTCTTCAGCGACACGAAATCGGTTCTCGACTTCGGGCCGATCCTCCTGGCCATTTCGATGGCATCGCTGTTCGGGATCAGCGTCGGAAGTTTCAACTGCTTTCTCATCGGCGTCTTCCCGGCATGGGAACTCATCTGGTCGATCTTGTCGCGGCCGCTATTCCTCATGTCGGGCATTCTCTTCATCTACGAAGACCTGCCCCGTCTGCTGCAGGATATCCTCTGGTACAACCCACTGCTTCATGTCGTCGGCGAAATGCGTCGGGGATTCTATCCCATGTATTCGGCCGACTACGTCAGCGCGCCCTATGTCATTCTGCTGTCGCTCCTGTTGCTCGCGTTCAGCTTCGTCATGCTGCAACGCTACCACCGTGACATCCTGAACGAAAATTAGCGCGCAGCTGCCTGTATGTCGGCCAGAGCCACGTCCAGCCGCAGCGTCAAACCGTCACGCACCGCCCGCGCCAGAAGACGCAGATAGGCTCGCCGATCACCCGCGTGGTAGCGGACCTTCAGAATCCATTTCGGCAGAATGAGAAGAAGCGCGGGCCAGAACAGCATCCCTGCCGCGCGGCGATAGACGATCAGAAGATTGCGGTGATGGTAGTAGCTCTTCCACAATGGCAGGAACCGCTTCTCCGCGGTGTGGATCGTCGAGAAATCGTGTTCGAAACGCACTTGCGGATGAAAGCAGATGCGACCGCCCCGCTCCCGCAGCCCCAACGTGTAGAGTACGTCGTCACCATAAATGAAAAGGCGCGCATCCGGATACCCGGCCAAGGCGATGGCGCGTCGCGACAGGAAGAGCCCGACGAAAGAGGCGCCATCGATCGGCGTCGGCTCCGTATCTCGATAGGCGGCGACGGGGATGTGAAATCCGTCCCGACCCCGACCCATCGCAACATGCCGCACGAGGCGGGCCATTCCCGCGCCGGACCAGAACGGATTGCAGGATGGCCGGTTCATCTCGCAGATGTCCCCGCCCGGAAAATAGACCGCCGCCGCAACCGCCTCCCAGCCCGCATGGTCGCCGGCATGGAAGGCGTCGAGCGCACCGGAGGCAGGCCGGGCGTCGTCATCCATCACGACAACCCAGTCAGGATCGAAGCGCTCGACCGCCAGCCGAATCCCGAGTGCGAAACCACCGGCGCCGCCGAGGTTGGTATCGCTGCGGTGAATCAGGAGGCGGTCTGGCAGGGCTGCCCCGTGACGGGTCAGGAGCTTCTCCGTGTCGTCGGTCGACTGATTGTCCACCACCACAACCGCATGGAGAAGGTTCTTCGGTTCGGCGGCCAGGCGCGTCAGGGTGGTGTCGAGCTGGGCGCATCTGTTATGCGTCACGACGACGGCGACAAGCCGTCCCGCGCCGTTACCGGCGGAAGGCGCCTCTTCGGTCGGTCGACCGAGGCCCTTCGTCGCTTCACCCGACCGGGTTTCAGTCCCCAATTCAGCCCCCTCCGAGATGCAAGATCTAGTCCGGCGCCACGATATCACATACGCCCACGGTGGCTCGCAGAGGTCACAATTCCGGCTCGATGTCAAACCGTCCCGACGGCCGGGCCGCATGCCGCCGGCGCCGCGACGCAACGGTTGTTCCGAAACCGTTCGGAGTGACTTGACGGCTGGCAAGTGGCCTCGGCTCCGGACCGGCTTGGCGGATCGACCGGTTTGGCACGGCCATTCGCTCGGAACGATCCGGCATGGAGGGAGGGCTTTGTCGCGAATTGCGGGACAATAGCCGACATGCACCCAAAAGGGGATTTCCGCCGCCGAGAATGGTGGTAACCGTAGACGCATGAGGAGAATCCGGGCAAGGTGGCCCCGCCCCCTCATTGATGATTTGCGTAGTTTGGGGAGTTGCCGGCAATGACGCTGAGCGCACAAGAGCAGTACATGTTGGAGTTGGTGAACCGGGCGCGGCTCGACCCGGACGCCGAGGCCGCGCGTCAGGGCATCGGCCTGAACGACGGTCTGACCGCCGGGACGATTTCCTCGACCGCCAAGGAGGTTTTGGCGCCGAACGGTCTTCTTGACATAGCCGCCTCCGGCCATGACAGCTGGATGATCGCCAACAGCACACTCGACCACCTCGGCAGCGGCAACAGCCTGCCGGACGACCGGATCAACGCCACCGGCTACCCGGGAGGGTCCGGTTTCGGATATGCCGAAATCCTCGGCGTCGTGAACGCCAACACGTTCTCGACGCAGAAGGCGGCGGCGGACGAGCTCTTCCGCCTCACCATGTTGAACGCGGTGGACAACACCCCCGGGTCCAGCGATCGCGAGGCATTGTTCTTCGGCGGCGTCCGCGAAGCGGGCATTTCGATCCAGACCGGGACCTATACCATTTCCAGTTCGCCCTGGGGACATATCACCCATGTGCCACTCGGGCAGTCATTCAATGCCTCGGTGATGACCCAGAATTTCGGCCAGGTCGGCTCTGACGTTTTCCTGACGGGCGTTGCCTACGACGACAATGATAACGACGATTTCTACTCGATCGGCGAGGGAGTGTCGGGGGTCGGGTTCGCGATCGGGGCGACTGCGACCTCGACGGCGGCGGCGGGGGGCTACGCGCTGAAGCTGGCGCCGGCCGCGGGGGTCAGCGTCACGGTGACGCCGCAGGTCGGCCCGGCCTCGGTGGTGACGGTGGACCTTTCGGCCGGCAACGTGAAGCTCGACCTCGTCGACGGCACGCTGTTCCGGACCTCGGGCGATCTGACGCTGGTCTCGGGCGTCGCGGATGCGGAGCTTCTGGGGGTCGCCAACCTGTCGCTGACGGGAAACGGCGCGGACAACCGGCTGACCGGCAACCGCGGGGACAACGTGCTGGGCGGCAATGCCGGCGCGGACCGGATCGACGGCGCTGCGGGGGCGGACTGGATTGCGGGCCATTCCGGCAACGACACGATCTTCGGCGGGGATCAGTACGACACGATCTATGGCGGCGATGGCAATGACGTCGTGGCCGGCGGCAACGGGCGGGACAAGGTCTGGCTCGGCACCGGCGACGACATCTTCAACGACAATGCGCAGAACGACATCCACGGCTGGGACACGGTGAATGCCGGGGCGGGCCGCGACACGATCAACGGCGGCGGCGGCAACGATGTCTTCAACGGCGAGGACGGCGAGGACTGGATCGCCGGCGGCTTCGGCAACGACACGATCAACGGCGGCAATCAGTATGACACGATCTATGCCGGCGGCGGCAACGACGTGGTGGCCGGCGGCAACGGCCGCGACACGGTCAATCTCGGCGCCGGCAACGATGTCTTCAACGACAACGCCCAGAACGACATCCACGGCTGGGACACGGTGAATGCCGGGGCGGGGGCGGACCGCATCAACGGCGGTGGCGGCAACGATGTCTTCAATGGCGACGATGGCAACGACTGGATCGCGGGCGGGATCGGCAACGACACGATCAACGGCGGCAACCAGCATGACACGATCTATGCCGGCGCCGGCAACGACATCGTCAACGGCGGCATGGGCCGGGACAAGGCCTGGCTCGGCGACGGCAACGACCGCTACACGGACGCGGTGCAGTTCGGCTTCAACGCCCATGACGAGGTCTTCGGCATGGCGGGCAACGACACGATCCATGGCGGCGGCGGCGATGACTGGCTGAACGGCGGCACCGACAATGACGTGCTGACCGGCGGGCTCGGCGCGGACAGTTTCGTGTTCCTCGCGGGCTACGGACAGGATCGGGTGACCGACTTCGCCGACAATGTCGACACGCTGGTTCTCGACGACGCGCTCTGGGGTGGCGGCAAGACCGTGGCGCAGGTGATCGCCGACCACGCCAGTGTCGTCGGCGGCGATACCGTCTTCGACTTCGGCGGCCACAGCCTGACCGTTGCAGGGGTGACGAACCTCGGCATCTTCGTGGACGATATCAATATCGTCTGAGAGGGGCGATGAAGATGTAACCTCTTCCGTCAGCGTTGATGTGCCAGGGTCGATCTGAAACGATCCTCAGAGTCCCAACATCCGGCAGGTCATGCCGGGGTGACGGGGTTTATGTCCTCTGTTATTGACGCCGATCTCGGGTGTGATATCAGGGGTAGAATAAGTTAAAACCATACTTTAGCAGACTGTAAATGGCCTGCGGGAGATAGTAACGTGACCGGAGATCAGTTTACGATATATTCCAGCTGATTTGGATTTTGCGCGTTTCCCGAAGAATATGTAACCAGATCTCTTGCCATATAGTATTTTAGCAATGGCCTTGTTTACGAGGCCCGGACTATCGAATTTATAATGCGCAATGCCAAGTTAGGCGACGTGATTTCCGGTGGTGCGTTTGTTGGTGATTTCTTCCCCGGCGTGTCGCAGGGCTTGGCGCCCGATGCGACTCTGTGGTCGTTTGAGCCAAACCCTGTCAACTACAGCGCGGCGAAGAAGACAATTGAAATCAACAAATTGCACAATGTTGTCCTGTTCCCCTGTGCCGTCGGGCGGGAGGAATCGACGGCCCAACTTCAGATCAAGGATGCAAAAAGCACCGAACCCAAAGCAGCTATGGCGCGAATCGATCCGAACAGGAAGATCAGCGGGGACGGATTCCTTGAGGTGGAGGTGAAGACTTTGGATAGCCTTGTCCCGACAGGTCGGCATGTATCTCTGATCCAGCTTGACGTGGAGGGTTTCGAGGGCCCCGCCCTTATGGGCGCGCGATCAATAATCGAAAGATGCCATCCCATATTCATTCTCGAAGGACGCGGCATCAAGGCCAAGTGGCTGAATGAAAAATTCCGCGGGTGCTCGTATGTTGACGCCGGTTTCTACGAAATGAACCAGTTTTTCGTTTCGTTGTAATTGGTCAGCGGGCTCGGCCCGGACAGTTTCGTGTTTCCTACCTGGCTATGGCCAGGACCGGAACGCCGTATTCGCCGACAATGTCGACACGCTGGTCCTCGACGACGCGCTCTGGGGCGACGGAAAGACGGGGGCACACGTTATCGCAGACCATGCCAGCGTCGTCGGCTCTGATGTCGTCTTCGATTTCGGCGGTTGCAACAGTCTGACGATTGCGGGGGGACGAACCTCTACCCCTTCGTGGACGATATCAATATCGTCTGAACACCCAGAGGAATCACTTCCACTTTGGGTTGAAAGTCGCCAACCCTTATCAGCTTGACGACTCCGGAGGCATGCCCAAATATTCGAAACTCGGCTGTATCTTTCCCAATGGCCATTTAAGGCAATTAAATGAACTGCTGATCGCTGGCGATTGGGTCTTCGGGGGACCAAAAGATGCCAACATACTCGTTTTCGGGCTTCAAGATTCAATACGATATCAATGGAAATCCGTCGGCTTTTCTGGGCGCGTCGACTCTTTCAAATGTCTATAATGACGGCGTCACACCTTCCTTCAGCTATTCCGTTATCGCCCCGCCAGCTCCCGGAGACCTTCCGGAGATCCAGACGACATCCTCGAACCGGGTCGACACGCTCGTCGATGGGGGATCGCTGAATAACAACAATATATTTTCGGACGACCCATCCGACGAGTTTCTTTTGGGTGAAATTACCTGGGACGACAACGGCACGACTCGCACGACCGTCATAATGATCCTCTATGACGACGCCACCTCGACGGACTATGTCTACGCCGTCGCTGGGCATGCCTTGCCGACCATCTCGTCCCTTGCGGCCTATAACAACTTCTTGTCCAGCAGTTTGATCTCGGTCTCGCAGGCATCCGGTGCCTATGCGCCAGGCAGCAATATCAACCTCGCGAACAGCCCGCTCACCACCTTGAACAACAACGACTTGATGAACGGTGATAGCGGTGACAATTTCCTGGATGGGGGCATCGGCAACGACACGCTGTTTGGCCGCGCCGGCGACGACGATCTGAATGGCGGGGCCGGAAACGATTCCCTGAACGGCGGACTTGGTTTCGACTTCCTGGTGGGGGGGCTCGGCAACGATACGCTGAACGGTGGTGACACGCTCGAAGACGACTTGGTGTCGTATCAAAACGCGTCGAGCGGAGTGAACGTCAACCTGAACAGCGGTCTCGCGAATGACGGCGACGGCGGCACCGATACCATTCTCAATGTCCAGCGCATTCGTGGATCTCAGTTCGCGGACGTGTTGATCGGCAACGCCAGTCAAAGCCGGTTCGAGGGCCTCGCCGGCAACGACACGATCACAGGCGGGAACGGCACGCGAGACGAAGTCCGATATGACCGCGACACCAATTTCGGGGGCACCGCGGGCGTCAACGTCAACCTCGCCACCGGAGTCGCCATCGACGGGTTCGGCGACACCGACACGCTTTCGGGGATCGAGCGCGTGCGCGGAACCGATGCGAACGATACCCTGATCGGGAACGGGCAGACCAACAACTTCGGCGGCCGCGACGGCGATGACAGTCTCGTTGGCGGCGCGGGGGACGACTATTTCGAGGCCGGTGCGGGGAACGACACGATCCACGGCGGCGCCGACTGGGATTTCATCTCCTATTACTGGGACAGTCCCGCCAGCGGGGTCGTGGTGACCTTCAGCAACGCCACAGACGGCACCGCGACTGACGGCCTCGGCGGAACCGACATCTTCACCGGGATAGAAGGGATCGAGGGCACTGCGTTCAACGACACGATCACTGGTGCTGCGGGCGACCAGAACCTGCAAGGCGGCGACGGCAACGACCTGCTCATCGGGCTTGATGGCAACGATGTCTTCCAGGGCGGTGCGGGCAACGATACGTTGAACGGCGGAATCGGGACACGTGATCGGGTGGACTACAACCGCGACGCGCAGAACGGCGGCGGCGCCGGGGTCAGGGTCGATCTGGCACTCGGGACGGCAACCGATGGGTTCGGGAACTCTGACACGCTCATCGGGATCGAGCGCGTTATCGGTACCGATTCCAAAGACACTCTTCTGGGCAATGCACAGGACAACGACTTAAGTGGCCGGTCAGGCAACGACTTCATGACCGGCGGCGCCGGAGACGACTATTTCGAGGGTGGCGCGGGCAACGATACGATCCGGGGTGGTACCGGATGGGACTTCATGTCGCTTTATTGGGACAATCCAACGTCCGGTATCGTCGTGAATTTCACGTCGGCTGGTGACGGCAATACGACAGATGGCCTCGGCGGAAACGACACATTCTTCGACATCGAAGGAGTCGAGGGCACCGCTCTGAATGACCGGATGGTCGGTAATATCGGTGATCAGCAGTTTCGGGGCCAAGAGGGCAACGACACTTTGATCGGTCAGGCTGGAGACGACTACTTTCAACCTGGATCGGGCAACGACCAGATCTTTGGCGGAGCTGACTGGGATACGATCGCGTATGATCGGGACTCGCAAGCGGCCTCGGGAATACTCGTCAATTTTTCGGCGATAGGCACGGGAACGATTGTCGACTGGAACGGAGACACCGACACTTTTGGCGGGATCGAGCGCATTCGCGGCACTGACTTCAACGACACCATGAATGGCAGTGCCGGCGACGAGAGTTTTGAAGCCGGATACGGGAATGACCGCCTCGTCGGGCAAGCCGGAGATGACTATTTCGAACCTGGTGCCGGTATCGACCAGATTTTCGGCGGCGCCGGCTGGGACACGATATCCTACAAGGACGATCAACAGGCCAGCGCCGGCATTCTCGTCAACTTCTCGGGGGTCGGAAACGGATCCATAGTTGACTGGAACGGTAATACTGACACGTTCGGAGGCATAGAACGTATCCGCGCAACCAACTTCGGCGACACGATCAACGGAAGTGCCGGGGATGAAAGGTTCGATGGCCATGGAGGAGACGACAGCCTCTCTGGCGCGGGCGGGAATGACCAACTAAGCGGTGGTGACGGCAATGATACCCTCTCCGGCGGCGCGGGCGACGATTATTTCGAGGCCGGTGCCGGAAGCGATACGATCAATGGCGGTGCGGACTGGGACTACCTCGACTTCTACTGGGACAACCCGGCATCCGGCGTAAACGTTGTCTTCAATGGCAACGGAAGCGGAACCGCGAATGACGGCCTCGGTGGTACGGATACGTTCACCGGCATCGAGGGGATTCGAGGAAGCCTGTTTGCCGATACTCTGATCGGAGCGGCAGGGGGACAGTCGTTTAACGGCCTGGCCGGAAACGATACGATCAATGGCGGTGCGGGACTGGATGATTGGGTGTCATACAATTCCAGTGGAGACAAGGGCGGCTCTCAGGGGGCCATCGTCAACCTCATCACGGGAATTGCGACCGATACATACGGTGATACGGATACCCTGTCCGGCATCGAATATGTCTGGGGGTCCGAATGGGCTGACGTGGTGACCGGCAACAACGGTGTCGATCACAACTTTGTGGGGAATGACGGCAACGACACGCTGATTGGCGGGGACGGTGCGGATGAACTCGACGGCGGTTTCGGTAACGACTCTCTGTCGGGCAACGATGGCAGCGACGTGATCATCGGTGGCGACGGGGAAGACTGGATTGCCGGGAACAACGGTGACGACACGATCTATGGCGGCAACCAGTACGACACGATTTACGGAGGCGCGGGCAACGACGTCGTTGACGGCGGAGACGGCCGCGACACCGTCTGGCTCGGCGCCGGCGACGACATCTTCAACGACAACGCCCAGGTCGACATCCACGCCCGGGACACGGTGAATGCCGGGGCGGGCAACGATACGATCAATGGCGGCGGCGGCAACGATGTCTTCAACGGAGAGGATGGCGAGGACTCGATTTTCGGCGGGATCGGCAACGACACGATCAATGGCGGCAATCAGTATGACACGATCGATGGCGGCGATGGAAACGACGTCGTAACCGGCGGCAACGGCCGCGATTTGGTTGATCTCGGCACCGGCAACGACATCTTCTGGGACAACGCCCAGAACGACATCCACGGCTGGGACACGGTGAATGCCGGGGCGGGGGCGGACCGCATCAATGGCGGCGGCGGCAACGATGTCTTCAACGGCGACGATGGCAACGACTGGATCGCGGGCGGGATCGGCAACGACACGATCAACGGCGGCAACCAGCACGACACGATCTATGCCGGGGCCGGCAACGACGTCGTCAACGGCGGCATGGGCCGGGACAAGGCCTGGCTAGGCGACGGGAACGACCGCTACACGGACGCGGTGCAGTTCGGCTTCAACGCCCATGACGAGGTCTTCGGCATGGCGGGCGATGACACGATCAACGGCGGCGGCGGCGATGACTGGCTGAACGGCGGCACCGACGATGACGTGCTGACCGGCGGGCTCGGCGCGGACAGTTTCGTGTTCCTCGCGGGCTACGGTCAGGACCGGGTGACCGACTTCGCCGACAATGTCGACACGCTGGTTCTCGACGACGCGCTCTGGGGCGGCGGCAAGACCGTGGCGCAGGTCATCGCCGACCACGCCAGTGTCGTCGGCGGCGATACCGTCTTCGACTTCGGCGGCCACAGCCTGACCGTCGCAGGGGTGACGAACCTCGGCATTTTCGCAGACGATATCAATATCGTCTGAGAGAGATACCTTCGCAGGGCGGCCCGCCGCGATCAGGCCGCCCAATCGAACGAGCGTGAACGGATCGACCGTTCTGTTTCTGCAGTATCGCCGACCCAACCTATGGCAGCGGATCGCCCGAAATATGCACCAACCAAATCTGTCGATTCATAGTTATCCAGGTACCAACCTAAAATAGTTTCTCGCCTGGGTCTTTATTCCAGCCTTTGACAGATTTTTTTATTGGGGGAAGAAATGGCAATTCTCAACGTCCAAGGCATCAATGTTTTGGAAGCAGATAGCAGCTTTCAATACGCCAACTTTACGGTCACGCTGGACCAACCATCCTTCGCGGATACGAAGTTCTACTACTACCTTCAGGATGTGTCGGCGTCGTCGCAGCAGGGCGATTACAACAGCCAGGCGCAGCTTATAACGATCCCTGCGGGCCAGACCAGCTATACGATCCAGGTGCCGGTCTATGGCGACAACCAGGTGGAAGGCGACGAGACGTTTCAGATCGTGGTTTACGCCGCGCCGGGCACCACGCTCGCCGGCAATGCCGCCGCGCTCGTGGCGACCGCGACAATCTACGACGACGACGATGCCTTTCCCGATCCCTCGCCCGGGCCTGGCGGCATGGCCACGGCAATCTTCGGCCCCGCCTCGGCTTCCGCGACACTTCCAACGGTCGGTGTGCGCAATGTCGGGGTGATCGAGGGTGACTCGAGTTTCCAGTACATGCGATTTCTCGTCACACTCGACCGGACGGCCACCGCTCCGGTGACATTCAGCTATTTCGTCGAGAGCCAGACGGCGTCAGGCGCCCTCGGGGATTTCGGTTATGAGGCGCAGAACTTCACCATTCAGGCGGGCCAGCAGACGGGATATATCGACATTCCGATCTACGGCGACAACCTCATCGAGGGCAACGAGACGCTGCAACTGGTAATGACCGACGTTTCCAACGCGGTCTTCGATGGAAACTTCCCGGTACTGGTCGCGACGGGCACGATCCTCGACGACGACAGCGGCGTACCGAGTCCGTCGGCTGGTATCGGAGGGTTCGGGACCGGTTTCTCCGGCCCGGCCTCGGCAGGGCCACTGCCAACCCTCACGGTCCACGACACCACGGTGATCGAGGGCGACTCGAGCTTCCAGTATGCGCGATTCCTGCTGGTCTTCGACCGGCCCATCACCGCAACGGTGCAGCTAAAGTATTATGTTCAGGACGGTTCCGCGGGTGTCGGCTCCGGCGACATGGGTAGCGCCTCGTCCACCATCACGCTCGCCGCCGGAACGGAAAGCACCTACATCTCGATCCCGGTTTACGGCGACAACGCGATCGAGGGAGATGAAAGCTTTTCGGTCGTCTTCACCGGAATTACCGGCGCACAGTTCCAGGGCAATGCCGAAGCCATGGAAGCCACGGCGACGATTCTCGACAACGACAGCGGGCCGCTGACGGGTCCGGCAGGATATGGCGGCGCCGGCACATCCATCTACGGCGTCGAGTCGACGGCCGCGATCATCCCGACGCTCAGCATGCACGACGCCTCCATCATCGAGGGCGACAGCAGCTTCCGATACGTCCGGTTCCTCGTCACGCTGGACCGCCCGGCGCCGGCAAACGTGACTTTCGACTACAGCGTGCAGGACGGAAGCGCGTCACGCGGCGAAAACGACTACGGCGGCGCATCCGGAACCGTGACGATCGCGGCCGGCCTGCGCAGCACTTATATCGATGTGCCCGTCTACGGCGACAATTCGATCGAGGGTGACGAGGAGTTCGTTCTGGTTCTGACCGACATCCGCAATGCAGAGTTCGCCTGGAACGCGGCCGCGCTCGTCGGCCGGGCGACCATCCTGGACGACGACAGCGGCCCGCTGAGCGGACCTGCCCAGGTCGGGTCATTCTCGGCCGGCGCGATTGGCCCGGAGCCGCTACCCGACAGGATCGTCGCCTCGGTCGTTGCGACGAGTGTAAACGAGGGCAATTCCAGCTTCCTTTACGCCAATATCTACGTCCTTCTGTCAGAGGCCGCGACGACAGATGTGCAGGTTGCCTGGGCCACGGCCGACGGTTCTGCGCTTGCGGGAAGCGACTACTATGCCAGCAGTGGCACGATGACGATCGCCGCCGGATCACGCAGCGGCTACATCTCCGTCGGCTATATCGGCGACAACGCGATTGAATCCGACGAGAGCTTCAGCGTGGTCTTTTCGAACATGACCGGGGCGCAGTTCACCAATGGCCTTGCGACCATCACCACCAGCGTCACGATCCGCGACAACGATGGAGGCGGGACGGCCGGCGCACCCGGAACCGGACCGCAGTTCAACCTGGTGACCGGCCCGACCTCCGGCCATGACTTCCTTATCGGCAACGCTGCGGCGGACATCATTGACGGACTGGCCGGAAACGATACGATTCACGGCCTCGCGGGCAATGACAGCCTGTACGGCGGGCTCGGCAATGACAGCATCATCGGCGGCGACGGGGCGGACTGGATTGCGGGCCATTCCGGCAACGACACGATCTTCGGCGGCGATCAGTACGACACGATCTATGGCGGCGATGGCAATGACGTCGTGGCCGGCGGCAACGGGCGGGACAAGGTCTGGCTCGGCACCGGCGACGACATCTTCAACGACAATGCGCAGAACGACATCCACGGCTGGGACACGGTGAATGCCGGGGCGGGCCGCGACACGATCAACGGCGGCGGCGGCAACGATGTCTTCAACGGCGAGGACGGCGAGGACTGGATCGCGGGTGGCTTCGGCAACGACACGATCAACGGCGGCAACCAGTACGATACGATCTATGCCGGGGCCGGCAACGACGTGGTGGCCGGCGGCAATGGCCGCGACACGGTCAATCTCGGCGCCGGCAACGATGTCTTCAACGACAACGCCCAGAACGACATCCACGGCCGGGACACGGTGAATGCCGGAGCGGGGGCGGACCGCATCAACGGCGGCGGCGGCAACGATGTCTTCAACGGCGATGACGGAGACGACTGGATCGCGGGCGGGATCGGCAACGACACGATCAACGGCGGCAACCAGCACGACACGATCTATGCCGGCGCCGGCAACGACGTCGTCAACGGCGGCATGGGCCGGGACAAGGCCTGGCTCGGCGACGGCAACGACCGCTACACGGACGCGGTGCAGTTCGGCTTCAACGCGCATGACGAGGTCTTCGGCATGGCGGGCAACGACACGATCCATGGCGGCGGCGGCGACGACTGGCTGAACGGCGGCACCGACGATGACGTGCTGACCGGCGGGCTCGGCGCGGACAGTTTCGTGTTCCTCGCGGGCTATGGTCAGGACCGGGTGACCGACTTCGCCGACAATGTCGACACGCTGGTTCTCGACGACGCGCTCTGGGGTGGCGGCAAGACCGTGGCGCAGGTCATCGCCGACCATGCCAAAGTCGTGGGCGGCGATACCGTCTTCGACTTCGGCGGCCACAGCCTGACCGTTGCGGGGGTGACGAACCTCGGCATCTTCGTGGACGATATCAATATCGTCTGAGGATCGGCAGGCGCGGCACCGCAGGATGCCGCGTCAACCGGCCACGTGCAGCGCTTCCGAGACGTTCAGAAAATGAAGCCGTCCGTACTGAAATCCGCCGCGGACAGCGGTTGACCGTTCTGGGTGACGAGCAGGATCGCTTCGCCAGCGACCATGATCTTTGCGCCGTAGTCCGCGGAGTGGATTCCGAGATCTGCGATCGAATAAACCATGTCGAAGTCGGACAGGTCGATTGTGTCGATGCCTGGCTGATAATCCATGACCCGGTCATACATCCCGTCCTGCATGAAAACGAACGTATCGGCCCCTGCCCCTCCATAGAGCATGTCGACATCGCCACCATCCACCAACCGGTCGTTGCCGGCGAAGCCGAAAAGAGAATTGCGCGCATCCGTTCCGACAAGAAAATCGTCGCCCGGGCCTCCGACGGCATCGCCAACCGGCCCGCTTGGCGTCACCAAGTTGCCGATCGCTCCGAGGTCGAGGCTGAACTGGGTCATGCCGACCTCGTTTCCGCTTGCCACAAACACCTGAATCTCACCGCCGACATTCACCGCCTCGATCGCGGACACCGAGGCAAGGGTCGTGGCGACGGTATCGGTGACGCTAGTCAGGATATACAGCTTGCCGTTCGGCCCCAATTCAAACAGGCTCATCCCACCATCGTTGCCTCCGGCGAGAACGAAGGAACGGTCGTTCAATTCGAACACATCCAATGCCGTCACATTGCGAAATCGCGTGTCGAGCGAATCCCAGACCATGTCGCGCAGGCTGAGATGCCCGTCGGGGCTGATCTCGAAAACACTGAGATTGTTGCTGCCGGCTGCACCGACGAGCAGAAAGTCTGATCCGCCGACCTCTGCAACTGCCAGCTGTGTCGGTTGATAGATGCCAAGCCCCTTCATGCCGCGAACGGTGTCGATCACGCCGAGATTGCCAGAACTGTCGATGGCGGCACTGGTAACCCCGTGTTCAATACCTGACGCTGCGAATACCAGACGGGTTTGACCTGTATCGAAGGCGACGAGATCGGAGACGTTCGCAAGGGTCGTCGATACGCTGTCGGCGAGCGTGGCGAGATGGGTCAGACCCAGATCCGCTGTCATATCGAAGACGTTCAGGCCGCCGCCATTGTCTCGCCCGGCGATCAGGTAGTTGCGGGTGCCGACGGTAACGATCTCCAGTTCGGTGAGCGCCGCAGTCGAGATCGGAATCGACGGGATGGCGGCCACGCCAAGAAAGTCGCCGGTCGTGTCGAGGCGGCGATACGCAAATTCGTCGTCGTACCGCCCGGCGGCCGCGAGAACCGCCTGCCCGCCGATCGTGGCAATCTCGACATCCGCGACCCCCAGCGTCCCGGTTGCCGAACTCCCCCCGACTTCCGACATGATCATCGCCGCGCGCCCCGGCCGGAGGTCGAACACGGACAGTCCGCCATCTGCACCGGACGCGGTGTAAAGGCGAAGTTGACCTTGCACATTTGCGACCGTCAGGTCGGTGAGGCCGCTGCTATGCGTAAATGCGCCGCCCAAATGTACCGCACGCAAGATGAAAGCTGCCATTGTCCTGTTCGTCCCGGTGGCCGATTCGGGCTCGACCTTGCCGCCTATCACCTAAATTTCCGTGTATCACCGCCGGGAACGGACCGACGAGTGCGCCAGCCGAACGTTCGGGTCGCTATCGGGAAACGGGTAGGAGCGCGAAAGCCATTCCTTCGAACAGGGCCTGAAAACGCAGGGCGCACTTTCTCGTTTCCATGCACAATTTGGCCACAACCCGAAGATAAGGTCCGGTCACGCAACTGAATCGACACGACATTCCGGAAATCATCTTCATGCGACCAACCGACCCTCTCTACGGCAATCAATGGCATCTCGCGCAGATCGGGGGGCTCGAAACCGTCTGGGACTACTATACGGGGCGGAACGTGGATGTCGTTATCTATGACGATGGTGTCGAGGGGTCGCATCCCGATCTGAACGACAACTACTCCCCTGCGGGTGCCTTCACCTACCTTGGCACTACCTACACATCTGCCCCGACCTCCACCTACGGTCACGGAACATCGGTCGCCGGCCTTATTGCCGCCGAGGCGTTCAATGGCCAGGGAGGCGTTGGGGTGGCCTGGAACGCCACTGTCGCATCGCTGAACTTCCTCGATGAAGTCCAGCTTCAACCCGACAATGTCGTTCTTGCCGCCTTGAACAACGCCGCCAAATTCGACGTCATGAACTGCAGTTGGGGTTACGAGCCCTACTACGATCCCTACCAGTCGCTCGCGCAGGCCGGCAGTTGGATCAACGATGTCAACTCCGTATTCTCGAACATTTCCGCGAACGGCCGGGGCGGGCTTGGGACGATCATCGTCCAGTCCGCAGGCAACGAATTCCTGAACGTGAACGGCGACGGGATGCATGCAAGCCGCTTTACGATCGCGGTTGGCGCGACCGACCGATACGGCGATATCACCGACTATTCAAACCGCGGCGCAAGCATTCTCGTGGTAGCTCCCGATGCGGCCTACACGACCGACCTTACCGGCAACGCTGGTTTCAACTCCACAGGGACACTCGACGGCGATCCATTGACCAACACCAGCTACACGTCTGTGTTCGGCGGGACGTCGGCCTCCGCGCCACTTGTGTCCGGCGTCGTCGCGCTGATGCTCGAAGCAAATCCGAACCTTGGCTGGCGGGACGTGCATAACATCCTTGCCCTGTCGGCCAGCCACACCGGATCGGCATTGAATGCAGGGCCGTCGGCGGCGTTCGAGTTGTTCCCGTGGGAGGTCGCGAATTCCGGGGCGTGGAACGGGGGCGGGATTGGCTACAATCCGGACTACGGCTTCGGCATGGTGGATGCGCTCGCTGCCGTCGGGATGGCCGAGGTGTGGACCGTGATGCACGGTTCGCCGCAGACATCGGCAAACGAGGCTTCGACCTCGGCGAGTTTCAATGGCTCGGTGGCAATTAACAACAATAGCTCGGCCTTCGCGCAGGTCACGGTTGGGCAGAACATCGACGTCGAAACGGTCATGGTCACGGTCGGACTGACCCATTCCTATTCGCCTGACCTGGAGCTGACGCTGATCGCGCCCGATGGCAGCGAGTACTTTTTGATGGCAGACGGGTCGGCGATGGCGGATATGAGTCTTGGCTTCACCTGGACCTTCGGCGTGGAAGGGGCACGCGGCCTGTCGAGCATCGGCACGTGGCAACTGAGAGTGGACGACAACGCAGCTTATGATGCCGGGGTGATCACTTCTTTCAAAGTCGACATCTACGGCGCCACACCGACCGGCTACGACGTCCATACCTTCACCGACGACTTCCTGATGTATGCCGCGCAGGACGCGTCGCGCAGGGACATCATTTCGACGAATGCGTCGGACTGGCTGAACTTCGCGGGCGTGACGGGCAATATCTCTGCGGTCCTGGCGCCGAACCGCACGATCACCGTGAACGGTCAGTATTGGGCCAAACTGAACGCCTCCTCGGACTTCAGAAAGCTCGCGACCGGAAGCGGCGACGACATCGTCCATTCGGGCGCCGGCGTAAAGCAAATACGTCTTGGCCTCGGCGATGATGAGCTTACTGTTGGCAATGCCGTGGGCAGATTTTCGGGCGGCCGCGGCTTCGACCGCATCGACTATTTCAATGCGCCAGGCGGCGTAAGTGTAGACCTCGCCACGAACGCCGTGTCAGGTTCCTGGGCTTCCGACGATGTCATCGACGGCTTCGAGCACGTCACCGGGTCCGGGTTGGGCAACGACACCCTCTATGGTTCCGGCCTCGCCAATAATCTGAGAGGCGAAGGCGGAGATGACATCATCTTCGGAAGAGACGGAAGCGACTGGATTGCCGGGGGGGGCGGGAATGACACAATCTACGGCGGAGCCCGTTATGACACCATTTACGCGGGTGCTGGAGATGATTCCGTCTTTGGTGACAACGGCCGAGACACCGTGTATCTCGGCAGCGGGAATGACGTCTTCAACGACAGCCCCCAGAACGATCAACATGGTGGCGACACGGTATTTGGCGGCGGCGGTCGCGATACGATCAACGGCAGCGGCGGCGGCGGAGACGATCTTTTCAACGGCGAGGACGGCGAGGATCTGATATCAGGCGGGCTTGGCGCCGACACGATCTATGGTGGCAAGCAGTATGACACAATCTACGGCGGCGACGGAAATGACGTCGTCGACGGGGGTGACGGCCGTGACCTCGTCTACCTTGGCGACGGCGACGATATCTACATCGACAACAGCCAAAGCGACATTCATGGGCGGGATACTGTCATTGGCGGCAACGGTGACGATACGATTCATGGCGGCGGCGGCGATGACATCTTCGACGGCGGCAACGGAAACGATTGGATCGCAGGCGGATATGGCAACGACACGATCTATGGCGGCCTGCACTTTGACACCATCTACGCGGGGGGTGGAAACGATGTGGTCTACGGAGGGGACGGGCGTGATGAAATCTGGCTGGGAAGCGGCAATGATGTCTTTTTCGACACGATCCAGAATACCGTCCAAGGAAGCGACACCGTCAATGGCGGCGACGGAAATGATAAGATCAACGGAGGTGGCGGCGACGACATCTTCAACGGCGATTCCGGTGCCGATTGGATCGCCGGCGGCGACGGAAACGATACGATAAACGGTGGGACCGGCTACGATACGATCTACGGCGGGAACGGCAACGATATTGTCAACGGCGGTGACGGTCGCGACACCGTTCATCTCGGTGGCGGCGACGACCAGTATACCGACACGGCACAGAACGACGGAAACGCGCGCGACATTGTATTTGGCATGGGTGGAAACGACACGATCGACGGTGGCGGCGGTGATGACTGGTTGAACGGCGGGGCTGACAGCGACGTCCTGACGGGTGGTGTCGGGGCAGACAGCTTCGTGTTCCTCGCGGGTTATGGTCAGGACCTGATCACCGACTTCACCGACAATGTCGACACGCTGGTGCTCGACGACGCGCTCTGGGGCGGCGGGTTGAGTGTCGACCAGGTGATCGCGACCTACGGCTCCGTCGCCGGCGGCAATACCGTGTTCAACTTCGGCAGCGGCGATATCGTCACCCTCACCGGCATCGCATCGCTCGGCCTTCTCAACGACGATATCAGTATCGTCTGAGCCTCGCGGATCGCCAAGGACGGTTCAGAAAAAGACACAGCCGGAATCGTCATAGCGGCGCCGGTCCGCCGGAATCGTCATAGCGGCGCCGGTCCGCCGGCCCCATCCACGATCCGGCAATGGCGATATCGACATGTCGCAGCAAGTTTGGCGCGCCTCATGACGATCCAGGCGCTTTGCCGGACAAGGAGTTCCCGGCGTGTTTCAGGAGCGAAGTGTCGACACCCGTATGGAGCCGCCTATTCGCCGGCGATGACCGTCAGGTTCCCGTCCTTGCGATCTGGCCGCACAGCGATCACTCGACGTGAAGCAGGATCATATCCTGGCACCCACCGCTTGAGCACGGATATCAACAATTCGTCGTCATCCGCGTCAACCGCATCACGCAGGTCGCGAAGCGCCGCCGCCAGTTCGAGTTCCGACAGATGCGCCTCACGCACCGAGATGATCTTGGGATGCGCGGTCATCTTCGCGCCCTTGCTGACCATCAGTTCCTCGTGGAGCTTCTCGCCCGGCCGCAGGCCCGTCGTAACGATCTCGATATCGCCGTCGGGATTGGCCTTGTCGCGGACGGTGTATCCGGAGGATTCGATCACCCTCCGCGCGAGGTCGCGGATTGCCACCGGCTCACCCATGTCGAGCACGAAGACCTCGCCCCCCGAGGCGAGACTTCCGGCAATCAGCACAAGCCGCGCGGCCTCCTGGATTGTCATGAAGTAGCGCGTCACCGCCTCGTCGGTCAGCGTTACCGGGCCACCGGCCGCGATCTGCTCCTGAAACAGCGGGATCACCGAGCCGGAGGAGCCGAGGACATTGCCGAACCGCACGATCGAGAAGATCGTGTTGCCGGGCTGCGCGGCCTGCCCCTGAACCACCAGTTCGGCCAACCGCTTCGAGGCCCCCATCACGCTGGCCGGACGCACCGCCTTGTCGGAGGAGACGAGGACGAACCGCCCGACCCCGCAGGCCCGCACCTTCTGGGCCAGGATCGCGGTTCCAAGTGCATTGTTCGCAATCCCGGAGCGGGCATTCGACTCCACGATCGGCACATGCTTGTAGGCGGCGGCGTGAAAGACCGCGCTGATCTCGTGATCGCGCAGCACCCGTTCCACCAGTGCGCCATCGGCGACCGAGCCGAGGACCGGCACGACCTCGATCGGCAGGTCGCTGGTCAGGATCCGCATTTCCATTTCGGCGCTGTAAAGGGCGACCTCGCTCAGCTCGAAGAGCACGACCCTGGCCGGTCCCCCGGCAATGACCTGGCGGCAAAGTTCAAGCCCGATCGACCCGCCGGCGCCGGTGATCATCACGTTCGCGCCCCGATAGGCGTCGCATCCGGCCGAGATCTCGTCATGAAGACCCTTGCGGCTCAGGAGCGCGCCCGGCCGCACCGGCATCAGCTTGTCGACCAGTTCCTCCTCGCCGATAAGCTGGGCGAAGGCCGGCAGCGTCTGCACGTTGAGGCCAAGCTTGACCATCCGGCTCGACAGCAGGCTCTGCTTGTGCACCGACAGCGACGGCATGGCGAGGATCACCCGGTCGATGCGATACTGGCCGAGGACGCGGTTCATGTGGGCGCCGGAAAAGACCGGCAAACCGGCGACGACCAGCCCCCGCAGCGTCGCGTTGTCATCGATGAAGGCGACGGGAATGATGTCGGCCCGGTTGCGCAGCGCGGCGGCAAGCGCCATGCCCGTGCGCCCGGCGCCGTATATAAGGACGCGGGAGATTTCCGTGCTTTGACGGTAGATCGTCAGGAGGATATGGAGAAGACCGATCCGGGCCCCGGCCGCCAGCGCGAAGAACACCAGACCGAAGACGACATGGAACCCCGCCGGCAGATTGGTCTGGCCGAGCTTCGACAGCGCCGCGCAGGCCACCGCGAGAATAGACGCGAAGAGCGCGGTGCGCTGCGCCGCCTCGACATCGTAGTGCTTGAGCCGGATATCGGCCGTGCCGAGGATGATCGACAGACCGAGCGCGACGGCCATCAAAAGCGGCATCAGTGGCCAGTTCGTCTCGAACACCCGATAAGGCAGGATCGTCGAATACTGGATGACCGAGGCAATGGCGAACGCGACGGGCACGAAGCCGACATCGAGGAGCAGAAGCACCATCCGCTTCTGTGCCCGGGTCATCGACAGGACGAGTTTGACCATATTCTATTCGCCTCGTTCTTCCCGCGTGAACGCGCCTGGGGCGCCAAGCCCCATTGCCAACTTGCTTGCAGACGGTTGCCCCTCAACGCCGCAGTAATAGGTGTATTGCCGACGCCTTCAACAATATACCGCCGATTGCGCGCATTTCTCAGCCTTTTCGGCGGAAAGGCTCCTGTTTTCGCGCGATTAGGGTCGTTTGGCAACACGCCCCACCGTCCGGGCGAGAATCCAGAGGTCGAGACAAAGGGTGCGGCGGCTCTGATAGATGAGGTCGAGACGGGCTTTGACCGGGATGCAGCGACGCGAATAGACACGGTCCGTCTCTTCCGCGCTGGCGCATCGGGAAAGAAGCCATTCCTCGTGCCGGTGATAGATCAGCGAGGCGAGGCCAGTCACACCCGGCCGGGATTTCAGGACGGCGGCGTAAAGATCGGGG